>DATKXY010000287.1:0-36173 GCA_035528795.1 archaeon | reverse complement strand
TTTGCGAATAGACCGGTAACGGCAAGAAAAAATCCCCTCTTGAGAGGGGTGCCCGCGAAGCGGGCGGGGTGTGTAAATCTCCTAATCATAGGGATGAAATATAACTTTATCATTTATAAGGCATTGCGAATTATTGAAAATAATTCGGCTTAGTTATATTACAACAACTTAGCGCTTATGCGGGTGCACCCCTACGAAAAACGGGAACGGAAAATTATTTTTGAATTTTGCGGGCTGGAAAGCGTCAATTTCGAGACATTTAATCCGGATTTTTACCTGGAGCTGATATGAGAATGCTGGTTTTGGTAATGCTGGCCTCTGTTTATTCCTTTGCCGGGGCTCAGACATTGGAAAAAAGGTTTGTTGTCGATGATATCGCGGCAGTGGTGGGCGATGAGATAATCCTTTCCAGCGAGATAAAGTGGATGGTGTTGCAGACTGCGCAGGAGACCGGCCTGTCGACATCGGACACAACAGGCTTGCGCAAATTGAGCGACGAGGTGCTGGATGTCGAGATCGGGAAGAAAATTCTGCTGCACCATGCCAAGCAAGCCAAGATAGAAGTGACTGATGAGGAAGTGGCCAGGATGGTGGAGAATAATATCAATGAATTGCGCCGCCGCTATCCGAGCGAGGATGCTTTTCTGCGCGACGTGGCCGCAGCCGGACAGACCCTGTCCGGGCTGAGAGATAGCTACCGAGAACAGGCCAGGGAGGAGCTCATGCGGCAGGGTTATCTTCGGGAACACAGTCATGAGTTCCCCAGGGTCAAAGTGACAGAAGAGGAGGCCAGAGAATTTTTCGAGACACAGTCTATAGGTAACAGCCCGGAACAGATAAAGTACCAGTACCTGGTGATCTCTCCCAGGCCCGGTAAGGACGTGCTGGATCAGGCGGAGACGCGGATTGATTCCATTCTGAAGATGTATAATAACGGGGCTGATTTCGGTTACCTGGCTGAAAAATACTCGGATGGGCCTACGGCTCCCAAAGGGGGCGATCTGGGCTTTTTTTCCAAGGGGGATATGGTCAAGGAATTCGAGGACGCGGCATTCGACATGAAAGTCGGCGAGGTGCGCAAGGTGAAGACCAAGTACGGCTGGCACCTGATCAGAGTGGAATCCCGCCGTCAGAAAGAAGTGCGGGCCCGGAACATTCTGGCGGCCACTGAAATCAAAGACGCGGACTGGGAGCGGGCTTATCAGTTGACCGACTCGCTCCGCCAGCGGGTTCTGACAGGCGATAAATTTTTCAAGCTGGCCAAAGAGTTCAGCGAGGAGACAGATAATCTCTCGGAATCTCCCGCTTTCACGATCCTGGAAAGCCTTCCGCAGAATGTGCGGCAAGCTCTGAGAGGCAAGCTGACCCCCGTGCCCGGAAAACCCTCCAGGATCTCCGAGATTGTCGAGCTGAAGCCTACAGGCTATCTTCTGGTACTGGAGCTGGAGCGCAAAGAGGCGGCTCCTTTCAAGTTCGGCGATGTGAGCGCGCAGATTATGGAGCGCCTGGCCCAAAAAAAATCAATCGAGGCTTTTGTGGACAAGCTTCGTAAAAAAACATACATCGACATCCGCTTCAAAGGCTGGTCGCCGCTGGCCGGCGGACTGGAGTGAGAGCTTGGCCGGAACCATGAGCCAGGGAAGTGGGGAAGCGGGCGCTCCGCCGCGCCTGGCACTCACCATGGGAGACGCCCGGGGGATCGGTCCCGAGGTGCTGCTTAAGGCGCTTGTCGATCCCCGAGCTGCCGGCAGGTTCGAGCCGGTAATTATCGGGGTGGCGGAGGTGCTCAAGGCTGTGGCCGCAAGCCTGTGGCCTGAAGCCGCTGAGGTTCCTGAGCCTGTGAACAAGGCCCTTTGTTCGGTGGTCGAGGTTCTCGGTCCGGGAGATAATTTCCCGCAAAAGATTTCTCGCGATGAGCTCAGGCGGTTCCTGCTCGAAAATCCCCGGCTTTGCGGCCTGTGGGCCGGCAGATCGATCGGGAAAGCGGTCGAGTTCGTAAGCTCAGGCCGGGCTGATGCCGTAGTTACTGCGCCGATCGATAAAAGTGCGCTTAACCTGGCCGGGTACCGCTACCCGGGCCACACCGAGATGCTCAGCGCTCTGGCAGGCAATGTGGAAGTCGCCATGATGCTGGTGGGAGACAGGCTGCGGGTGGTCCCAGCCACCACCCATGTGGCCCTGGCCAGGGTGACTGAGCTGGTCACAGCGGACCTTCTGCTCGGCAAAATAAGGATCACGCACCGCGCTCTTGGTGAGCTGTTCGGGATCGGCTCCCCGCGTATTACGCTCTGCGGGATCAATCCGCATCTGGGGGACGGCGGCCTGTTCGGGGATGAAGACCAGAGAATTACCGCGGTCGCTGTCCGTGCTGCGCAAGACGAGGGGCTTGGTGCGAGTGGACCGTATCCGGCAGATACCGTTTTTGTCCGGGCGGCCAGAGGCGAGTTCGATGCAGTGATCGCCGCCTATCACGACCAGGCAATGATAGCGATAAAAATGCACGCTTTCGGCCGCGGAGTGAATATAACGCTCGGCCTCCCCTTTATCCGCACCTCGCCGGACCACGGCACCGCGCTTGATATTGCGGGCCAGCTTTGCGCGGATGCCTCCAGCATGGTCGAGGCGGTGAGTCTCGCTGCCAGTTTGAGTCTGAACAAGCGCATTCGGGGAACAGAATGATCATTTTCAAGGAAGTTGCGACCGGTTACGCGCGCAGAGGGCGTGTTCTCGAAGGGCTGAGCTTTCATATCGACAAGGGCGAATTTGTCTTTCTGACCGGGGCCAGCGGAAGCGGTAAGAGCACTCTGTTGAAGCTGATCTACCATGAGCTGGAGCCGCTCTCCGGCGAGGTGGTTATCGCCAATCTCAGTTCCCTGAAGGTTAAAAAACGGCGGATTCCGTACCTGCGCCGAAAGCTGGGGATAGTGTTCCAGGATTTCAGCCTGCTGGAAAACCGCACGGCGGGTGAAAACGTGGCTTTTGCCCTCGAGGTGACCGGGGCTCCCCGCTCGTTTATCCGCAGCCAGGTTTCCAAGTTCCTGAACCACCTCGGTTTGAGCAACAAGGCCCACTGTTTCCCCCACGAGCTTTCCGGCGGGGAGCAGCAGCGGGTGGCTATCGCCCGCGCCCTGGTAAGCGAGCCTTTCATCTTGATCGCCGATGAGCCTACAGGCAACCTCGATCCCTCGATCAGTGAGGAAATAGTCCGTTTGATGATCCGGATAAACACAATGGGCACTGCGGTGATGGTGGCAACCCATGATTACAGCCTGCTTAAGGGAAGGGATAATTTCCGCAGGCTCCATCTGGCTAACGGCAGGCTGATCTATGATGGGCCGAGCGGCAATTTCAATCCGCAGATTTGAAAAGGGAGAAAGCCCAATCAAGGCCAGGCCAATCTTTCTGAAAGGAATAACAGGAGACAATGCTGCGTTCTTTTAAAGAAGCCCTGCTGGGTTTTACCCGTTCCAAGACCATGACAGCCTTTGCAATAGTGGCGACCAGTTTCAGCCTCCTGGTGCTCGGTTTCTTTGCCCTGGCGCTCTTGAACCTGAACACCCTGATCAGGTATCTGGAAGACAAGGTGGAAATCGTGGTTTATCTGCGAGATAGTGCGGATGCCGCGCTGGTAGGTCTGGCAATCGAGGATTTGAGCCGGCTCGAGGGGGTAAACCAGGTGCGCTACATGAGTAAAGAAGAGGCACTGGAACGTTTCCGCGCCGACCTCGGCCCGAACAGCGACCTCCTGCAGGACCTGGAAACCAATCCTGTGCCCGCTTCGCTTAATATCACCATGAAAGTCGGTTACCGGGACACGCTGCATGTCAAAGATGTGGCGGAAGCGGCCGGGCAGCTTTCTTTTGTCGAGGAGGTGGATTACGGTCGGGAATGGCTGCGCCGGATGGAAATTCTAAAGCACGTGATCAGCGTGGTGGGTGCGGTCTCGGGAACGATACTGGCCCTGGTTGCGATCATTCTTATCTCCAGTGCCATAAAAATCGCCATTTTCAGCCGCCGGAAAGAAATTTTCATCATGAAAATAGTCGGAGCGACCAATGGCTCTATCAGGAGCTCCTTCCTGGTCGAGGGTTTTCTCAAAGGCTTGATCGGCGGGACTATCGCAGCCGGAGTGATCTACGGGGTCACCGAGATTTTTTCAAAGAAAGTGGCGCCGATAACAAGCTTCACGGATAAATACTATGCCTGCACCATGCTGGCCGGAGCAGTAATGGGTCTTGTAGGCAGTTGGATCTCCCTGGGCCGTTATCTAAGGCGGGTCTAGATTTCTGAAAAATCCGATGCGGGAGATTGTCTCCCGGAATGCTTAACGGTGAAAAAAAGGGCAGAGAGGCTAAGGCCCAAAGGCACCTGACAGCAGATCAGGGAAAGTGCAAAGGAGCCAAAGGACAATAAACAGTTTAACACTTTGTTCTTTTGTGGCTTTGCGCCCGGGCAGTAACATTTTCCGATTGATGCATCTGCCATAGGAAAGGCCTTAAAATTTCGAATATTTTTGGCCGAAGTTCAAATCAAGGCAGGTACCTGCTATGCGTCACAGCGTTATGGATTGTTTCACATGCAGGTTTATTACCTTTTGCCTGGCTTTAATGCTTCTTGGCTCCTGGCGGGATTCTCCGGCGCAGAAAGAGAAGATTCGCCAGGCAGAGGTGAAAATAAAAACATCCAAGAGCCAGCTGGAAAAAATAGAAGGTGAGATCGAGGCCAAAGATGCCCGGGCCAAGGTTCTCGAGAAAAAGGAGCAAAGTATCATCCGCCAGATATACGACTACGAGCGGAAGATCGACGAGTCAAAGAAGACGCTTAAGGGCTTGAACAGCGAGATCGGAGAGATCACAACCGAGATAAATTATATCGACCGTCAGCTGGAAAACTATGCCCGGAAGCTGGAGGAGAAAAAGAAGATTCTCTATCTCCGCCTGCGCGGGATCTACAAGCAGGGACAGCTTCACAACGTATCTGTGCTTCTGGGCAGCCATTCCTATACCGACCTGTTGAAGCGCTTTAAGTATCTCACTCTGATCGCGGCCCAGGACAAGCGGCTGGTGCACGAGGTGAGCGATCTTCAGCACACTTACAGCGAATACAAGCGCCTGTCGGAACGCAAGCTTGCCCTGCGCATCGAGCGAAAGGCCCAGCTTGAGACCGAGCAGCAGAAACTCGAAACCGCCGAGGCAGAGCGTCAGAAACTCCTCGAAACCGTAAAAGCCCAGCGGGCCGAGGTGCTCAAGGCCCTGGAGCAGAGAAAAGCAGATAAAGATCGGATCCTGAGCACTATCGCTGAGTGGGAGCGCCGTCGCCTGGAAGCTATCGAACAGGCAAAGCGCGAAGGCCGGGTCTTGCCCCCTGAAACCTCCTATCTCGAGGGGAAAAAGGGACAGCTTATCTGGCCCGTGCCCGGAGGTAAAATGATCCGCGGTTTCGGACCGTATCGGGATGAAATCACCAATACCAGGATAATCAATAACGGGATCGATATCAAAGCCGAATACGGCGAGAATGTGGTCTCAGTTGCCGAGGGCTCGGTGGTGCTGGTCGAGTGGTACCGCAGCTATGGCAAAACGGTATTTATATACCACGGGGCGGGAATGTACAGCTCCTATACCCATCTGGGTGATGTCTTCGTAGATGTGGGAGATTTTGTCAGCGGAGGCCAGAAAATAGCCAGTGTGGGCTCGACCGGTTCGCTCGAAGGCCCGATGCTCCATTTTGAGATCCGCGAGGGAGCAAAGACTGTAGACCCTATGCTCTGGCTGGCCAAAAAGCTCTAGCCGGCAGGAGAGCGGGTTTCATTTGTCGCTTTTAAAAGTCATACTCCAAAATGGGTGAGGAAAATCATAAAGAGAATCCGCTAGGTCTGACCGAGCTGCTGGATAAGGAATTGGAGTCCCGGATGCTCCAGGCAGCACTCGCCCGGGATCGCCTGGGCGGGACCCTGCTTTTTTTCGGCCCGGATGGAAGCGGGAAATCGAGCCTCGCTTTCTGGCTTGCCGCTGCTTTTAACTGCAGCTCCAGCGGAGGCAGAGGCGCGCCCTGCCTCAGTTGTCCGGCCTGCCGCAAAGTGGAGACCCTGAACCATCCGGATGTTTTCTGGATCTTTCCCCTTCCCGGCAGTTTCTACCGCGGGGAGCGGATCGATGAGCTGAAGCTGGCCGAGGTTTTCGGGCAAAAACGATCAGCGCCCTGGCTCGAGATCCAGTTTCCGGAAAAGAGTGAGCACCATCTGGCCATGGTGCGCCGCATCCGGACCGAGGCCTCCAGGAGCTGCTATGAAGGCCGGCGGAAGGTGTTTGTTGTCAGCGGCGCAGACCGCCTGAGGATTGAAGCGTCCAATGCTTTTCTCAAGCTTCTGGAGGAGCCGCGGCCTGATGTGACATTGATTCTGTGCACAGAGAGGCCCTCGAGCCTCATTCCCACAATCCTCAGCCGCTGCCAGAGGCTGCAGGTCACCCGGCCCAGGCTGTCAACCTGTCTGGGTGTTCTCTCAGAGCGTTTCGGGCTTCCCGAAGACCAGGCCAGGGAGCTCCTTGCTGCAGCGGACGGCAACTTGACCGCGGCTCTGAGAATGAAAGATCACGAATTATTTCAAATGCGGAAGGTCTGGGTTGAGAAGACCTTTCAGGCAGTGCTCGACCCCGGTACCCAGGGCTGCTATGATCTGGTGAATGAGAGAAATGGGCCGATGTGGAATCGGGGAGATTTCGAGCGCTACCTTGCCTTTCTCACCCAGGCTTTGCGCGATGTCATATTGTCGAGAATCGCAGGGGCGGATTCGGCTGAGCCCGCCAAGGGTGCAGCCGGGTCAAGTGGATTGGTCAGGGAATATTCCGCCCGCGTTGCTGATGTTTGGCCTTTACTTAATTTACTCGGCAGAATGGTCAATTTGCGAGACGCGCTCGACCGGAACGTGAACTTGCGTCTCCTGGGTTGGTCGATCCTGCATAAAATGAGAGAGGTGGCTGGTTATGGATGCTGAGATAGTCGAAGTCCAGTTTAAAAGAGAGCGTAAGGAGTATTATCTCAATAAAAACGATCTCGAGCTAAAGATCGGCGATTATGTAATTGTGGAGGTGGATCGCGGAGAAGATTTGGGCAAAGTCGTTCAGAAAGGAATGATGGCGCACAGAAAGGATCTGGTAAAGAGAACCGAGCTCCCTGCTATCAACAGATTGGCCAACAGGGAGGAAATAGAATATCTGGGGAAAATGAGCGCCAAAGAGGAAGAGGCTTTGAAAATTTGCCACCAGAAAATTGCAGAGCGCGCGCTGGGCATGAAACTAGTGGATGCGGAGTGGCAGTTCGACGGGAACAAGATCATTTTTTACTTTACCGCGGAAAAACGCGTGGATTTCCGTCAGCTGGTCAAAGACCTGGCGGCTATTTTTAAAACCAGGATCGAGCTGAAACAGATCGGTGTGCGCGATGAAGCAAGAAGGATCGGCGGATGCGGCCGCTGCGGCTACAAACTGTGTTGCACGACATTCCTGAACGATTTCGAGCCGGTCACCCTGCGTGCCGCCAAAGACCAGAAGCTCTCTCTCAACCCCTCCCAGATAAGCGGCATTTGCGGGAGACTGATGTGCTGTTTGATTTACGAGAGAGATTTCTACAAGGATCAGATCCGGAAATTTCCCAAAGAGGGCCGGGAGTTTATCACCGGGGAGGGAAAAACCGAGCGGGTATCCAACTTTGACCTGTTCAATGAGCTTGTGGAACTGGAAAACAAGGACGGTTTTCGCAGGAAGATCACTCTCGAAGAGTTCAATCAAGTCGCCAAAGAATGCCCGAATAGAAATTACAGGGAGACCAGGAACACAAGATAAAAATGGATTGCTATGGTCAAGGGCCCGACAAGACCGTGTTTCAGTCAAAGAAGGCGGATGGGCCCTTAGCCGGAGGTTTCCCAGGGGAAGGATCAGCATATCACGGCTGCTGCTGGCTAGAGGAGATAAAGCCTGGAGATTTGAAATTTCTGTGGAAAACTTTAGGCCAACCTTTTCTGTGCGAACACGGATATATAATCTTCCAAGGTTAGGATTAAAGCCAAAAAAGGATTTCGGGTGCAAAAAGATCGCCGGTTTTTTACCGGCGATTATTTTTTCTCCACACCTGTGTAAAAACAATTTGCTTTATGTCCCGCTCAAGGGTATTTTAGTGTAACAATAAAGATTTGAAGAAGTTATCGTCTTGGGGTAAATCTCGGCTAACTTTTTATTTTTCACAAATAAAAGCGATTCAGGAGGCCGAATGATCAAGCCTGGCGGGTTTGTTCTCTTAGCCGCTGCTCTTTACACTGCCCTTTTATCCTTGAGCGGCTGCAGGAAGGCGGGGCCGGTTTCTGAATGGATGCTCCAGACAGACAGCGGTCCTGCGGCCTGGGATACATCCGGCACTGTTTCTGTTTCAGGCGAGACTTATCTTGACAGGGGTGAGAGAAAAGACGCTCTGCTCGCAGATGCAGCTTCAGGAGCCGTGCTCAGGCTCGCCGGGCCTATGATCCAGGTGACTCCCGGAAAGACGGTCTCTTTCCGTTTTGCCTTGAGGAGCGAGAGGGGCATGGGTGCACTTTTTGAAGCTCGCCTCGAGCTGTTTGATGAAGCCGGCGCGCTTAAGGCCGATTCTTTGTTATACAATATCAACGCCTCGGTGGCTGAAGATGCTCTGGGAATGACCCGGCCCTGGAGATGTTACACCCGTGCGCTGAAAATTCCTTCAAACACCGCAGCCGCCAGGGCCGTTGTCTTGGTTCACCCTGCAAAAGGCAAAGTCTGGCTCGGTGAGACAGCCCTGGTGAATGGTGAAGACTGGATGGCTTACGCGGCCACCTTTTCCAGTCATCTGGGCCGCAAACCCGAGGACAAATATGTCTATACAGCCGGAAGGATAATCGAGTCCCAGCCGGCCCCACAGCCAGGGGAGAAGGAGATAGAGGCCGGTCTGCTCTTTTTTGAGCGCAAAGAGCTGGTGGGGGCTTGGCCTTATGCCAATCCCCGGGACATAGACCGGGTGAAAGCGCTTGATGAAAGAGTGCCGCGGGGAGCTGTCGCGCCATTCGCTTTCGGTGTCAAAGCCCTGGAAGAAATCTCAGGGGTCGAGGTTTCGGTTTCTGTCCCCCCTGCAGGGGAAAACGGCGAGTTGAAAACAAAACCCGCGCTCTATCAGGGGCGCTATGCGGCCACCCGCCTGGAAGGGAGCTGGAGCAAGGTTTTCGGTATCCGCACGCGCCTTCTCGAAGGCCCCTCTGTCAAGCCTCTCCCCAAAGGAGAAAACCTGTTTTTCTGGCTGGATGTGCCTGTTGACGCCAATGCGGCGCCCGGAACTTACGAGGGCCAGTTGACTATCCAAGCATCAGGGCGCACACCCCTTAAGGTGCCTTTCAGGATCGAGGTCTGCCCGGTCGATCTGCCTTCTGCGCCCGGAGATTACACATTGGGCGTTTATTACTATCCCCCGGATGATCCGGCCCTGATCGAGGTACATCTCAAAGATATGGCGGCGCATGGAATACATTCCGTGCCGCTTGCCGGATCTTTCGTGGAAAAAACGCCCGCCGGCAATGTTCGCCTGGACTACACGCGGATCAGGCAGCTTGACAGCTTGATGGCCCTGATGAGAAAGTACGGCTTTTACAGGCCGACCTCTTTTTACGTGGCGGATTTGATCCGCAAACTCGAGCTTCCCGCCCACGCCGATGACTGGACAGAACAGCATAAAAACCTGTACCAGAGCGCTGTCCGGCTCATGGATGACACCGCCAGGCAGTGGGGCTGGTGCAAGCTGATGTTTTTCCCGGTGGATGAGCCGGCCAATAATCCCGAACACATGAAACTCGCCCATCTCACTCTCGGGCTCCTGCGCTCGATGAAAGAGATAACACCTCTGTGCGATCTCAATACCCCGTCTTCCGTGGAAGCGCTCGCCCCCTACCTTGATCTAGTGGTCATGCAGATCAGCTCTGTCTCCCCCAATACCGTAAGCCTGACAAAGGGCAGGGGTATCAAGACTTTCTTCTATCTGCCGGCTTTCGGCTCATCGGATGTGGGCTCGGATGCAGCCTACCACCGGTCAATCCCCGCGTGGTTTCTGCCGCGCTCCGGCACGGATGGCATTTACTACTTCGCTTATCAGAGCGTTACCGGGGACCCTTATGACGAGCTGGATGGGGCCAACCGCGACTGGTGCGCGGCATATCCCGCGCCTGCGCCTGATTATATATGGCCCTCGCCGGAATGGCAAGGCATCCGGCGGGGGATCGAGGACTTGCGGCTTGTGGTCCTCGCCAGGGAGCTGATCTCACGCTGCAAGGCGCACGAAGAGGAAAGTGTCAGCCGGCTGGGCGCCGAGGCCGGGGGCAGGCTGGAAGCGATCCTGAACTCGGTGAAACCCTCGGGACCCGAGGTGATCTATCAACTGCACAACGAGCTTGAGACCCATATCAGCGAAAAATGGAGGCAGGAGCTGCTCGATGAAGTTATCAGGCTCAGGAAAGCTTTGAAAGAGATCTGAAACGGACCGGTGACTGGAGGCTCCCTGACCAATGGCAGGTGAGTTTTTCTGTTACTGCTCCAGGTAAGTTTTAAGCTGGAAGCCCTCGGCGGTCCATATAATGTAAGAAAAATGCGTAAGCCAGTCCCCGGAGTTGAGATAACGGCCGTGTTCGAACCGGCAGTCATCCGGCTGATGCGTGTGGGCGAGGATCACCGAATCGAGCTCGCGGTTGGCGGCCAGGAGCAGCCTGGCAGTCTCGGCTGAGGCAGCCACCCGGGAGGCCTGCATTCTGGAGGTGTACTTTCTACTCACCCGGCTGGTAAGCCGGGCTATCGCATAACCCCAGTCAGGGTGCACGAGGCGGAACAGGCGGATAAGCAGACGGTTGCGCAGTATCTTCTTCAGGATTTTATAGCCAGTATCACCCTCTCCCAGGCCGTCACCATGCGCAGCAAGCACGCGAACCTGCGGCTTAGTCTGGCGGACAAGTAACAGGGCGTCTTTAACCAGTGTCACTCCAAGCGTGCTCGAGAAAAGCTGGCCCAGCCAGAAATCGTGGTTTCCCGCTGCATAGTAACAGCTTACCCCGGAGCGCGAGAGGGCCTCGATCCCGGCCAGGACCCGCAGGTGGCGGGCCGGAAGAACTGTCTTGTATTCGAAGTAAAAGTCGAACAGGTCACCCAATATCACCAGCACATCGGCGCGGGAGTGCAAGTACTCCAGAAATCCCGCTACCCGCTCGACTCTCTCGGCTGTCTGAGCAGTATTTTCGCTTTCCAGATGGGCGTCCGAGAAAAAATACACCCGCGAATCAGGGGCTACGGTCGCTTGAATGTAAGGAGGCAATTCCATGCGCGTGTTTCTCCCGCAGCAGGGGGACTTGAGATTTTTAATATCATAAGAAGCCGGGCGTATTAAAATAGAGGCTCGAAAACTTTCAGGCAATGTTTTTCCTTTTTCCGGGTGATTATCTTGCGCTCCAAAGTTATTGACCGGGCGGTTTCAGGCTTTGAAAAAAGACCGGCTGAATTTTCAGTCCGGCTTCTGATGTGAGCTGTAGAGGCGTTCCACATGCCGTATCTCGAGGCTCCGGAAAATACCGGGCCGCACCCGGCGCTACAAAAGGAGTCCGATTATTTTATAAATAATAAAGATTGAATCCTTAGGTTTAAAAAAAGCGCGTTGAAAAAAGCGCGTCAATAATTATATTATTTATTGAATGGTTGTTTTGAGTTCAGGATCCGGAATATTTATTTTTATTGGGTGAGTTGGATAGTGCACGGATACAGGTGGTTTAACCTGGCTTTGCTTTCGGCCGGGCTGGCCTTTTATCTCACAGGCGATTTGCGGTCTGAAACTCTCGTTTCAATCACGGACACTGTAATTGTTCAGGGTGGAATTGTCAGGCTGGATATAGAAGCCCAACCGCCTCCGGACACTGTAACAGGCTCTTTCAGGGAAAGGGCTCTGCCTTTTATCCATTCGGGACAGGGAGGATTTTACACTCTTCTGGGTGTGGATATGGAAACCAGGCCAGGGGTTTATCAGCTTCAGATAAAGCTGCACAGGAAGGGGGGGAGGAAAGGAGAGACTGTCAGGCGAAAGCTGCGGGTTGTTGACGCCGGTTTTCCGGTGCAGGAACTCACCCTTCCTCCGGCCCAGGTGTTTCCTGACTCCGCGGCTCTCAGACGGATAAAGCGCGAGGACGAGCTGCGCAACAGCAAGTGGTCAAAATGGGTTCAGACGGCTTTTTGGAATAGGCCTTTTGTTGCCCCGATCCAAGGCGAAATGAGCAGGTTCGGCCATCGCCGGATCTTGAACGGTGTGCCCAGGAGCTCGCATTCCGGAGTGGATATCGACGCGCCGGAGGGTACACCAGTACTCTGCCCGGCAGCCGGAAAAGTGATCCTGACCGGCGACTTTTTCTTCAGCGGCAAGAGCATATATATCGATCATGGCCTGGGGCTGATCGGTATGTTTTTTCATCTCAGCCGGATCGATGTCCACGAGGGCCAACTGGTAGAGCAGGGTCAACTGCTCGGAGCTGTGGGAAGTACCGGCAGGGTCACCGGTCCGCACCTTCACTGGGGGGTGCGCTGGCGCGGTTCCCGAGTCAACCCGATGTCTCTGTTGAAATTAACACTGGACTGAAGCCTTAAGTATCTGAACTATGGCACTTTGCACTGAGTCGAACATAATTGTACGGTATGCCGAGACCGACAGGATGGGAGTGGTCTATCACGCTAATTATCTTGTCTGGATGGAGGTGGGCCGGACCGATTATCTGGCCCGGGTTGGCTTCCCTTACAGCAAGCTCGAACAAGATGGAGTGATGTTCCCGACCAGTGATGCCTCTTTGCGGATAATCCGACCGAGCTACTATGAGGACAAGCTCGTTGTGCTTACCCGTCTGGCCAGGCTGCAAAGCCGTAAGGTGGTTTTCAAATATGAGATTATGCATAATAGCGAGCTGATGGTCTCAGGCTTTACCGAACATATCTGCGTGGATTCGCAGATGAAAGTCCAGACCCTGCCTCAGCAGTTATTTGACATTCTGGCGGCCGCCATGAAAGAGGGGGATGAAAATCTGATTCAGGGAGGTTAGGGTTTGATTATTAAGCCGTGCAGGCTCTTTTCGTGCTTAGCGCGCTTTCTGCTGCTAAAAGAGAGGGACAATGTCCAGGAGCGAAAAGATAATCAGTTTGTGTCTGGTCGGAATATTTGCTCTGGCGTCTTTTTCCAGCTGTTCGCTGGTTAAAGGCAAGAAATCGAAGTCTTCTATCAAGGGAGCGACAAAAGTGGCTGACGGAGCCCGCATTGTGGGGGTGAAAACAGCGCGGGCCGGGGCGCTTGTCTCCAAGTTGATTGTCTCGGGAACTTATCATGGCGGGAAGCAGGTGGTTACCTGGACCGGCGCCCACACCAGAGAAGGGACCGCAATCACCCTGGACCTTTTAGGCCTTATCGAGCGTCCGGTGCCGCCTGATGTTCTCGAAAGGCTGCCGGATGATCTGCTTTTCTCCCTTACCGCGCTCGAATTCGTCAAGCCGCGGTATGAAACCGAGAAAATCGTTATCTCAAGCCCGGATTCACGCTGGGAGGGAGAGATCTTCTACTGTTTGAGGCAGGGAGGGACTCTCGAGGTGGTCCTGGAAGGGCCTGTCGAGCTCATCGTGGTGACTCTGGCATCCTTTGCCCCATTGGAAAAAGGGAGAAAACCCGAAAGCAGGACCTCCTTTTATTCGCTTTTTGTGAGAGAGGACGATTCAGCTCTGGGAGAGGTCGCTTTCGAAGCGGAACCTTTGGACCTGCTCAGCCTTTATGGTTACAGCCTCTGGCGGGTATCCGAACCCGGGGTTTTTGTGATCAAAGTCATTGAAGGGGTCCATCGCTACTCGCTGACTTGTAAGCGGGAGGACAGCGATGATTTTGTCCTTATCTCTTTTTACCTGCCCCGCTACGAATTCGAGGAAACACTTGACAATCTCAACTCCGGGAATAGAATTTTTGCAGCTTGTTTACCCTGAACTATTAAATTGGGAAAAGGAAGAAAATGATTGCCAGCATGACAGGTTTCGGCAGGGCTGAGGAAGTCTTTGAAGGCGGCTGTTTCACCGTGGAGATTCGGAGTGTCAACCATCGTTTCCTCGATTTTTCCATCCGGCTCCCCAAAGCGCTGGGCAATTTCGAAGTCCGGATCAAGGAACTGGTCAAAAAAAAGATCAATCGCGGCTATATCAATTTCCAGCTCAGTTGGGATAAAGACCAGGAAGGAATCGATTCGCTTATCCTGAATGAAGAAAAGATTAAACGCTATAAGGCCCTGTTCCTCAGGATGAACGAGGAGTTCGGGATCGAGGGCGGCCTTACTCTGGAGGTTTTCAGCCGGCTCACAGATGTGTTTAAGACAGAAGCCGAACCGGAGGATGAGGAAAAACTCTGGCCGGTGGTCGAGCGGGCCACAAACCAGGCTCTCGATGCCCTGATCCAAATGCGTCAGCGCGAGGGTGAAGCCCTGGCCGCAGACATATCCAGCCGCCTGGAAGAAATGGACTCTTACATGAGGAAAGCGAATCTGAAAGCTCCGGAGAGATTGGCCCGCCTTGAAATGCGTCTCCTCGAGAAGGTCCGCTCGATACTCGGCGAGGGTGCTGTGGATGAGAACCGCCTGCTCACTGAAATCACCTTCTATTCGGATAAATGGGATTTCAGCGAGGAAGATGTACGATTCAGAAGCCATCTTGAGGCCATGCGTGAGGCTATTAAAAATGGCGGCCCGGTGGGCAGAAAGCTGGGTTTCCTGACCCAGGAGCTCAACCGTGAGGTCAACACAGTAGCGGCTAAAGCTAATGACTCAAGCATAGCCCAGTTTATGGTAGCGGTCAAAGAGGAAATTGAAAAGGTAAGGGAGCAGGTGGAAAATATCGAATGATCACTAGCCACAGATATTTGAAATTTATTTTATCTAACCACTAAGTAACTATGTTACTTAGTGTCTTTGTGGTTAAAAATGTAAGAGATATTCTCTTAGAGTGAATTTGTAAGAATCTAACGAACTACCGCGTTTCCGGGCTGACAACTGACAGCAGGCGTCCTGAAAAGAGTGGAGTATGCCGAAAAAATCGTTCAGCACTCAAAATTTTGTAATTGTAATTACCGCGCCCAGCGGTGCAGGCAAGACCACGGTGATCCATGAACTGCTTAAAAACCATAAGAATTTGCGGTATTCGATCTCAGCCACTACGCGGCCCAAACGCACAGCGGAGGTGGACTGCCGCGATTATTTTTTTATTGATGAGCGGGAGTTCAAACAGAAAATCTCCGAGGGCCGGTTCGCCGAATGGGCCGAGGTGCACGGTTACCTGTACGGCACATTAGTCAGCGAGATTGAAAAGATCCTGGCCGATGGCAGCCACGTGCTGATGGATGTCGATGTCCAGGGGGCGAAAAAGATACGCGGACATTATCCGGATGGAGTCTTTATTTATCTTATGCCCCCTAGCATGGAAGAGCTCAAAACCCGGCTTGTCTCCCGCGGTACGGAGGATAACGCCTCATTGGAAAGGCGCCTGAAAGATTCAGTGGCGGAAATAGAGTCTATCCCGATTTTTGACTACCTGGTCGTGAACGACCGGCTCGAGCAGACGCTGGGGGAAATATCCAATATCATCAGGGCCGAGGAGCTGAAAGTGAAAAGACTCCCGGAATCCGATAAACTGGCGAAAGCATATCTTGCCCGCGCCCGGAAAGAGGGATGGCAGTGAATAAAATATTCGAAAACCGGCGGATCGTGGTGGGCCTCTCCGGAGGCATCGCCTGTTACAAGGCCTGCGAACTGGTCAGCCGACTGGTCCAGTCGGGGGCAAAGGTACGTGTGGTGATGACTGAAAACGCTTGCGAGTTTGTGGGTCCGATCACCCTGCAGGCATTGAGCCAGGCTCAGGTCAGTACTGACACTTTCATTCCGGTTGACCCGGGTGGCATAGATCACGTCCGGCTTGCCGAGTTTGCCCAAATTCTGGTGATCCTTCCGGCAACTGCGAATTTCCTGGCCAAAATGGCCCACGGCCTGGCCGATGACCTCTTATCCACGACTTACGTGGCCTGTGATTGCCCCGTGCTGGTGGTTCCAGCCATGAACACCAAAATGTACGATCATCCCGCGACCCGGGACAACATGGAAATTTTAGAGAGACGGGGGGTTCACTTCCTGCATCCGGAGTCAGGGTATCTCGCCTGCGGCACCGAGGGGGCGGGCAGGCTCCCCGGTCTCGACCGGATCGTGGAAAAGATAGCCCTGATTCTGGGGGCCAGCGACAAACTTTCAGGCAAGAGAGTGCTTGTCACTGCAGGTCCAACCCGAGAAGCCCTGGACCCTGTGCGCTATCTGACAAACCGGTCCAGCGGCAAGATGGGGTTCGCCTGCGCGCGCGCCGCTGTGCGCATGGGCGCGGAAGAGGTTTTTCTGGTGGCAGGACCCACTGAACTGGTAACCCCGCTGGGGGTCAGGAGGATCGATGTGGAGAGCGCAAGAGAGATGTTCGAGGCGGTGCGGCCCCTGCTCGGCGAAGTGGATCTGGTGGTAGCCGCAGCGGCGGTAAGCGACTTTACCCCGCTTGATAAATCTGCGCATAAAATAAAAAAATCTTTACCGGACCAGGAGATAACTTTGAAGCTCAAGGCGGCTCCTGACATCCTGGCCTACGCCTCGAAAAACCGCAAGACCGGCGCCGTGGTGCTGGGCTTTGCTGTCGAAACTGAGAACGAGGCCGAGCAGGCGCTCCGGAAACTGCGGAAAAAGGGGCTGGATTTTATCGTGGTCAACAATCCCACAGAGGAAGGGGCCGGCTTCGCTGTAGACACAAACCGGGTTTTCATCCTGGATGCAGGCGGAAAACGAACAGAGCTGCCGCTTCTGGATAAAGGCGAGCTGGCCGGGCGCCTGCTTGAGCTGGCTGCCGGGGCGTTCAAACAATAGCAAGATCTCGAATATGAGTACCGGAGAAGAACTAAGGCAGGAAGTAATCTCTTTTTTAAAACAACTGCACCAGTCTGGAGAAGAGTTCGTCTTTCTCGACAGACGCAGGGAATTCGCCAGGGTCGGAGAGCCGGCTGGAGCCGCAGAGAGCCGGGAAACTGAGTTCTCAAGCAGGGAATCCCTCGAGGATTTCAAGCGGAAAATCAGCGATTGCCGGCGCTGCAGACTGCATTTGAGCAGAACCAGGTTCGTTTTTGGCGCGGGCGATCCAGGCGCAGATCTCATGTTTGTCGGTGAAGGGCCAGGGGGGGAAGAAGACCGACAGGGGCTCCCTTTCGTTGGGGCAAGCGGACAGTTGCTCACTAAGATAATCGCCGCGATCGGTTTTAAGAGAAGTGAAATATTTATTGCCAATATGGTCAAATGCAGGCCCCCGGGCAACCGCGACCCACTGCCGGATGAGATTGAGACTTGCGAGGAATACCTTCTGACCCAGATAGAAATGATAAAGCCCAAAGTAATAGTGACTCTCGGACGGTACAGCGCGTACTATTTTCACGGCCGGGAGGCGGCGCTGAGGCATTTGCGGGGGATTGTCACGGATTTCAACGGGATCAAGGTGGTGAGTACTTACCACCCTGCGGCCCTGCTCAGAAACCCCGGCTTGAAAAAGGATACGTGGGAGGATATGCTCCTTGTTCGCAAGGTTTATGACCAGCAGGGCGGCCGGCCCTCGAGCGGCAAGGTTTACCAGCCTGGCGGCAAGAGATAAAATCAATTCTGTGTCAGCTCAATCAACCTGAACTTTAAAAAATGCGGAGCACGGTTTAAGTGCCTATGGAAAAGGCGGCAAAAATCGGTGTCCAAGGAGACTCGGAGGATTTCGAGCGCAAGCCCCCCTCTTCCCAGGAGGCGGAAGCCTGTGTGCTGGGAGCGATGTTGATGGACCGGGAGGCGATCGGTATCGCCATCGAGATGCTTGAGGAGGGCTGTTTCTACATTGATCAGCACAAGAAGCTCTTTAAAGCCCTGGTCGCCCTGTACGAAAAATCGATCGAGGTGGATCCGATCACCCTCTCCGAGCAATTGAAAAAGGATGGGACCCTGGAGGAAATCGGCGGCCTCCCGTTTATCTATGAAATAGCGGGATCAGTGCCCACTGCAGCTAATGTCTCGTATCACGCGCAGATAGTGCGCGAGAAATCCATGCTGCGCAAGCTGATCCAAAGCTGCACCACGATTATCCAGCAATCCTACGAGCCGGTAGAGGATGTGGACAAGCTGATCGATTTGTCCGAGGAGCGGATTTTCCAGATCCAGGATTTCCGGCTCAAAGAAGGGTTCTGTCCGGTAAGGCCGATTATTAGCGACATTATCAACGACCTCGAACACCGGGCCCAGCATGAAATTACAATGACCGGCCTGCCCTCTGGCTTCCGGGACCTCGATGAGCGCACGGTGGGCTTCCAGAAATCGGACCTCATTATTGTCGCCGGCCGTCCCAGTATGGGCAAGACTTCTTTCAGCCTGAACGTGGCCCTTTCCCTGGCTTTGTCGACAAAGGAGCACCCCGAGCAGGTTCCGGTGGCCGTTTTCAGCCTGGAGATGAGCAAGAAACAGCTTGTCCAGCGCCTTTTGTGCTCTCAGGCCCATGTGACTGTCAACAAGATGCGCAAAGCTAGACTCACCGACCTCGAGTGGCAGCGGCTGAGCGAGGCTGCAGACAGGCTGTTCGATTCTCCAATATTCATTGACGATACTCCGGCGATCTCGATCCTTGAGCTGCGGGCCAAGGCGCGCAGGCTTCATAAAACAGAAAATATCGGCTTGTTAATCATTGATTACCTTCAGCTTGTTCGTACCACCGGCCGGATCGAAAGCAGGCAGCAGGAGATAAGCCTGATCAGCCGGTCGCTCAAAGCCCTGGCCAAGGAGCTCGATATTCCGGTGATTGCTTTAAGCCAGCTTTCGCGTGCGGTTGAGAGCCGGCCGGACCGCAAGCCGCAGCTTGCCGACCTGCGCGAGTCAGGGGCTATCGAGCAGGATGCGGACCTGGTGCTTTTTATCTACAGGCCTGAGGAATACGATATCCCTCAATATGAGGGACACAGCACGGAAGGCCTGGCGCAGGTGCTGCTGGAGAAAAACCGCAATGGCCCGACAGGCAAATTTTTTCTGACTTTTGCCAAAGAATTTTTCAGATTCGAAGACTTGAGCTTCCGTGAAGAATTGGAGGTCTTCTAGCCGGTGTTAGAATTTTTTTCCCGTATTGGCGAACGTGTTTTTCAGAGAATCTATCGTCTGGGAGAAGCTGCGCTTTTAATGCTGCGGGTGGTAGGGGAGCTCCCCCGTCTGTGGACTGTCCGGCGGGAGACAGTGTCCCAGATGATGCGGTTCGGCATTGGTTCCCTCCCTCTGGTGGCCGTTACGAGCCTCTTTACCGGGATGGTGCTGGCCGTGCAGACAAGCTATCAGATATCCAGGTACGTGCCGGAGATTTTTATTTCCGTGGCTATCTGCAAGGCGATAATCATAGAACTCGGCCCTGTGATCACGGCCCTGGTGATCTCCGGACGCGTGGGGGCTTCGATCGCCGCAGAGCTCGGCACCATGAGGGTCACCGAACAGATAGACGCCATGGAGACCATGGCGCTCGACCCGGTGCGCTACCTTCTCTTGCCGCGGCTGATAGCGGGATTGGTGATGATGCCGGTAATCGTTCTTTATGGCTGTGTGATCGCCATTCTGGGCGGCTATGCGGTCTGTCTTGCCTACCTGCATATGTCGAGCCAGGTCTTTATCCAGGGTTTTCGACAGTTTGTCTTTCTCCACGATATCTACAGCGGCCTGTTCAAATCCCTGGTTTTCGGCGGCACTATTTCCATGGTCGGCTGCTATTACGGATTCTGTACTTCCCAGGGCGCAGAGGGGGTGGGGAGGGCCACCACGGAAAGCGTGGTCACAAACTGCCTGCTGGTTCTCGTTTTTGATTACTTTTTGGCGATGATACTTTTCCCAATGTAAAAAAGGCGATGTCT
Organism: archaeon; assembly: GCA_035528795.1. Lineage (GTDB taxonomy): Bacteria > Gemmatimonadota > Glassbacteria > GWA2-58-10 > GWA2-58-10 > DATKXY01. The sequence continues at coordinate 16,151 of DATKXY010000287.1, read as the reverse complement.
GAAGCAATTATCAAGCTGATTGATGTATGGAAGCGTCTCGGCAGCCAGGAAGTGCTCAAAGGCCTCGATCTGGACGTGCCCAGAGGAGAGACTTTAGTGATCATGGGGCGCAGTGGGGCCGGCAAGAGTGTGATCCTCAAGCACATGATCGGCCTGATGTCCCCGGACAAAGGAAACGTCTTTTTCGACGGACAGTCTCTTGAAAGGCTGAGCCGCGCCGAGTTGAACGAAGTGCACAAGCGTTTTGGCATGCTTTTCCAGAGCTCGGCCCTTTTTGATTCGATGACAGTGGGAGAAAATGTTTCTATAGGCCTGCGCCACCATACGAATTTGACTGAGGAGGAAATCCGCGGGGTGGTGGCCAAAAAACTGGAGGCGGTCGGGCTGCCGGGCCTCGAGAATAAAATGCCGAGCGAGCTTTCCGGGGGCATGCGCAAGCGGGTCGGTCTGGCGCGGGCGATTTCCATGGACCCGGAGGTGATCCTTTATGATGAACCCACCACCGGACTCGACCCGATCATGGCGGATGCAATCAACGAACTGATCCTTGAAACCCGCAATCATGTCGGCGCAACGAGCGTGGTGGTGACCCATGATGTGAACAGCGCCCTTAAGGTGGGTACTTTGATCTCGCTTCTTGATGATGGTCGGATTATCTTTACCGGCAAGCCCCAGGAATTGAAAGAAACGGATAATCCTTACGTCAAGCAGTTTCTGGAGGGCAGGGCCACCGGGCCCCTCAAAGGATAGTATTGAGGCCATGTACCTGTAAACCCCGGCCACCGCGCCGTGAAAACCATGTTCAACCTCAACGGAGCCTGAATCCGAATGAAGAATAGCCGGAAAGAGACAATAATTGTCGGGATAGTTGTTTTCGCTGCCTTTGTAATCGCTCTCTGGACAATCTTTTACCTTCAGGGATATCTCGCGAGAAAAGATATGGCCTTTTACAAGGCGTATTTCGATGATGTGGGACTGCTCAAGGTGGGCGACGATGTCAGCGTGGCCGGCGTTCCTGTGGGACGGGTGCAGACTATAGAGCTTGAAGGTAAAAAAGCGGTCGTTAACTTTTTTGTGGATCCCAAGTTGCAGCTCACTGACAGCACGGTTGCGTTAATCGATGCCTCGGATGTTTTCGGCGAGGCTTATCTGCTTCTCCTGATCCACGACGGTCCGCCTGTTGCTCCAGGAAGCAGAGTCAAAGGTCAGCTTGCGCCGGGCCTCAGGGATCTGATGAAAAAAAGTGTCGATGTGGTTTCGCGCACTATTCTGGTGCTTGAGGACGCCAGCTCTTTAATCAGGCAGATCGACAGCATCTTGGGTCCTAAAAGCTCCCTGCCGCGTACACTGGATAATGTCGAGGTTTTCACAGCCAACACCCGCGATTTGAGCGAACATTTCGACACCTACGGCCAGATGCTTGAGGAGACAATGCGCTCGCTGGACTCCGCGGCAGTCGGTTTCCGCAATCTTGTGGAAGACAACTCCGGGAGAGTCAAAATTACTGTCGCCCGGCTGGAACAGCTTTCCGCCCGCCTGGATACGATTGTTCTGGACATGGAATCGGGAAGGGGAATGATGGGGCGGCTTATGCGGGATGAAAGATTATACGACGAATTGCGGGAGACCGCCCTTGAGGCGAGAAACTTGATCCAGGAATTCAGGGAACACCCCGATAAATTTATCAGGATCAAGGCCTTTTAACAAAACCAGGGCATTTTGTACCTTCAGAGGGGCACGGCATGCCGTGCCCTTACTGGTTATTAATAGAGACGGTGTGTTTTAAATGGGCAAACCGCGTATAATATACGAATGCACATCTTGCGCGGCCACTTTCCCGAAATGGGTCGGCAGGTGCTCGGTTTGCGGTGTCTGGGACAGTGTGGTGGAAAAAAGGCTGGCGCCTGCACAAGCCTCAGGCGGCGCTCTCCATGCCAGGGGAGTTTTTGAGAGTTCGGAGCCTGTTTTTTTGAGTTCCGTGACCCGGGAGGAGGAGATCCTCCGGAGGCTGGCAACCGGTATCGAGGAGCTGGACAATATCCTGGGCGGAGGGATGGTGCCTGGCTCGCTTCTCCTTTTAGGGGGCGAGCCGGGGATCGGCAAGAGCACGCTGATGCTCCAGCTTGCCGGGCGCTTGGCCCGGGAAGGTCTCAAGGTGCTCTACCTCTCCGGTGAGGAAAGCGCCTCCCAGATCGGAATGCGCGCCCGCAGGCTGGAGATTACCGGAGGCGAAAGTCTGCTGGTCTTGAGCGAGACCTGTTTCGAACAGATCGAGCAGGTAGTGGCAAGCCAGAACCCCGCGGTTCTGATAGTGGACTCGATTCAAACAGTCTATGTCTCATCAGTCGAAGCGATACCGGGAAGTCTGGCCCAGGTGCGGGAGGCTAGCGCGGGGTTTCTGCGGCTGGCCAAGGGCGGCGCGCTGACTGTTATCCTTGTGGGACATGTAACCAAGGATGGGTCCCTGGCAGGCCCCAAGATACTCGAGCACATGGTGGACACGGTGCTCTATTTCGAGGGCGACTGCAGCCAGACCCACCGAATCCTGCGCGTGGTGAAAAACCGTTTCGGCCCGACCAATGAGATCGGCCTTTTCGAGATGCGCTCGAATGGACTCTCCGGGGTCAAGGATCTCTCCGGCTATTTTCTTTCAGGCCGCGCCGAGGGAGCCTCAGGTACAGCTGTTGTTTGCACCATGGAGGGTACCAGGCCGCTGCTGGTCGAGGTCCAGGCTCTGGTTACACCGACAGGCTATGGAACAGCCCAGCGCGTAGCCACTGGCTATGACAGCCGCCGCCTGGCGATTATGCTGGCCATTCTGGAGAAGCGCCTGGGCCTGCCCATGTCCTCGCACGACGTGTTTGTCAATCTGGCCGGGGGCCTGAGAATTTATGAGCCGGCGGCTGACCTGGGGATCTGCCTCGGGCTGGTCTCATCGCTGAGGGATAAGGCCCTGCACCCGGGAACCGTGTTTGTGGCCGAGGTTGGTTTAAGCGGGGAGCTGAGGACCGTAACGAGCCTTGAGAGGCGGCTTGCCGAAAGCGCCAAGCTCGGTTTCGAGCGGGTTATCTGCCCGGCCGCCTGGCTCGAGCGGATAGAGGCGCCGGAAGGCCTTCAGGTTACAGGCTGTGAGACACTGGTCGAGGCGGTAAAAGAGGGGTTCGGCTCTTAGGAGAGAAAAACTGTGAGCGGCAATGCCAGCGGAAATAAAATATCAGCAGGAGACAGCCTTCTGTCTTGCGCGGCGGTTATCGCGGCCGGCGGAGAAGGCCAGCGCATGGGCGGAAAAGTCAAAAAACAGTTCCTCGAAATAGGCGGCAAGAGCATTCTTCGCCACTGCCTGGAGCTTTTTCTGTCTCTTCCTGAAATAGAACAAATCGTTGTAGTTCTCCCTGCGGATGAAGTCGAGCGCTTCCGCTCGGGTCTTGCCCAGGCAGAAGCCGGGCGGGTGATTGTGGCAGTCGGCGGCGCAACGCGCCAGGAATCGGTATATAACGGGCTTGCCGCGCTCGACCCGGAACGGATAAAAGTAGTCGCCATCCACGATGCTGTCCGGCCGCTTGTCGAGCTGGAGGTTGTGCGCGAAACGCTCAAACTGGCAAGCCAGGGCACGGGTGCTGTGGCCTGCGCTCCCATGCGGGATACGGTAAAGCGCTCGCAGGGAGAGATTATCAAAGGCACTGTCCACCGGGGCGATCTGTGGCTGGCCCAGACACCCCAAAGCTTTCCCTTAAAGATGATCAAGGAAGCCCACCGCGCGGCCCGGGAGGAAAGTTACACCGGCACGGATGACTCCGCGCTCTGTGAACGGCTTGGATTTCCGGTTCGCATTGTCAGTTCAAGCCCACAAAATGTCAAGATTACCGAGCCAACGGACATGGATTACGTACAGTGCAGGCTGAACAGGGAGCAGGCTCCGAAAGGCGGGGACAGAGCCTCGTTGCGCATTGGCGAGGGTTATGATGTACACCCTCTGGTAGAGGGGCGCAGGCTCGTGCTCGGCGGAGTGGTCATTCCCCACGAAAAGGGGCTTGCCGGCCACAGCGACGCGGATGTGCTCCTTCACGCAGTGGCGGATGCCCTGCTCGGGGCAGCCGCCCTGGGCGACATCGGCCGTCATTTTCCGGATACAGACCCGGCCTTCAAGGATGCCGACAGCGCGGCCCTTCTCGAGCAGGTTGTCCGGTTAGTCGAGCGAGAGGGATTTCACCCGGTTAATCTGGATGCCACTGTTATCGCCCAGAGTCCGAGGCTCGCGCCCTATATCGAGAAAATAAGGGGGAGGCTGGCCGAAATTCTCGGCCTTGAGCTCGGAGAGGTAAGCGTAAAGGCCAAAACGCACGAAGGGCTGGGCACTTTGGGCCGGGGCGAGGGTCTGGCGGCCAGGGCCGTGGTCCTGGTCAGCCGTTGACAGATAAGCCAAACCTGCCGCCTTTTGATACTCGATGCAGGGTGCTTTCCGAAACAGCGCCTGGAGCAGACACGGTACAGGCCATGCTCCTGCGCTGCCGGGCATTTTTATTTTTGAGCATAAACCATAGGGGATAAGCCGCTATAGAAGAGTTCATATATCAGATAAACCAGGTTTTACCCTCCTGGGTAATTTACCTTTTGCTCGGTGTTTCCTCGGCAATCGAAAATCTCCTGCCCCCTTTCCCCGGAGATACAATCACCGTTTTCGGCGCCTATCTGGCCGGGCTCGGGTTTTTAGATCCAGTGCTGGTTTTCGGCTGTACAGCTGCAGGCAATCTGGCGACTAACATTTTTGTATACTATCTGGGCCGGGCCAACGGCAGGGAATTTATCAAAAACCACCCACGCATGTTCCACCCCGAATTGCTTCCCAGGGTGGCGCTGTTTTACAGAAAGTGGGGTATGGGAACACTGTTTATAAGCCGCTTTCTGGTGGGTTTCCGCTCAGTCATCCCTCTTTTTGCAGGTGTGAGCCGCTTCCGCCTGCGGCGTTTCCTTGTACCGGTTATCTTCGCCATAGCCATTCAGCATGCCCTGCTTGTTTATTTTGGATTTTACCTGGGCCAGAACTGGGCGTATATTAAAACCATCCTGAAAGAGTTGAATCTGGGTCTGGGAGCGGTTGCGGCGGTATTGGCAGTGCTCGTTTTCCTCTGGTTCCGGAAAATGAGAAAGTCAGGCCGCAGAGCTGGCAGAAAAAAGGTCCGGCGGGACAAGCCGGGAGAGTGAAGGAGAGCGGCAGGTATGGATAAAATTTTCCGGGCGCGTTTCGCCCCTTCGCCAACCGGAAGGCTGCATATCGGCAACGCACGCACGGCGATACTCAACTGGCTCCTGGCGCGCAGGCTTGGGGGATGTTTTATCCTGCGTATCGAGGATACGGACCTGGCGCGTTCCACCCCGGAGAGCGAGAAAGCGATACTGGATGATCTGCGCTGGCTGGGCCTTGACTGGGATGAAGGGCCGGATGTGGGCGGCCCATACGCGCCCTACCGCCAGAGCGAGCGGGGAGAGCTCTATCAAGCTGCAGCCGGGAAACTCATCGAACGGGGCCTTGCCTATTACTGCCATCTGAGCGATGAAGAGAAAGAGCAGTTCCGACAGCAGCGCCTGGCAGAGGGAAAGCTCCCTGTTTACCGGGGGGAGCTGAGCGGCCCCAACAAGCCGGATGAATCGGGCAGGCCTGCGAGCATCCGTTTCAGGGTGCCGCCCGGGGAAAGCTCCTGGAACGATCTGGTCAAGGGAGAAGTCGTTATCGACCACCGGAATATCGGCGATTTTATCATTCTGCGCTCGGATGGCAGGCCCACTTACAACTTCGCCGCAGTGGTGGATGATATCGCCATGCGAGCGAGCCATGTGATCCGCGGCGACGACCACCTCTCGAACACCCCGCGCCAGCTTATGCTTTACAAAGCTCTCGAAGCGGAGCAGCCCTCGTTCGCCCATATCCCGATGATTCTGGGTCCGGATCACCAGCGGCTCAGCAAGCGGCACGGCGCCACGAGTGTGGCTGATTTCCGCTCCAGCGGCTGCCTGCCCGAAGCCCTGATCAACTATCTCAGCCTCTTGAGCTGGTCCTCCGGGAGCGGCGAAGAGTTCCTGCCACCTGAGCGCCTGAAAGCTGAGATCGATTTCGAGCGCCTGGGGAAGAGCGCCGCTATTTTCGATCCAACAAAGATGCGCTGGCTGAACGGGAAATACATCCGCGCTCTTCCGGAGGAGAAGCTTGCAGCGTTGCTGCTGGAGTTTGCCGGTGAGGAAGCCCGGGCCTTTAGCAATGAGCAGTTCAGGCAGATCGTCCTGGCCTGCCGGGACAAACTGGAGCTGCTGACTGATATCTCGAAATATCTCGGTGCTTTCAGCGGAAAACCACCCGTGATAGACGATCCGGAAGCCCTGGACTTGATCGGAAGCCCGGAGGCCAGGAAAGTGCTGCCTGAGATGGCCCGCGGGCTTCGCAAACTGGGGAACGGGGATGTCGAGCAAATGAAAGTCCTGTTCAATACCGTGGGGAAGAGTGTTTCAGTCAGGGGAAAGATGCTTTACATGCCTGTGCGGATTGCCCTTACAGGGAGCTTTCACGGGCCCGACCTGCCCCGGGTGATGGCAGTGCTGGGAGCGGAGCGCTGCGCGCAGTTGCTGGAGCGCGCGGACAGTCTTGCCTGAGCTGATTACAAGGTTTTATCACAATCGGGATCAATAAAACAATCCCTAAAAATATAAAATTTTACATCGATCGGAGGTTTAGCGTGGAGCATGTGTTTTCGCGGTCGAAAGTCAGGCGGGTTTTACTGACAGCGCTCCTTTTAGCAGCCGTTACCTGTCTTTCCTGCACGCTCGAACCCCCGCCCAAAAAGGTGGTCGTCAAGGAAGTCAAGGTGGCCGGGGGCGGAGTGGAGATCAAGGTTCATTCGGTGAGTGGACTGATCACTGGATTGATTCACGAGCAGACAGGGGTCGACCTGCTGAGCGACTCTGCCGACTCCCGGCAGGCATGCGGAATCGGGATTGAGATTTACGATGAACTGGACAGGCGGCGCTATAGCGACCTGTTGGATTCCGTCGTTGTGAGAAATTTCGAGGAGACTGGGAAAGGGGCGGGCTTTGAGAAGAGGTTCGCCAATGCACCTTTCTTCCTGAAACAAAGAATAGAGGAGGACAGGGATGGAGTGTTCGTGCGCTGCCGGGCCGTGGCAATTGATAAGGATGTCCTCTTTCGTTCGGTTCGCTTCTCATATCTCGTGCCTTTGCCCCGGGGTTTTTACCTGTGGGTCCCGAATGGAGCGGGGTCTCTGCTGCTGGACGGGGATACCTCTGCCCATTTCGTCTATGGACCGGGTGCGGACAGCCGCACGAGTATCAGCATTCCGCTGACCATGCTATGGAAACCGGGAGGGCCGTCTGTGACTCTGGCTGTTCCGCTCGAGCTCGAGCCAGTGCGCGTAAAATTCGAAATCGAACCCGGCCGGCTGCCTCTTGGAGTGACACCTTCACCTGAGGAGCGGGACTTCCTGAGAATTACTTTCGACCTTGTGGGGCTCGGAGCGGACAGGGAAATGGAAACCGGACTCTGGATTTACGGACACGAGAGTGATTGGCGCCCGGCCCTGGGTGCCTTCGCGATGAAATATCGCCCGTATTTCGAGTCCTCTTACCGGGCTGTCGAGCAGGAAGGATTCTTGAGGAGTATCGAGCCTGCGGAACCGGGCAGTGCTTTATTTGGCATGCTCAAGCAGGAGGAGATAAAGTTAGCCAGAATAGACTGGAATTTTTATCGCCACGGGGAGTGGGTCCCGCCCCAGGCGCTTCGTTTTGACGATTTTACCTGGGCCAGCCAGATTGATCCAGGAAAGTATAACAAAATATCTGTCGGGCTGGTGCGCAGCACACTGGATAATCTTTTGCAGTCGGGAATCAGCCCGATCATTTACTCGGCTTTCAATCAGTATTGCCGGCAAGAGATCGCTGAAGAAAATTTTGCTGCTGATATTGCCCTCGATGAGCGGGGCCGGCGGCTGGAAGCCTTCGCGGGCCATTACGTGATGCATGCCGGCCCGGAAAGCCCATTTGGAATGCGGATGCTCGAGCAGCAGCGCCGAATGATAGAGCTTTATCCCAAGGCCAGCGGCTTTTTCTTCGATGACTGGAATATGACAGGGATCGATTTCGCCCACGATGACGGGCTGACTGTGGTTCACAATCGTCCGGCTTACTGTCTCGCCCGCAACCTCAGGGAAGTGGGGGGGCTTCTGATCGGCATGGTGCATAAGGCAGGCAAAGCGGTAGCGGCCGCACAGCCGGTAAGTATAGCCGATGCCCGGGGGATAGATATTTTCTTTCTGTCTGACACCAGCCCGGAGGTGATGAGAAAAGCCGCCCTGATGTGTCTCTGGCGGCCGATTGTGGCGGATAACCGCAGCGGGACCAGGATTCCCGGCGGCAAGCTCGAGCAGCATCTAAAAGCTGAGCTTCTCTGGGGCGTTATGCCTTCCGGCCCGGAGCTCGGAGCGGACCCTGCTCTTGCCAGGGCCTACCGGCCTCTTTTCCTCGCTCTGGCTGGCAGGGAATGGGTTCTCACGCCCCAGCCGCTGAAACTGCCTGAAGGTGTAGAGGGCCAGATTTTCATGGTTCCCTCGAGCTCCCGTTCCAGGGGGAAAGATATTCTAGTGGCTGTAGTGCAGCCGAATGTAAGTCTTGAGGATGGCAGCCTGAAAGCCGGCGTGGTAGTGCGCGTCCGGGTGCCGGAGATAGAGTACATCGTGCGTGCGGCCTGGACTCCGGCAGTGCGCAGTCCCTGGACCATGCCTCTCAAGCCGGTGGTCGGAGAAGAAGAGGTGACCGTGGAGCTTCCGCCTTTCGGGCCGGCCGGTATTTTACTGCTGGGCCGCAGGTAGGCTGTAGAGGCCTTTTTCAGTTGACAGGAGGGATTTAGTAAATCCAACCGCAGACTGGAAGGACACAAATAAATAAAGGGGCACAGCCGTAGCCGCGCCCCCTTGATCTTTAATGCAATTCTGCGTGGATTATTGCGCCTCACTAAACCAGTGCAGCGTGGGCCTGGACCATCTTGCCGGCAATAGGCAAACCGTAGGGACAGGCGACACTGCACTTTTCGCAAGACTCGCAGGCCTCGGCGTTCGATCTGCCCAGAGCGGAATACGAGCGCCGCGCCTGGCGCGCCATTTCGCCCCCATAGCCTGCTGCGTACATGTGCAGCCGGTTGATCTCGGCCACCCGGACCCCTCTATGGCACTGTCCCTCACAGAAACCGCACATCCGGCAGTACATGGCGCCGTAAAGCGCTGCATAGCGCTCGATAAGCTTGTTCTCAGCCTCGCCCAGTTTGCTGCTTCCCATAGCCCGGACATTTTCCTCGATCTCCTGGAAATTTCCCATGGCTGCGGCGGCGCTTTTCATGTACGGGTTCTGTAAAATCCACTTCAGGGCCGCCCGGTAGGTTTGCGGCCCCTGCTCGTCTTTCATGAAACCGCCGCTGCAGCTTTTGATAGCGACAAAGTCGATTCCTGACTCGCCGCACTTGTTGATCGCTTTTGCCAGGGCTTCGCTGTCCCATTCTTTTTTACTTCCGCCGAGCATGTGGGTATAGCGGCCCATGAAATTGTACGGCACCATGATCACCTCATGGAAAGGCTCCCTGGCGGCGATTTCCAGGAGTTCGATAAAATTGCTGTGGCTGCTGAATCCGAAAGTGCGGATCTTCCCTTGTTCCTTGGCCCGTGTAAGGAAGCCTTTTATTTCATCGCTTTCGATATCCTCAGGCTTGGAGGCCATGTGGATCAGCAGGGAATCGATATAATCCGTGCCCAGAGCTTCGAGGCTTGTCTCCAGGTCTTTCTGCATATTTTCCAGCCCCTTTGGCTGCACCTTGGAGTTGATAACCACCTGATCGCGCTTCCCCTTGATCAGTTTGCCCAGCAGATATTCGTTCTGACCGTTAAAGTATGACCGGCCGGTATCCAGGAAGTTGATACCCACATCGAGCGTATGGTTTATAAGCATGGGGTCCATGGTCCGGCTCGCTCCGTAACCGACCTCCGTGACCTTGATTTTGGCCTTGCCCAAGGTGCGATAGGCCGGTGTTACCGGCCCCTCCTCCCGAGGGGGAGCTTCCGCAATACCGGCCTCCCTGGCTTGTTGAGCCTGTTCCTCCGCTTCGCCGGATTTGCTGCAGGAGACACCGAGTCCAAGTCCCAGAAAAGCTGTGCCGCACTTGTTGAGAAACTCTTTGCGCTTGATATTCGAGTTTTCGGTCATTGTTGATCTCCCAGGCTGGAAAATAAGATGGGAAGGAGATAATTCTGCCTGCTGAATAATACGGGATCGAGAAATTAATGTCAACGGTCAGGCTCAGGAACTCTGGGTTGTGGACCGACAAGGGGGAAATCTTTTCCTTCCCAAATCGGAAAAAGGCAAACCAATCCCCGCGATGATGATTTATAACTAATTAAAATTCAAAGAGTTGCTGAAGACAGCCAATGGAATATTAATTGCTTCGCATTAAAACCGGATGGACTCCGGATTTTTTGACTAAAGGAGCATGAATTGAAAGCAATCAGAACCATCGCCCAATTGGTCGAGATGCTGGCGCTGCTTCTTGCTTTAGCTGTCATGTGGAGCGCCGAAAGCTGGCGCCTGCGCAAAGAACAGTTCTGAGCAAGTCCTCTTGCGCCCGGTCATCTTTCACTTCCGGTCAGGGCTTATTCTCAGCGTGTATTCTGCCCTCGCTTTGAAGAATATTCCGCTTGTCTCTGGTTATTGAACCCGGCTTCGTATCCTTCCTGCTACTTCCTGTAAAAAAATATCGCTTAATCCGCTCTTACATTATATTTTACTGAGGGCTTGCAGTTACTAGTCGAGCTTTTTATTGGAGTTACATCTATCAGGTTGAGGAGTCGGGGATGCTCACGAGCATTCAGGGATTTCCGCGCATAGGGGCCCGACGGGAGCTAAAATTCGCACTGGAAGCGTTCTGGCGCGGGGAATCAGGGAAAAGTGAGCTTGACAAGACGGCCCGGGCTTTACGCCTTGAAAACTATTTATTTCTGAAATCCGCGGGTCTGGATCTGGTTCCGGTGGGGGATTTTTCTTTTTACGACAAGATGCTCGATACCTGCTCGATGGTGGGCGCTGTGCCGGCCAGATTCGCTTTGGGCCAGGGAGAATTGAGCCTGGAGGAATATTTCACCCTGGCACGTGGAGCCGAGCGGGATAAAGGGAACATCCATCCTTTGAGCATGCTCAAATGGTTCAATACCAACTACCATTACCTGGTGCCGGAGTTCGACCCGGATATGCAGTTCAGCTTTCGTGACCGGTCTATCCTGAGTCTGGTGGATGAGGCTTTGGAAACAGGTGCAGCCGCAATGCCGGTCCTGATCGGGCCGGTCAGTTTCCTGCTGTTGGGCAGGTGTACGGAGGATTTCGATCCTTTGAGCCTGCTGGACAGCCTTTTGCCTGTCTACACAGAGGTGCTCGAGGCCCTGGCGTCAAAGGGAGTGGAGTGGATCCAGGTTGACGAGCCATGTTTTGCAGGCGAGGTGAATAATGCGGCGCGGGAATCCCTCGGGCGTGCCTGCACGGCTCTCGAGGCTGCCTGCGGCGGCTCGGCAAAGATCGTGGTCCAGACTTATTTCGACCATGTCGGCGGGAACTTCCGGACACTCACCGGACTCCCGGCAGCGGGATTGGGCCTTGATTTTGTGCATGGCGAGGAGAATCTCGACCTTATTCGCGAGCATGGCTTTCCGGCTGGCAAGACCCTGTTTGCCGGAGTGCTGGATGGCCGGAATATCTGGGCCTGCGATCCAGAAAGCGTTCTCTCTTTGGTGGAGCGGCTAAAAACCCTGATTGGCGGAGAGAAACTGGTTCTTTCCACCAGTTGTTCCCTGATGCATGTGCCGGTGACTGTGGAGAGTGAAACTCATCTGCCGCCAGAGGTTCTCTCTTCGATGTCCTTTGCCCGGGAGAAGGTGAGAGAACTGGCGGCCCTGGCACGGACAGCTTCTGGAAGCGGTCAGACCCGGGAGGACAGGGATATTTTGGACCGGGCACATCGGGCCGCTGATCAGACGAAGAGGAGCCCTTTGAAAAAAGTGCCATCAGTGCGCAAGCGCCTGGCGTCCCTTACCCGGAGAGATTTCCACCGCAGCGCGGACTACCAGGCCAGGCAGGCCGCGCAGGCCAAAGCGCTCAAACTGCCTCTTTTTCCCACAACCACGATCGGCAGCTTTCCACAGACAACCGATCTGCGCCGGCTGAGGGCCAGCCTGAGGAAAGGGGAGCTGAGCGAGGATGAGTATCAGCAGGCAATCAAGGACAATATCCTCTCGCTGGTCAAGCTTCAGGAGGAGCTCGGGCTGGATGTGCTGGTGCACGGGGAGTTCGAGCGCAGCGATATGGTCGAGTATTTCGGCGAGAGGCTCGAGGGCTACTACTTTCTGCGCAACGGTTGGGTTCTTTCCTACGGCAGCCGGTGTGTAAAGCCTCCGGTCATCTATGGGGATGTATACCGCCAGGGGCCGATGACCGTTTTGTGGTCAAAGCTCGCCCAGTCGCTGACCAGCTGTCCCATGAAGGGCATTCTTACCGGGCCTGTGACCATGCTCAACTGGTCGTTTGTCCGTGACGATATCCCGCGGGAGGAGGTCTGCCTGCAGCTTGCCCTGGCAATCCGCGACGAGGTGGCAGACCTTGAGAAGGCGGGAATCAAGGTCATTCAAATCGATGAGCCCGCTCTGCGCGAGGGGCTGCCGCTTCAGCCCGGAAAACAGTCCGATTACCTGAGATGGGCCGTGGATGCTTTCCGTCTCGCCTCCTCAGGCTCTGCTCTCCGGACCCAGATCCACAGCCACATGTGCTACAGCGATTTCAACACGATAATAGACCACATAATCAGGATGGATGCTGATGTGATCTCGATCGAAAATTCCAGGGCCGGCGGACGGCTTTTACAGGTGTTCAAAGAAAAAGAGTATCCGAACGGGATCGGGCCGGGAGTCTGGGACATTCATTCCCCGCTCGTTCCAAGCCAGGAGGAGATCGAGCGCCACTTGAGAGAGATCATAGAGCTATTGCCTGCGGATAAGGTCTGGGTGAATCCGGACTGCGGGCTCAAGACCCGCGGCTGGGAGGAGGTAAAGGCTTCCCTGCAGCACATGGTGAGTGCAGCCCGCACACTGCGCCTGGAGTTAAAATAAAGAAACCATAAAATTTTATAGAATGATTGAGCTATGAATCTGGAAAATCCGGCGGAAAAACACACTGTGCGGTCTGAGTACGCGTATATCCGGGAGATGATCTCAGGAGCTTTCGCCTCCCGGGTTGAAAGATTTCACAAGCTCTACCTTTTCAGCAAGTTGACAAGGGGAGAGAAGAACTGGCGCTTCCTGATAGTCACGCGGGCGGCTGAGGACGGGCGGCTTGAACTGGCGGCCTTTTCCTATGAAGTCGGCGAGGAGGAAGGGGTTTTACGAAAAAAACTGGAAAGCCGCAAGGCCCGCATTCCGCCGGAAAAGCTCTCCGAGGTAATTGACAAACTAGTTCTGCGGATCGATGAGCAGGATTGCGAATATCGCGTAATCGATTTGTCAGCTTTCACAGATAGAGAATCGCAATTTGAGTTTTTAAGACAGACACTGGAGGAGGGCAGCAATGTCACGGAATCAGGCCCGGAAGCGCACGACAGTCTGCAGCCGGGCGAGGGTCACACGGAGTGAGGGCCGCTGGGCCACAGTGGAAGTGACACGCAGTGCGATGTGCGACCACTGCTCTGAGGCGGAATCCTGTGTTTCATACCTGGGAAGCGGCAAAAAGACAATTGCGGTAGCTGATAATTCCCTCGGCGCCCGGGAGGGAGACCTGGTAGAGCTCGCTATCAGCGAGGGCGTGATCTTCTGGGGAACTGTAAACCTGTATCTTATACCGATAATTTTTCTGCTGGTCTTCATTATTGTCGCATTCTATTTGAACAGCGCTCTGGACTGGAACAGAAGCGAAAACGTGCTGGCTGTTTTTGCGGGCCTGCTGGGACTTCTTGTATCCCTGCCAGTGGTCAGATTGATCAGCACGCGCTGGAAGTACCTGGCAGAGGGGCGGCCGAAAATAACAAGGATCATGGAAGACGGTGAAAACGCCAAAGGGTTGATCTGACCCGGGAGAGAAAACAGCTTGGCGGGACCCGATAAAAAATCCGGCTTCAGGCAAAGCACAGGATACTGAAATCGGTAAATTGATGTTCCAGATAGAGGGGCGAGGAAAACCGGAATGGTGAATTAGATTCTTACACATTTCAATCTGAGAGATTATCTCTCACAATTTTCTAACTGACTGATAAATAAAGTGTTGCAGGTTCAGAGGCACAAAGGCACAAAGGGACATAGAGAACTTGAAGATCCACGGAGAAAGGCGAAAATTGAACGACTGTTTTTGGAGTTTAACCTGATAATTTCATAATAAACAGTTACAATAACTTTGTGCCTTTGCCACTTTGTGCCTGAAAGTTTGAATTTTGCGAATGACTTGTTTTATATAGGATATACCTAAAAATTTCAAATATCTTTGGCTAGGATTAAACAGAGGCAGATCTAGCGCAAGGGAAGTTTGTATTGCAGGTATTCAACAAGCAGGCGGTGTTCCGAGGGCTCGAGAGAGCCTCTGCTTTTGGCGAGCATATCGGCAACCCTCGAGGCGGCTTCGCTGGAAAGGATCCCGCTTTCCCAGACGAATCGCGAGCTGTGGCAGGAAGTGCACTGATTTATGAAAAGTTTTCTGCCTTCGGCTAAGAGATTGTCTAAATCGGCAATGTTCAGCTCTTCAGCCCGACGATTGAAGCCAATATTTGCGCTGACCGCGCCTGAAATGATAAAGGGAAAGGCCTGCTGCAGTTCCTGGCCGCTATCTTTCGGCGAGACACCGATCAGGATAAGACAGATCACGAAAGCAGGCAGTCTCTGTGTTTTCATAGAAGGAGGGTCCGTTTTGAGGCAGCAGCCTGAAACGGGTCTATCAAGCTGCGGACAGTAAAAGCAGGAATAATTCCAATAAGACTAGTATAAAATTTTACTCCAGTGATTGCGTATTGTCAAGCAAATTTCGATTTATTATATGCAGAGAAAAAATCATTTTCAATTGCTTTGCGGAATTCTATTACTCGGAGCGTTATTAAATCCCGCCCATTTGTCAGCTCAAAGCAAGTACGCCGGGGAATCGTTCAGTATCGGTGTGGGGGGCCGCGGTCTTGGCATGGGGAGCGCTTACCACACTTTGGCCAGCGGGCCGGAAGCCCTTTACTGGAATCCCGCCGGACTATCCAGGTGCATAGAGAAACAGCTCAACAGTATCTCTTTCATGCACAGCGAGAGATTCAACGGTGAAGTGGTGTATAATTTCATCGGGTTTTCGCATCGCCTTAAAAATTCCTCCAGCGGGATGAGCATCGGAGCCGGTTTGATCCATCTCGGTGTCGGCGGCATCCCTGTGGTCACACATCTTGAAAATCCTGCAGGAGAACTGGGAGCCGAAAACCGTCCGGTTATCGACCGCTACATCTCGAAAAACGATTTTGCCATCCTGGCGGGCTTCGGCCGGAAGTTTCGAGGGGAGCACCATATTGGCGCGGCGGTCAAAGTGCTGCACGAGCGGTATTTGGATGTCACGGCCACCGGGTTCGGCTTCGATCTGGGCGCGGTATTCAAGCTCAACGGGACTGTCCCTCTCCTGTTGAGTGTATCGGCCCGGGATGTAACCACAAGCTTTCTCGCTTACTCCACTGGCAAAAGGGAGTATATCAAGCCCTGGATCTCAGCGGGCCTGGCCCTGGACGAGGGTTTCCACATTCCCGGCGGGCGGCTCCTGGGCGCTCTCGAGGTATCAGTGCCTGTCGAGCGCAGGAAAGCCAACTACAGAAATCCGAGCGCCTACTATATGAGCCTTCTGCATCTAGGAATAGAATACTCCATATATGAAAGAATGTTCCTGCGAACCGGGCTGGATGAAAACCACCCGACTTTCGGAGCCGGGCTGAAAGTCCGTTCTCTGGCGGTGGACTATGCCTGGATCGGCCACAGGGACTTGAACCAGACACACCGGATCTCGCTGGGCTACAGTTTCTGACCCGGTCTGTTGATAAAAAAGAGGGCGCAGTGCATCGCGGGGAT
>DATKXY010000286.1:0-36339 GCA_035528795.1 archaeon | reverse complement strand
TTTGCGAATAGACCGGTAACGGCAAGAAAAAATCCCCTCTTGAGAGGGGTGCCCGCGAAGCGGGCGGGGTGTGTAAATCTCCTAATCATAGGGATGAAATATAACTTTATCATTTATAAGGCATTGCGAATTATTGAAAATCGGTAATTTTTCGATGGTAATCGGGCGCACACGCGGGTGCACCCCTGCAAAAAACGGGAACGGAAAATTTTTATGAATTTTTCGGGTTAAATAATACTGGAGGCATGTTGAAATATTAACAATTCTTTACGGTTTAAAATAAGAAAATGTCTTTATGGTATTCTAAATTCAAGGTAAATTACCAGCCGAAAAGGAACATATTCTCTCTGAAATCAATTTTTCAACATATTTATCGGGAGTAAGTCATGAAAAAGTTTCTGTTTCTGCTCGCCGGGAGCCTGGTCTTTTTATCCTTTTGCGCGCCCCAGGCCGGGGAAAGATCTCGCGGAATTTTCGAGATGTTCTACTATCATGTAAAGAGCAAGATGAAGCTCTCGTATGATTGCAGCGCCGGGGCTGCGCTGGTGATGCGCAATGGAAAAATCCTCTATGAGGAGTATCTGGGAACGACTCATAAAGGCCGGGATGCAGAACCCGTAACTGCGGATTCACGCTTCCCCTACTTCTCGGTTTCCAAAGAATTCGGCTCGGCGGTTCTGCTCTCCCTGGTCACTGAGGGCAAGATCGCTCTCGATGATCCAGTGGCTAAATATCTCGAATATTTCACCGGCCCGGGACCCGGCAGCGGAGAATTTCTGCGGGAAAAGGTCACTATCCGTCAACTGGCAAGCCATACCTCAGGCGTGATCAGGCCCACGCCGGCTGATTCCCTCAAAAGCGAAAACCTTCCGCCCTTTTCAGATGTCACCCTGGAATTCGAACCGGGAACCGCCTTCCATTACAACGAGCTCGGCATGAGGATCTTAGGCCATATAATGGAAAAGGTCAGCGGCATGCCGTATGACCGGCTTCTTAAGGAGCGGATCCTCGAGCCGCTCGGTTTGAAAAGTGTCGGATACCTTTACAAGGGAGATAACGAGTCTGGCATAGTACGCACATTTGACGGGCCTGACTCGACCTTTAACAGCTATACTACCCATCCATACCCTGGCTCAGGGCTTTATGGTACCATCAGGGATATCGCCCGCTTCGCCCGGTTCTGGCTCGATGGCGGCAAGATCGGCCAGAGAGTGATTTTCCGCCAGAACCTTATCCGGGAGGCCTGGACCACCCAGCTTCACGGCCGGAAACCCACGCCGGACACTGAATACGGCCTGATGTTCTGGCTCTCGCCGGAGGTCGGGGCCGTGTTCATGGCTGGCGCCTCGCAGACCATCGCCGCTATCCTGCCGGAAAAAAATATGGTCGTTATCATGGGGTTGAACCAGTACGGGGGGTCGCCGGGCTGGGGCAGACCTCCGGAAGAGCATTCGAGCGTGGCCAGGGTAGGGCTTGCCATGGCGGAGCTGCTGGAGAAACAAAAAGACCGCTGACCTTTTTTCTTCTTTAAAAACTAGCCAAAAATATTTGAAATTCTATTTAAATGTCTAACCACCAAGGCACTAAGACACAAAGAATAGTGTCAATTCTTCTTGCATTATTGTTGGTTGAATCGGATAATAATAAACCATTGGTGTCTTGGTGTCTTTGTGGTTAAAAAACAAAGACTTAGAAATTGTGAGAGATAACCTCTCAGAATGAATATGTAAGAATCTAAAGAGAGCCTTCAGATTCAAATCAGAACTGGCGCCATGCAGGCTCCTGCCCATTCGCTTAACCTCGCGGAAAACTGAGCTTGTCCAGGGGATCCGTGCGTGCCTTTATCTCCTCCTCGTCGCTCCATCCGTCCCCGTCGTCATCAATGTCCGCATTGTCGCCCACCCCGTCCCCATCCGTGTCGCGCCATTCTTTAGGATCCAGAGGGAAAGCGTCCCACGGCACGCACCCTGCCTTGTCCACGCCGTCGCCGTCAAGGTCGAATTCCTCATGGTCCGGACGGCCGTTCTGGTTGTCGTCGTCCCCGATGCCGTCGCCGTTATCATCTGCATCCATGTTATCTCCGATCAGGTCGCTGTCAGCGTCCAGCCATTCTTCCGGGTCCAGGGGGAAAGCGTCCTGGCTGTCCGGGACGCCGTCATTGTCGTTGTCCAGGTCGAGGTGGTTGGGAGTGCCGTCCTTGTCGATATCAGGCGCTCCGTAAGGAGTGATCAGCAGGGCGAGATCCACTGTGAACCCGGGAACCGTAAAGGTCTGCCTGCCTGCCGGGGTGTCGAAAGAGCCGAGGATCGCAGCCGTGCCGGTAGAGTACCAGTAGCCTGTGGCTGCTTTCGGCACGTTAAGAGCGATCTTCAGGTCATTCACAGGGTCAGTGTGGTCTTTGAAGTGGTGCAGGTACACGCCGGCCCGCTCTTTCGAGGCCAGGCCATAAGCGCGCACTCTGGCTGGGTCCGAAACCGTGACCGGAGCCATGATGACATCTGCATCCAGGCAATAGGAGAAGTCCTGCATGGCCCGGACATACTCGCGTTCTTTGGGCCCGAGCCAGATATTCATGTAATGGCCGTCCTTGGCGTAGCTCGTGTTCCAGAAAATGAATGCGATCTCATTGAAAAGGGCGGTCCAGTTCCGGATGCGCATGCGCACTGCCGAGCGCTCATCCCAGACCCCTCCCACACCGGGGGGCGGAGGATTTTTTCTATCGGTCCGGTTCCCTTGTTCTCCGACAATCACGGGCTTATGGTACTTTTTCCACTCCCTGGCTCTCGATACAGTGACAAGGTCGGATTCCAGCTCGTCCTCCCGCTGGTACCAGTGCGGCGCATTGATCTCGATGCCTTTAAGCCCGGGCCGCTCCCAGCTCGTGGTGATCGGGTGCCTGTACGGATCGATAGAGCTCAGGTAAGGCGCCATGATCTCGTACCACTTGTCATCGGCATCCTGCTCGTTCAGGAACTCCCAGATATCGACATAAGCGCCCCAGCGGTCCACGCTGTATTTGACAAAGCGTTTGAGCTTTGCCATGCCCACCACATCCTCCGGGTAGTTGTTGAATACATCCTGGTAGCCGAAAAAGCCGTAGAAAACGCGGAATCCGTACTTGCGGACATGGCGGAGCAACTCGTCTGTCATCACCCCTTCCTGCACCAGGTAGTTGTCGAGGTCGCGGTACAGGACATAAGAGCAGTTCTTTTGGGAGAAGCGGAAGAGGTTGAAACCGCCCCGAGCGTAGTTCCGGAAGTAGACATCGCCGTTCACGGGGTTGTTCGAGGGTCCCGGCTGAAACATCGCCCCTGGGGGCAGAGCTGGCCGGCCCTCACGCTCCGGCCTGAAAGGACCCTCCATGGACTGGGCATCCAGCACCGAGCCTGTAGCCGAGCCATCGCCCAGGCATTCCTGGAGGCCGATCGGAAAGAATGGGCTGCCGTCATTGAACACCCAGCGGAAAGGGTTCGACGGGTGGCGCCTGAGAAAACCCGGATTGCGGCTGCGCCCGTCAATGCAAGTGAAAGTGCCCTCGCCCGCTGCCTGTTCCCCTTTCAGATTCTTGAAAACATAAGTGTATCTCCACTCCCCCGGCTCAGCCGGAGCAAACCGGGCTTTCCACAGGTCCTGACGGTAAAATATATAGTCCACTTCCCGGCGCTCCCCAGCGGGAGTCTGAATCTTGCGGGTCTCGATTTTCGGCTTTGCGGAAGAGCCGTAGTGGAATCCGCCCACCAGCGCCTGATTACCCGAAGGGGCGGTAAAAGTGACCTCGATCGCCACATCGAAAAAAGGATTCACATATTCCCGCTCGTGCTTGAAAGTGATCTCGAATACCTCGTAAAGCGGCACGGTGTCAGTATTCCGGCTGTGCGTCACCTCGAGAGGTGCTTCGCCTGCCTCCTGCGCTTCGAGCGCCTGCGTACCCGGCCATAGAAAACCGCCGGCGAGTAAAATGGCAAAGCCGACATTCACAATCTTACCCGTTTTAGATGCAAATCCTTTCATCCAGCTCATTTAACAGCCTCCTGGGGAATTGAAATTGTATTCCGGATGATCGCTTCAGTTCGTGAATGGACCCTGCAGATCAGCGATTAACTTTCCGCTTTTTCAACTGATGCGATTATATTTTTCCCGGCATAATTGATGGTGCGGCCAAAGGGAGCCAGGCGCCGGAATGAAAATTTCCCTAAATCTCTTCAGTCAATTCCAAGAAGCGGGCGTAGGGGATCGCTGTCCAGCTTTCGGCCTGGAAGGCTCCATTGGCCAGGCTGATCATCGAGACCTTGGCTGCTGTTTCCTCGTCCGGCGCCTCGTAGATATCGAGAAAATCGTACGGTCCCAGGAGCGCGTAATGCGTGATAAATTTCACCTCCGGGCATTTTTTCCTGACCTGTTCCAGCCAGGCCCGCCCCAGTTTCGCCCGTTCCTTGACATGCCTGGTTTCCTCAGGCGAGAGCTTGGTCATCAGGATGAAAGTCTTCATGGCCGGCCTCCTTAATTAATGAGGTTCAGGTGAGAAAATAGATTTGTCTGAAGCGGTTATCCCTGAATGTCCGGATTCGTAAGACCCGCTGGGAAGTATTTTGCCGCCATTTGACGGTTTTATTCGTCCCTGCCGCACGGGCATATTCTGTTCAGCCCCATCAGCTTGCAAATACCCGCTCCGGTAACCCCGTAAATAAGATAGTCCTTCCCGTGATTCCGGATACAATTCATTATATAATCAATAGTGCCATTGACAAACGTGGTTCCTGTGACAAGGATCAGATCCGACTGGCTGACCAGTTCCCCGGTCATTGTATCGCCATCCTGGATTTCTACCCCGAATTTCAAAGAACCGACATTTTGCTGATTAAGGTCGGTGATTTTGACATTTTCCCGGCCGAATGTCCCGGCCAGCATTTCAGCAATCGCGGGATTCAATCCCACAAGGCCCACTCTCACTTTTCCCCAGCCTTTCAGAATGTAAGAAGCTATTTCTTTGGCGCACCTCTCCGGATCGTCATCCT
Source organism: archaeon (assembly GCA_035528795.1). Lineage (GTDB taxonomy): Bacteria > Gemmatimonadota > Glassbacteria > GWA2-58-10 > GWA2-58-10 > DATKXY01. The sequence goes on along the minus strand of DATKXY010000286.1, from coordinate 31,324 downwards.
TGCAATGCAATGTCTTATCCGTAAGACCAAGATATTTGAGCACGGCGTTAAGCGTAGCGATGTAAAGGGCTCGTTCCTTATTCGATCTCAGGGGGAGATTTAATATCTCTTTCAGCTTGCCGACAAATTCTCCCGGAGAATCGGTAAAGGCATGGGCTTTGGCGTCCATCACCTTTGCCTCGATGACCCTCTCCTTTCCTGTAATTATCGGGAAATCCCGCCTTCCGGGCTCTCCGATAGCCTCTTCAGGCGTCAGGGTTTTTACCAGAACGGATACATTGACATTGTACAATCCGTTTTTTTTGATTATTTCTTTCAGCTTAGCTCTCGACTCTTCCAAAATAGATCCACCATTGATTTTTTTCATCTGATCCCTATCCTTCAAAAAAGAGCAGAATGTATTTTACGGACACATATGTAAAAACCGTGCCGAACATTATCTTGAGAACCGATGACCGGAAACGCTTGTTTAAAACAGCGCCGATATTCGAGCCGGCCAGGGTTCCGATACATAAGGGTATCGCTAACTCTAGATTTACAAATCCCTGGAATAATTTCAATGTCGAACTCACCAGAGCATTAACTGAAAAGCAGGCCAATGAGGAGCCGATGGCTATTTTTATCGGGGCCTTTAAAATAAAAACGAACGCAGGAACCAGGATGGCGCCGGTGCCTATCCCGAGAAGCCCGGGAAGAATTCCGGCTAGACTCCCGATAGCAGCTTTTCCTATTCGCGAACCTCTTATTTCACTTCCCTCTGGTTCCTGGATTCTCTTCCTTAGCAAATCCAATGATCCCTCTAAAATCATTCGGACAGATACAAGGGAAAACACCAGGCCTGTCCCAAGATCCAGCCACCTTCCTTTTTTAGTGAAATATATAAAAATCAGGGAAAAGACAGTAGTCGAGATTGCCCCCGCTATTATGACCGTACTTATGGACCGGAAATTTATGTGTCCCTGTTGATAATGCCTGAAACTTCCTCCCAGAGTGGTAAAAAATACGGCTACTATACAGGTTCCGGCAGCACAGGCTGGGGACAGACCAAAAATTAGCCTGAGAATAGGCATCAGCAGGATACCGCCGCCAATTCCGAGCAAACCTCCCAGCATCCCGGCCAGAACCCCGCCTGTGATTGATATGATCAATAATTCCATCATCCTCTCGTACTGGGGAAGCGATCACCCTGATATTCTGGTATCTGTACACTGAATGCCGGCATCCCAGTTATCAGGATACACATTATATATTCCGGTGTCAAAGAGATTTCTTCTGCGGTGCCAGCTTAAACAAATCCGCCACATGCGACATGTCCGGTCTTTCAGGGATTATCAGACCAAGGCTTGCGGACTCCGGTTCGCTCATCCGCTGAGGAGAACAATTGGCGGATAATAACGAAAGGAGCTTTATGGATTGAAAGTTTGTGGGCAAGAAGACTGAAAACTTGCTTCCTAGAATCACGGCGCTCTTTTCCATTTAACCGGGCCATTTTTTCCTTGACTGGAACAACCGCTTTAACAGTTTTAACAAGTAGTACCCTTAATTAAGTTTTAGATACAGTAACAAGAGATATTTTTCCCCCAGGAGAAAAAGGCATTGCCTTTAATCGAAAAGAATTCCTCGAAGCCTTGCTTCGGGGTAGCCTGCTGCTGATGCTAGGCGTTGGAGCACGGCATGCCGTGCCCTCTACGGGGGGAGTGAAAGCGTTGTATCAAATTCATAAATCGAATTCCGAACAGATACCTCGCGGCTTGCCGCGGGGTAATTCATTAACTGAAGTCTGGACACGGGGCTATAATCAAGAGGGTTGACGGTAAAATAATTTATTTCTCACTTTCGGGTATCTGTCGACCCATTAATAAAAAAAGCATTATGAATCGCACGGCGGGCTGTGATCTCTTAGAAGGTTTACACCTTTAGACTTTTCTAGGAGTGTTTTCAACATTTTCCTGTTCGATAAGCACACGCTGGGGGGAATGGATGTCTGAGTGCATCCGCTGCCGGAAAGAGTCGATCCTGATCTCATCCCCGCTGAATGTTTGCGCTGACTGCATCCGCTCTCATTTTCCTGAGGTCAAAGCCCGGATCGAGAAGCTGCATGCCGAATCCAGGGGGAAATTCGGCCTTCCTTCCGAAGCCCCCAGGGCTGACAAGGGGCTCCAGTGCAACACCTGCGTCAACCGCTGCCGGGTTCCGCCTGGGGAAAGAGGATACTGCGGGGTACGGCTCAATAAGGGGAATAATTTCTCCGGGGGAACAGCGGATGAGGCCAACCTGCTCTGGTATTACGACAGCCTTCCCACAAACTGCGTGGCCGACTGGGTCTGCCCCGGAGGCACCGGATGCGGCTATCCCCGGTTTTCCCATTCCAGAGGCCCGGAATACGGCTATCAGAACCTGGCGGTTTTTTTCAATGCCTGCTCATTCGACTGTTTGTTCTGTCAAAACTGGCATTACAGAGAGGACTCGCTCCGGAAAGGGGGATCCGGACCGCAAGAAATAGTGGATAATGTGGATGAACGCACCTCCTGCATCTGTTATTTCGGCGGGGACCCGGCGCCCCAGATTCTTTATTCCCTCGAAGCCTCCAGGCTGGCCATGGAAAAAAGAGCAGGCCGCCTCTTGCGAATCTGCTGGGAAACCAATGGCAGTATGAACCCTGCTTATCTGGAAGAGATGGCCGGGATCGCCCTTAAAAGCGGAGGCTGCATAAAGTTCGATCTCAAGGCCTGGCACGAGGAGCTCCATCTCGCCCTGTGCGGGGTCACCAACCGGCAGACCCTGTCTAATTTCGAGCTCCTGGCAAAACGTGTCAGCGAAAGGCCCGAGCCGCCCCTGCTCGTAGCCTCGACCCTCCTGGTTCCAGGATACGTAGATGAAATAGAGGTGCGTAAGATAGCGGAATTTATCGCTTCCCTGAATCCCGAGATACCCTACAGCCTTCTCGGGTTCTATCCGCATTTTTACATGCGCGACCTGCCGCGAACCTCACGCAGGCATGCGGATAATTGCCTTAAAGCAGCACGCGAAGCCGGCCTGAAAAGAGTGAGAATCGGTAATCTCCATTTACTGGGAAATGAGTATTGAAAGAGCATTCAATTTTGACAGGAATTGATCTTTCCTCCACCCCTTTCCCCCCAGGCACCCTTTAAGACAAAAACACTGACAAACCGTCAGGAGACTTTGCTTTTCTTTTCGGAACCTGCCTGTTAAACAAACCGGAAATTGAGAGTCAACAGGTGAGATGAAACGCGCCGACCAGGAGGTTCCTGTCTCCGGACCAACCGTTAAACAGGTCCACTGCCTGGGGAGTCGGGAGGGCTTGAAGGTTTATTTTGTGCTGCCGACAATATTCCACCACAGAAGGACTGACTGTCATTACTCCGTAATATCCCGTGCCGACAATCAGATCTGTCACTTTCTCAAGCTTCACACCCGAAAGGTCATCCAGATCGAGCCTGTGGCCTTCCTTACGCCACCAGTTGGGGCTCACATTCTGCCCGTGGATAATCAGATCGCCGGTATAGGTCCGGTTTTCGATCACCATCCTGCCGAACTGGTAATGGGAAATTTTCATAACCTGTCCCTCCACCAATAGAACTATTCCCTGTCCCGAACTATTTCCGTTAAATGTGCAGGGATATTTTTATATCGATACCCTGATTTCTGCCTGTCTATTACTACAGGCAGCATTAAATAGTTTCCATTTATATTGGTGTTTATATGCTTTAGCCTTGGTTATTAATAAAAGTCAAGTAAGCAGGAATGACTTACCAGGTGTCAATTTTACATTTAAGGCGCCGGCGACTTACTTTGCCTGACAACGGTTGAAATACCCCAAGAGAAAACTTTTACAACTGCCGAAAAGAGGTTTTAGTGCAGCTACCTGGGATGGTAGATCATCCCAAGTGAAACCGGAGGCCATAAGAAGCCCTGAAGTCCGGGGACCCTGTTTTTGGAGCGTGTAGAAGACAAGTAATTTCCATCATTGCCATACTAGATGTACAACGCCCAGGCAGGCCTTTGCGCAGCATTATCGCGCCAGGCGAGTTTGGCGAAGCGGAGTAAAGGACTTAAGTGCCAGGATTAACTTTTGTTTCTTTTTGTTTAAAAAGAAATGGTTTTGCTTCTTTTGCCACCAAAAGAAGAATAAAATTACCTTTACGGATAGATGCAAACAATTTAATAACCTGAGTAGTAGAATTGTATACCCGGTGGAATATTGTGTCAATCAGAAGGATGACAGAAGGCCAGGCGCAAAGGCGGGCCTGGACAAAAGTGATCGGGAGAGGGAAACAGGTTTTCACCGGCGGTTCAATAAAGCTCCGGCAGAAACCTCTCTATCAGGGAAAAATACGAAATTCCCGTTTGATTTGCCGGCCCGAGAGCGTTAATTTTGGCCCTGGCGACACGCACATTGTTTTTCAAATTTTCCGTCAATTGCAAAAGAGCTGAATCATTCCGGTGCTAATAAGATATTCCCGTCATTAACCGCGACAGCAGGGGGGCTGATATGCCAAAGTTAGTCACTGCACTATCCACAGCCGCCGTGATATTGGCGCTGACATTGGGTATTGGCTGTATCAAGAAATCCCGACAGGCCGCAAGCCTTGATTCAAGCGATTTCCCAAGTATCCAGGCCGCCCTGGACGCGCTGCCCGAGAGCGGCGGCGCGGTAACAGTGCCGGCCGGGATCCACAAGGTGCAGGAACCGGTCCGCATCCGCCGGAGCAATGTAACGCTCGAGGGCAAGGGCCGCGGCACTGTCATTCTTAATGAAAACCGGGAGGGCAAGCCGGCGATTATCGCCCGCAGCGACAGAGACCCGGAAAATAATCCACTCTGGGGGGTGACCATATCCAACATGTGTATCACCGGCGACAGCGCGGCGGTATGGGAGGCCGGGGCCTGGCCTGAGGGAGAGGATACTTTGTGCAGGGGAGGCGATGGGATCCTGGCGGATCACTGCTATGACAGCCTGTTCGAGAAACTCTGGCTGGTACGCAACGGCGGGAATGGTTTAAACCTTTATTATTGCTACGAGAACCCGCGTGTCCAGTCGTGCAATATCAGCTATAACCGCCAGGCCGGCATCCGCATGGAGGGCAGCCACGATATCGTTGTTTCAGCCAATCAGCTTGAAGAAAACTACCGGCAGGGTATCCTGGCGATCGATGGCTACAACCTTATCGCCAGCGGGAACGATCTGGATGACCATCGCGGGGACGGCATAGTTCTCGACCGGATGGGCGGCTCGACCCTTTCCGGCAATATGGTCGAGGAAAGCCGGGGCTGGGGCCTGGTCCTCCGGGACAGTTTCGGCACAGCATTCTCAGCCGGATTGATCCGCCACAATTTCACCGGCGGGGTACGGCTCGAGCGCTCGCGGTACAATACGGTCAGCGGGTGCGTATTCGAAGGCAATGACAGCCTGGCGCTTTACAATGACCAGGAGTCATTCCAGAACAATTTCACCGGCAACACTGTGAGCCAGGGCGCGTTCAAGCCCGGGGAGACAGTGAGCCGGGGATTTCACCTGGAGGGCCGGGAAAATCTGGTTAGCGCCAATCTCATTGCCCCGGGCGCTGGTTATGGATTGATCCTCTCAGGGGAAAGGCAAAATGTTTCGGAAAATACCATTATCGCCTCTAAAGGCGATTCATGTATGCTGATTGAAAATCTCAAGAGCAGCCTGGTCAAAGACAATTTCCTCTCAGGCGGTTCTGTCTCGCTCAGAGGCCTGAACCCAGGCAATCGGGTAGTGGACAACCGGTAAGCTGAATTGCCACTAATTAAAAGGACTACCAGGATATTATAAACCGATCCCTATTTGCGCTTCATACTTGCGGCATCATCAAGAGTGCAAATATCCTGAACACAAAATTTCAATCCAGATACGGAGCCTGCCATGCAACCGGAAACTTTTTCAACCAGGTCTAAAAGAAATATTTTTGTTCATTACCTGTCTGCGCTGTTGATTGGCGGTGTCAGCCTGTGTATCCTGGCGCTCCTTTTATTGACAGCCGCCGCGGGCCGGGCTTTCGGACTTGAGGCAAAGGTTATTTTCGAGGCCTCCTCTTTCGATACGGAACCAGGCGCCGGGACTCCGGCGGGCTGGGCATGCTGGAGCCAGCGGGAGGAGATCCGGCCGGATTTTTTCATTGCCGGGTTTCCCAGCCTGGGCGGGAGCGGCAGCCTGGGTATCTCGAGCGCCTCTAACAGCGCGGCCAATGGCTGCTGGCGCAAGCTCGTACCCGGCATACAGGGGGGCGGTTATTACAGGTTCGAAGCCTCTTACTGCGCCCGCGGGGTTCCCAACCCCGCATACCAGGTTATCGCCCGTCTCGACTGGCGCGGCCCGGAAGATCAGCGGGTGGGCCAGCCTGAATATGTGCCGGACAGCGACCTTCGGGGAGAGTGGCGCAAGCTGGCCGGCACTTTCCTGGCCCCTGAGGGAGCTGTGAGTGCGCGGATCGAGCTTTACCTGCGCTTCTGCGAGCAGGGCACTGTCTGGTGGGATGGGATATCCCTGGGGCAAGTGCCGAAACCTCCCAGGCGCATGGTGCGTGTGGGAACTGTCAACTGCCGTCCCGCAGGCCACACCAGGAGCGAGGAAAGTGTCGAGGAATTCGCCCTGGTTGCCGAGGAAGCCGGCAAGAAGGGATGTGATATTGTCTGCCTGGGCGAGGGGATCAACCTGATCGGGGTGAGAGGAGTGATCTATCCCGACATAGCAGAGCCGATCCCCGGCCCGACAACAGAGAGGCTCTCCCAGGTGGCCGGAAAGTGGAACATGTATATTGTCGCCTGCCTCGGGGAGCGGGATGGCCCTGCAGTCTACTGCACCTCCGTGCTGATCGACCGCCAGGGACAGATTGCCGGCAAGTACCGCAAGGTGCATATCCCCCGCGAGGAGACTGAAACCGGTGTCAGTCCGGGGGACTCATACCCTGTGTTCGACACGGATTTCGGCCGTCTCGGGATGATGATCTGTTTCGACCTTCAGTATACGGCCCCGGCCAGGGCTCTAGCAGTGCAGGGCGCGGAGATTATCTTTGCCCCGATCTGGGGCGGGAATCCGGTGCTGGCCAGGGCCAGGTGCATAGAGAACCAGGTCTACCTGGTAATCTGCGGCTATGACATGGCCAGCACGATCCACGATCCGTGGGGCAGCCTGCTCGCCGAGGCCAGAGAGCGCCCGGGCGTGGCAACAGTGGATATCGACCTCAGCGAGCCGCACCCGGACCAGTGGCTCGGCAACATGCGGCAGCGCTTTTTCCGCGAAATCCGTCCGGACATCCGTGTGCCTGGCCTGGAATAACGAGCGGGTGGATGTTCAGTTGATAAGGACACCGGGGGTCGGACAGGCGGGGGCGGGGCCGGCACCCTTTTTGCAAAACCGCCAGGGATGGGGGTTTGAGTTGCTTAATCTAAAGCAAAAAGGATGCCGGCCCCGCTCATCTCACGCCGATATTCACATTTGATAAAAATATTCGCCGCTCCTCACCGGATCGGCAGGTTCTCGATAACCTCGACCTGCCCGGGAACCCTGTCAGCAGGGCCGTAGAATACGCTGCCGCCGAAAGTGGTCAGGTAGAGCATGTCGGGATTGTGAGGATCGAGAACGGGCCTGTGCCCCCATTTGAAATCATAGCCATCCAGCCGGTACCAGCTGACACCGCGGTTATTGGTGCGCATGGCGGCGCTGTCGAAAGTGTTGATTATAATAGTCTCCGGTTTTTCCGGGTGCACGGCTGCGGCGTAGACATGGTAGCGCTCGAAGAAGATCTGTCTCCAGGTTTCGCCCCCATCAGGAGAGTACAACAGACCCCCGCCCTGCTCTCTTCCGTCTTTGGGCCTGGGCCAGCAGCTCAGGTACATTTTTTTCGGGTCCTGGGGATCACAGACCAGGTCGTTCGGCCCGTTCACCCCCTCGGGCAGGGGCACTGGACGCCAGCTTTCCGCCTCGTTATCGCTGCGAAAGAGAGCGCCGTCCGTAATCTCCCCGTTTTCCAGCCCGCGGGCCACTACCAGGTAAAGGGTTTCCTCCGGAGTGCGCACCATGCGCCAGGCATTGGGATTCGGGCCAAGGCCGTTCGAGGCTTTCTTCCAGATCCTGCCGTCGTCTATGGACTTGTACACGCCACTGTGGAAACCGCAGATATAAAGGGTCCGTGAGTTCGCCGGGCTGTCCGGATCGAGCAGGATATGGGTGCAGACAGTGTTCGGAGGGATCCCCTTATTGCTCACCTGCCAGCTCAGGCCGCCGTCATTCGAGACAGCCACGCCTCCCTGGTATTCCCCCCTGGACAGACTGCCGGAACGGAACATTTTCAGCCTGGGCAGGTCATGGCAGTTCGATCTTACAGAGAAAACCCGCCCCTTGACTTCCGGGTCGAAAACCAGCCAGTAGCAGGTATTTATCCACTCGCGCGGTATTCCCCTGAGCGAGTGGAGCCAGCTTTTGCCGCTGTTGAACGAGTGCCACAGCCCGATATCCGTATAAGTGACAAACAGGTGGTTTTTGTCGAACGGGTCGAAATGCACGCCGTAAGTAGTGGTAACATCGATACCCCGGCTGCTCCAGGAACCGTCGGGGTGCCCGTCGCTGTAGATCTGCTCCCAGAGCACGCCGCCGTCAGTGGTGCGGTAGGTGCGGTTGTCTGTGACATAGCAGATATCGGGGTTAGCAGGGTAGACCCCGAAAGAGTGCGGGGATTCCCCCCACTCCGGACCGTAGCTCTGGTTTTCCCAGGCCCCGGTGAAGTTGTCGGAATAGATAGTGTCTTCACTGGCCCGGTAGACCCAGAACCAGTTGTCTCCTGCAGTCTCGGTTTTGAAAATCCCGAACTTTCTGTCCCTTTTCGGCCGGTTCGGCTTCCATTCAATCTCGTCGATATAGATATGCGCCGAGAGATAGACCACGCCAGGCGCGCTTTCGCAGGCCGCCAGGGTCTTAAAGTAGGGCAGGCTGGCCGTGACAGGCCAGTTATCGAGCAGACCCTGGTTCACCTGGATCCAGCTCTCGCCGAAATCAGTGGTGCGGTAAATCCCGCCTGTGATCTCGGCCTCCTCTTGTCTCATATCCGAGAGGATATAGAAAATGCTTCCCTCCGTGCCTTTGCCTCCTGTGGCGGCCCTGATTCGCTCGACAGGGAGCGGCAGAGCTGTTAATTCTCCAGTGTCTTTTGAAATCCGAGCGCAAGCGCGGTCAGTGATCACTACTATCTTATCCGGTTCGTTTTTCCAGCTCCCAGGGAAAATAGCCAGCACACTGTGGCCCGGCACCCTGGCCAGCAAGCGCCATCTCGCTCCCCGGTCAGTGGAGATCAGGATTTTAGCCGAGTCGCTAAGAAACCGGGCCGGAGCTATATCAGTCACCTGTCTGGGAGGAGCCAGGCCGATAAAGATTTGGCGGATATTGGCGGGGTCGACCCTGATTTTCTCTATCATGCCGTCCGGCATGCCGTCTTTTGTCTCGAACCACTGGTCAGCGTGATCACCGACCATCCGCTCGGTAAGCACATTGTCCGGAGCGGGATAGATCAGCCTCCAGGTCCTCCCGCGGTTCTCCGAGAGGTAAAGCCCGGTATTGGAGGCATAGACCGTGTTCGGGTCCCTGGGGTCGAACTCGAAGTCGTAAATCACTGTGCGCAGGTTGAACATGCGCCAGGTGCGCCCGCCGTCATAGGTAACCTGGGCCCCGGTCATGTCGCATCTGGAGAAAACAAAGTTCGAATCGTGCGGGCTGACAGTACACTCGAAGTGGCTGCCTCCTCCACCCGGCCCTAAAACCTGCCAGACCGGAGCTTCTTTTTCAGGGACCTTCGGTTTCTTTTCGCAACTTGATAATATCAGTATGAAGCAGGCAATCACTGTTGGAAACCAGCACCTGGCTCTGAGTACTCTCATATCCTCTCCCTCCATCAATCTGACAGTCAAAGGGCTTGATATTTCATTGAAAAAAGTCTTTTATCATTAAGATCATAAATTTTGGCCACTGAAAGATACAGCTCCCCGCGGTTTTCATCGCTGCCCTGTTCTCAGCTCCGGCCCAACTCGACCACTAGCACGTCATATACCTCAAGCAGCGGCACATTGAACCTGCAGCGGCCGCCCTCGATCGTGTATTCGAGCTCCTGCCGGCCCTCACGGTCAGGCGAGACGACCCGCACGCTGCGCACGCTTTTTCCGGCGCCGAGCTCCAGGTCAACAGGCAGGTTCGACAGGATATCCCCCTGGCGGCAGTTGACCAGATGAATCATTATCAGGCCCTCCTTTTCCACCTGTTCCACTGCCACCCAGTCCGGAACCCCGACCTGGAGACTCAAAGTTCCTCCGGCCGCCCGGCGGACTGCGTCGGCAAGCTCCCGCCAGTTGGAAGGCAGAATCCATGTCCCCTCGCCAAGATCCCCATCCCACGAGCCTTTCCAGGCCTCAGCCTGCTCCCTGTCCGGGGGGATAATCTCCGGCAGGTATACCACCCGTCCGCTTGAGCTTATTTTTGTCTGATCGGCAAAACTCTTTCCGGAAAGGCTCCCGGGAACCCAGCTTTCATCGATCCCCAGCACATCCGCTAACCCCGGCCTGGGACGCCTGCGGCCCCACTTGTCAAAACTCGAGGTCAAGCCTGTCACCACCAGGCCCCTGCCAGAGGCGACAAACCTCTCTATCCGCTCGAGATGCTCATCCGACAGGTTGTTCTGTCCAGCCAGCACCAGCACCTTATAGCGCGACAGGTCTGCCATCTGCTCGTCGAAAATGATGTCAAAAGGCACATGTGACTGGATCAGCGCCTGCTCGAACATGCACTCCTCGAGCGCGGCACGGTGATTGTCGTAAGCCATCGTGTGATAGGACCTCAAGAGCGCCGCATCCTCCCGGTTGCGCGTGCGGGTGTAAAGCTCCCGGTTGGCCCGGTAAAAATCCAAATATTTCTTGTTCATGCCGTATTGCACCGGCCCTTGACCGACAAGGGGGAGATACCCGAGCGTCTGATTGAAAGCCAGGTTCTCGGCCATCATCCTTTCAGTGCCTGTGTATGCCAGAATATAATTATCGAGCGTGCGCCCCATCTTGTAAGAGCGGATCTTGGAAATCAGCACTCCCTTGTCGTTGTAGTTCGCATAGTTGGGCTCTTCGCTCCAGGTGATCTCGGAATATTTCATGAACCAGGGATGCCAGATCGCGACATTAAAGGCCCTGTTCACTCCGATTAGTCCGTGCGGGTTGGTGTCCACGGCTAGATCAGGGTTCAGAGAGCGGGCGTATTCGCTCATCTCACGCAGCCAGTCCGCCATCACCCAGCAGCGGTAATCGATCCACTCCTGCTGCACCGGGTCCTGGATCACGCTGATATCTCTCGGACTGTTTGTCTGGTTCCAGACCGGCGGATTGATCAGATCGATATTGGTATGGCCGAAACGCTCAAGCTGCTGCTCCCTGGTATATTTCCGGCGCAGATAATTGCGAAAGGCCTCCACATTCGCCGGGCTGTGGTCTGATTCCGGTTCCATGTTGCAGTCGAAATTGTCGAAATGCAGCAGGTCGGACTTACATTCCTGGACCAGGGTTTTGATTATTTTTTCCTTGTAATATTTACGGTAATCCGGATGGGCGAGGTTCGGCTTGTAGCGATAAGACTGCTGATAATCATAAGTCAGGAGGATCGGCCGGCCGAGGTCATCACGCTGCACCCAGTCTTTGGCCCGGGGCTCCTCGGCAAAAAAAGTCTCCGGAACAATGGTCATCACCTGGCAGTAGGTATCGAGTTTCATCCCGTGCTTGTGCACGAGTTCAGACAACTCTTTCAACATCTCCATTTCCCGCCGCTCAGCCTGGTAGCCGAATCCCTTGTAGCCGTGGGTGTGAAAAACCTCGACACCCGCGTTCTTGTACGCCAGCACAGTGCTTTCTTTATGCTCGTCGAGAAAATGCGCCCATTCATCTGTCCACACGCCGGCCCCCCCTCTTCTGACCCGGAAAATATAGGCTTCATGGCTCGGGCCGTCGATTATCAGGCCATTGTTCACCCAGCTTGCCCGCTGGGGCTGATAATATTCTTTTTGTGCTCCGAATGCAGAGGCGGCAGCAAGCATGAAAAAACAGGCGCTAATAACCAGAAAATCCTTCATTTATCTCCTCCGGGTAAGTTTTTAGTTGAAAATTCCACAGAGACTTGATCGGGGGAAGTCATTGTTCATGCGGCTAGAATCTTAACTATTTTAATATTCCAGTCAAGTTATTCCTGTCTTGACAAAAGAAGCAGAGCGCTGTGTTACATGCTGAAAGATGTTCTTGCCGGAGAAAATCGAGCCATTCGTTTCCAGTTTTAGCCCTGATTCTTAAAATAAACAGCGAAAAGGCTTTTCTAAATCATCTCAATATATTATAAATTAGTAAAACACAAAAAACGTTTAAAACAGAATGACAAGGCACTTGATAATTCATGGAGAGTTAAGTCATATTGAGATAGAAAGCTTCAAGTGAACATTTGATCCAAGCCAAAAAGAAATCAACATACGATTAAAATAGGGCCGAACGAACCTGTACATCGCGATTGATACAGGGAATGCAGGTTAAAAGGAGACAGCGTATGAACGAAAGCCAGGGATTGAACAAGCGAAGGGCCAAACGGGAGTTTATCCTCAAGGATGTGGAGTTTTACGTGACTGAGGATATTATCGCAGCCATGACTGTCGATGTTTCAAAAACCGGCGTCAGGATCGATATGGGAAGGCCGATTACAGTGCGCATGTGGTTCGAACACGGCGACCAGCTCCTGGACCGTAAAGCGCAGCTCGCCTGGTCCAGCAAGACTCCGGACGGCGGCATGAGTTACGGCTTCGAATACCTCCCTGACGGCGATGAGGGATCTGTCAGCTAGCGGTCAAAAGAAAGTCGGTTAGAACCAGGTGGCTGCAAATCCCACAGAAAGCGTTCAGGAGTGTTTGGGGGAAAGTTACGGAATTTTTCGAAAATACTCGCTGTTTTCTTTTGAGCCACAAGATATACCCGGCAGGCATCCAGGAGTCCGCGATGCACATTATCACTCCCGCTGAAATCAAATCCATAGCCTGGGAAGGCGAGCTGGTTTCACCCTCAACCACTTATACCTACTCTTTAAAAGCCCCGGAGCGCCCTGTCGCCACACTCGGGCAACCTGAAATCTGGACTGTCTCTGAAGCCCTGGAAAACGAAGTCGGGCGGAAATGGACCCCGCCCATCAGGGATGCCGACTTCTGGCTGCTCAGGCTGGCCTGCACCCTGCGCAAGCCGCGAGGCCTCGCGGCCATTACCGAAGCATGCCATACGCTCTACCTGCGGCCCCAGAACAGCAGTGCGGACAGCAGCACAACTTACGCGTTCAGCCTGTACCCTGACCGCTTGAGTGCTGAAGACCAGGCCGAGTTCGATATCAGTCTGGACCCGGAGCTGAAATTCGCGGGCTTCGAGGCCAAACTGGGGCATGTGGGAGCAAAGATCACCTACCGCAAGGTGTTCCCGGTTATCCAGGGGTACGGGGCCGGGGAGTCGTCACCGAACTGGCTTTTCAAACCACATGCCGCCTATCCGCTCGACGGCAGCCAGTTTGTCTATGCCGTTGTCGCAGCCGGTACAGGCTCAGGCGGCATACGGGCCTATGTCGATCTGAGAGTGGAACTACAGAAAGAACTCCTCACCGTGCGGTTCGGGCTGCCTGAAGAGGCAAATGCGAATATTAAGTTCACGATTCCGTGAGCCTTCCATAAATGCTTGAGTTAACTCGCATTATTCAAAAATTATCGCAAAACTCGTAGGGGCGGACCCATGTGTCCGCCCGCCGTTCGGCAATTTTTCGATGGTAATCGGGCGCACACGCGGGTGCGCCCCTACGAAAAACAGGAACGGAATATTTTTATGAATTTTCCGGATTAAGAGAAAATAACCGGTCTTAACAAATCAAACAGGGAAATGACCGTGCCGGAAACCTGTCAAATCCGCCTCGTTATTAGCCTCAACCAGGATGTGTATTCTGCCTGTTGGGTCGAATCAGACGGCCCGAAATCAAAACCTTTTGAACTAGTATTACCTTTCAAAAAAGAAGATATGGAGGACATGCGCTGGTACCTGGAGACTTACCACCAGCTCCCGGGAGCAGGCGACCACGCCCGGGCTGAGAGCATAGAAAAAAAGCTCGATGACTGGGGCCATTCCCTGTTTGATGCAGTCTTAGGCGATAAAAACAATAACGTTCACCGCAACCTGATGGAGGCAGTTGAACAGGGCCGGCACTGCCTCTTGACAATCGGCGATATCACACCTGATATCCTGGCCCAGCCCTGGGAGCTGATGCGGAACGAACAGGGCCCGCTCGCTTTCCAGGGCGTGACTATACGCCGCCAGCTTGAAGGGAGCGGCATTACCCGGCATTATAAATTTAGCCTGCCCCTGCGGGTGCTGCTCGTTGTCAGCCGGCCTACAGATGTCGGCTTTATCGATCCCCGCAACAGTATCGCCCCCCTGCTCCAGGCCCTGGAGGCCCTGCCCGCGGGCCTGGTGACTGTGGATTTCTGCGAGCCGCCCACCTTGTCACAACTAGAGCATCTCATTTCCCAGGCGCGGAAAGATAAAAAGCCTTACCATATCGTACATTTCGACGGCCACGGCACGTACCTGCCAGAAACCGGGGTGGGCGCCCTGGCCTTTGAAAAAGAAAACACAGAGCATGATCTGGTAACCGGCAGGCAACTGGGTGACCTGCTCTCCGGGCAAAACGTGCCCCTGGTCCTGCTCGAGGCCTGCCGCAGCTCCGGCCTCTCGGACAAGCCGGTTGTCGGCTCAGTGGCCCCGGCCCTGCTGGAAAGCGGCGTGGGCAGCGTGATTGCTTTCAGCCACTCCGTGCATATCGAGGCTGCCAGGCTCCTGGTCGAGCGCTTTTACCAGGAGCTCGCCGGCGGGGTGCCTATCGGCAAGGCCCTGGATGAAGCTCGCCGCCACCTTTTCGCGAACCCCGAGCGCTGGCTCCACCCCGGTCCCGATCCAGAGACTATCAAGCTGCAGGACTGGTTCATTCCGCAGCTCTACCAGGTCGGCCCAGACATTTCCTTAGTCAGTAAACCGGAAAGAAAGGCAGTTGCAGGACCTGCAGCAGGGGTCACTCTGGTCGGCTCAAGGCAGGCGGAACAGGCGCTGCATGGTTTCCCTTTCCGGCCCATGTACGGTTTCCACGGTAGGGCCATGGAGATGCTCGAGCTGGAGCGCGCATTTCGCGGCTATCCCGCGGTGCTCCTGAGCGGCATGGGCGGCATGGGCAAGACCGCCCTCGCGCGCGAGGCCGCCTTGTGGTGGCTGCGCACCGGCCGTTTCAAAGCCGCCGTCTTTTTCAGCTTCGAGCAGAAAGCCGGCGCCGAGCGGGTGGTCCAGGTCCTCGGCCAGGCCCTGGATGGGGATGAGTTCACCACCCGACCGGCTGAAAAGCAGTGGGAAGATGCCGTGGAGCTTTTCCATAAGAGAAAAATCCTCCTGGTCTGGGACAACTTCGAGTCCACCCTCCCCATATACCAGCAAGGCGAAGAGCCCGCCGGAAAGCCGAAACTGGGCAAAAAAAAGCCTGTGTCCGGTGAAGAGTCAGTGATCTCTTTCGGCCCGGAAGCCCGCGTCCGGCTCATGCAGCTCTACAGCGAGCTTAGAGAGGGCTCTCCCGAAGGTCGCCTGTTGGTTACCTGCCGCCCTGCAGAAGCCGGGCTGCCCGGTATAAAAGAAACGACACTCGGAGGGCTGGCCAGGCCGGACAGCCTGCACCTCCTGGCCGCGATCCTGGACCTGAAAGGCATCTCTGTGGAGCGGCCAGGCTACGAGCGCGAGGAAATCAATGCCCTGCTGAAAACCCTGGATGATCATCCGCTCTCGATCTCCCTGGTGGCCCCGCACCTGAAAACACTGAAACCGGCCCGCATCATTACAGAATTCAGGCAACTGCTGGACCGCTTCAAAGACCCGGACGCCCCGGAAGCCAGAAACCGCTCGCTCCTGGCCTCGCTCGAGTTTTCAAAAAAGCGTCTCAGCAAAGAGGCCCAACAGGTTTTACCCTACTTAGCCTGGTTCCAGGGCGGAGTTTTTGAAATGACCTTGCTCGATTTTGCAGAACTAGCTCCAGAGGCCTGGGAGCCTGTGCGGGATGAGCTGGTGTCAACCGCCCTGGTCAGCGTGCAAGGCCTCGAGTGGATCAAAACTCCTTACATCTGCTTCCACCCGATCCTGCCCTATGCCGCCGGCCCTGAAGATGTGCCGGACCCAGAGACCTCCGAAAAAAAGTTTATCAGTGTTTACCTGGAAGTAGCAGGAATGGCGGACAAAGCCTTACACGGCAGCCAGCCCGCAGCCGGGATGGCCCATTTAACCCTGGAGGAGGCCAACCTCCGGGCCGCCATTTCCTTAGCTTTCCAGCGCGGCGCTCACTACGAAGCCTGGTTGATGGCCTATACATTGGGCCTTTACCTGGGAAGGGCCGGGCGCCTGCGCGAGAAAGCGAGCCTGGCGGAATGGTTGCTGAGCAAGCTGCCCGTGGGTGGCAAATTGAATGAAGCCTCCTGCGACGCTATCAGGCAACACGCCTGGAGCCGCTTTGTGCAGCACGGCCAGGCAGAGGAGGCCATCCGGACTTTGCAGGATCTTATCACGCGTTTAGAAACTGAGGATTTGGAAGGTGATGCAGACCCGGCAATCCAGATTGCTTTGGCCCAGGGCTATTTAGGGCGTATATATGTTGAAGCCGAACTTCCTGGCCCGGCCCTCGATCCTTTGCAAAAAGCTATCGCCGATTTCGAGCACCTTGGTGAAGACCAGCGCGACAACCTCTCTGCAGCCCTGGGAGACCTGTCAAATGCTTACAGACTTTTGGGCCGGCTCGCAGAAGCTCTTGAATCAGCAGAGAGAGCACTGGCCATTGTTCGTGAGCTGGGGATAAAACGTAATATAGCTGCTGGACTGGGGCAAACCGCCCATATACTTATGGAACAGCAGCGCTATAAAGAGGCTGACGAGCGCTACAGGGAGGCCTTTAAAGAGGCCCAGGCCGTCGGCGACCTTGGACTGCAAGGAATTTTTCTCACATACCAGGGGGGCTTGCAGGACGATATTGGTAATTACGACCGGGCAGTAGAGCATTACAAACAGGCGATCGCCTTTTTCCAGTACGCCCATGATCTCGCAGGTGAGATGCAAACCTGCACCTTACTTGCTAACTCGGAACAGGAGCGCGGCCACCTGGAGGCTGCGGAAGCCTGGTACAACCGGAGCCGCGAGCTAGCCAATGATCTGAATGACCGGGCCCAATTGGCTGCCATTGCCCAGAACCTGGGCGTTCTCTACCAGACACGGGCCGAGGGCGTCTCGAAACCCGAAAAGCGTGATGCACTGCTGCGCCAAGCAATTTATTCAGTGAAAGAGAGCCTGTCGATCTCGCTGGAAATGGAAAACCAGGTCCTTGCGGCTGCTTCATATTTCCAGTTGGGAGTTTTATACCGGATGCTGGGTGAGCTAGACCAGGCTGAAAAATACGCCATGGAAGCCCTGAAAATATACGAAAAACTCGGGCTGCCGGAGGTTTATAAAGACTACTACAACCTGGCCGCGATAGCCCGTGATAAGGGTGATGATAAGGCTGCGGCAAAATGGCAGGCTAAGTATGAGGCCAAGAAGAAGGAAGTGGAAAAGCTGCGGCACGGGGAAAGCCCCGCCGGGCAGGAGAGCAGCCTGCCGGAACAACTGGTGCAGGCTGTTACGGCATTGGCCAGTTCCGCTTTGGCTGCCCGCACAGGAAAAACGCCTCTTGACCCGGAAGCTGCGGAGGCCCTGGCTAAATTAGCGGGGCTGCCGCCGCCCTTGTGCGTTGTGGGCCTGTTCCTGCAGGCCATTGCCGGAGGGCAGGAGCTGCCGCCTGTCCCGGAGGGCCTGCCCCCTGAGCTGAAAGAGCTTCTGGAGAAGCTGGCCCAGGCAGTAGATGAGATCGATAAATCCGGGTGATAAGGTAAGAGAAATATTGTTTCACTATCGATTTGGGGCGACCGGCCGGTCGCCCCTACACTTGTTTCCGGGTTAAAATGCGATAATCCTTTATATGCTCTTTAACCCTTATTATTCACAAATTTCTAAGAATATATTTCTTTCAGCCTTATAACACACCCCTGTTTCCCCTCTTTTTAGAGGGGACTTTAACGAGGAAATTACGAGCTGAATAATAACTCCAGGAGGAAAGTACAAAATTCCCCTCTTGAGAGGGGTGCCCGCAGCATGCGGGCGGGGTGTGTAACAGTACCTTCCTTATAAATACCGGGAGCAAACGGACAGAGTGTGTAAATGAAAGTTTGCTACAATCCAAAACTGAAAGAGCTTTCCCGGAACCTGAGGAAAAACAGCACATTGTCCGAGGTGCTTTTGTGGCAGAGGCTGAAGAAGAAGCAAATGCTCGGTTACGATTTTCACCGTCAAAAGCCGATTGACGAATATATCGTGGATTTTTTCTGCCCCAGGTTGAGACTGGTTATCGAGATCGATGGTGAGAGCCATGCTGAGAGATCTGAAGAAGACCTGAGCAGACAGCAGAGCTTGGAGTCATTGGGTTTCCACTTCTTAAGGTCTGGTGATTCCGAGGTGAAACAGAATTTGACAGGTGTGCTTTTAACCATTGAAGAATGGGTCAAGAGGCATAGAATATGACACACCCCTGTTTCCCCTCTTATTAGAGGGGACTTTAACGAGGAAATTACGAGCTGAATAATTGCTCCAGGAGGAAAGTACAAAATTCCCCTCTTGAGAGGGGTGCCGGCGAAGCCGACGGGGTGTGTAAATTATAGGCCCTGAAATTTATGAATAATCCGCGTTAAATTACTATTCTTCATAAATATCGACAGGGTTACCGCAGGGGAGGCTCGCGAACCACCCTACAGATCGCAATTATTCTCTCACCTGGTATTTTTAAAGGTCTCTTCCGGTCTACTCGAGCCTCTCAGCAGACCAGAGCACGGCCCTGCGCACCAGCTCGCGGTAGCCTGGGTAGAGGTGGGCCATGCGGTCGTGCCCCAACTGGATATAGATCACCTTCGATTTCCCGTAAGGGCTGACCCAGGCCACCGGGCCGTCGCTGGTCACCTCGTCGGTCTTGAGGATCACCTGGACCTCCGGGGAAATCCACATCCCCTTGTAGGTCTCATCCCACAGATGGAGCGCCCCGAGATCAGCGGTGACCGGGTGCCTGGCCGCGGGAGTGACAAAAAGCTCCACACCGTGCTTGTAAGTGGATGCCGGCATGTCCCCTTCCGCTTCCAACAGATATTTCCCGCCGACCACCTCCTTGTACCACCACGGCCAGGAGGTATAGTCCGCGATTGCGTGATGGAGCACCACTATTCCCTTGCCGCTTTCCACGAACGCTCGCAGGTTCTCTTTCTCGCTGTCTGAAATCTCGTTCGACAGGTCGTAGAGCACCAGGACATCGTACCTGTCCCGGATATCCGAGGAGAAAGCCTCGTGGTTCGAGACAGCGTGTTCCCAGGCAAGCCCGGGCTGCTCGAACAGGGTGTAGAACTCGGTGTCGTAGTCATGCCCGCCGGTAACCACCAGGAGCTTGAGTTTTTTCTCCTGCTTGTGATCTAGGATTTGCTCAGGGCCTAGGGTCACCTTACCTGTAGAGGCCCACTCGCAGCCCCGCACGAAGCTGACAACAAACCCCGGCTCGCTCATGGCGACCAGGTCGTGGCCCAGTGCTGTATAGAACACCCGGCCCTGCCCGTAGCTCACAGTCCACAGGATGGGCTCATCCTTGCCTGTGCCCCTTGTTTCCGGGGCGTCGAAAGCCAGGGCCAGGACCCTGGCCTCAGGCTCCAGCCTGAGATTGTGATACAGCTCATCCGTGGCGATAAAACTCTCTTTCAGCCCCCTGGCGATCGGGTGCTCCCTGTCAGTGTACCTGACCTTGAAAGAGTGCCTGTCCCCGTGGCCGGATTCAGGGGCCTGGTCAGACCATTTGCCCCCGGCCATCTTCGCATACTCAGGCCAGGGCGGCTCCGTGATCCCGGTGCGCACGTGATGGTCTGCGAGAATCTGCATCTCGCCGAAAGCGTAAATCGCCCCATGCACCACCACCATACCCTTGCCTGAGCTGACAAACTCCTCGACCGCTTTTTCCGCAGCCAGGCCCCAGCGCGGCCCGCAGTAGTCCACGACAATCAGGTCGTACGGGGCCAGCGCCCCGGCTGTCACCCCGGATGGCTCCTCTGTCACCCGGACATCGAAACGGCCGGTCTCAAGGAGCATTTTCTTGAGGCATGGGGTTGTGGTGCGCCAGTCGTGGTTGTTGCGGCCTGAGAAAATGAGGACCCTGAGCGCGCCCTCCTTGAAAAAAGGCTTCATATCGACTGCAAAGAGCGCAGGCTGTGCCAGGAGCAAGAAAGCGAGCGCTCCGGCAAGCAGGCACCCATTAATGAGTTTTCTCATTTTCACTTTCCCCCTGCTTCCTTGATCACGGTTTGAAGGTGACTCAGGCTTCGCGCGGCCTGCTCCGGAGTGCCGCACTCTACCGAGAGGACACCGCTGAAACCGGCCTTAGTCAGGAGCGCCACTGTTTTCCGCCAGTCTATTACGCCGTCGCCGCAGGCGCAGCCAACCGGGGTGCCGGTCACCTTGCCCCGCTCGGCCTCGGACTGCTCGATAGCGATATCTTTGGCGTGCATGTGGACCAGAAGGTGCAGCGCGGCTTTGAGCCCCTCATACGGGTCCTCACCGCCCAGATAGGCATTGCCCATGTCGTAATTCACCTTGAGAAAGGGCGAGTCCACCAGGGTGGCAATCTTCAGCAGCCCTTTAGTCTTGCGGGTAATGCTCTGGTGCGGCTCGATCCCGATATAGATCCCGTAGCGCCCGGCAGTTTTCAGGGCCATGGTCAGGGTGTATTTCATCACCTGGAATGTCTCCTCATCGCTCATCCAGGAGGGCCGGATGCCCTCATCCGTATTGACCACCGGAGCGCCTATGGCAGCGGCGAAGCGGATCGCCCGCTGAAGGTACGGGACACTGATCTCAGGCCGCATCAGGGGACAGTGCGCGCTCAGGCCGGAGGCTTTAACTCCGTTCCGGTCCAGGATATCTTTCATCTCCAGCGGGTCATCATCCATGGAAAAAGAATGGAAATAACCCGCCTCGCTCAACAGCTCCCGCCCCATGTGTACCATAGGCTCCACATACTTGTAGCCGATCTCGGCGGCCCGCTCAACGCCCACTGCGAAAGGCTTGTCCTCGCAGCGGATAAATTCCATGTTCACACCGACTTCGATACTCATACATCCCACTCCTTCCGCCACTCGACCAGGCGGTTCTCTTTGTAAGCCATGTTGCCGATATGGCAGGCCAGGGATGAATAGTGCCCGTCAACCGCGGTGGCATTGGGCTGCTTGCGGCTGCGCATGCAGTCGAGCCAGTTGGCCAGGTGGTGTTTTGCCGAGCCGTAAGGTCCCCGGTAGATGATCTTCCCCTCCTCGTCATTCTCATCCCTGGACGAGAGAAAGGTATATTCCGAGCGGAAGATCGAGAGCCTCCCCCCTGTGCCGATAAACTCGATATCCGCCACCTCCGGGCTTTTCATGTCTGTGATCGTGGCCTCGAAACTCACGTTGACATTTTTCGGGTACTTGAGAACAAAATTGATGTTGTCCGGGGTGTCCCGGCCGTCATTGTAATAGTAAATCCCGCCCTGGGCCACTGCGGACTCGCACTTTTTCATGTCCATGAACCAGTGCACCACATCCACCATGTGCACAAACAGCCCGCCGGTCTGTCCGCCGGTGGAAAAATCCCAGTAGGCGAAGCGGTTGAAATAGCGCTTGGGGTCCCAGGGGATCTTGGGCAGCCAGGCCAGGCAGGCGTCCCAGTCCAGGCCCTCGGGCTTGCGCTCCATGCCCGGCGGTACAGGAGTGACATAGCCTGAGTTCCCGTTCCAGATCGTGCGCACCATGTTCACCTCGCCGATCAATCCGCTGTCGAAAAACCTGCTCTTGGCCTCCACAAAATGCGGGATACTTCTCTGCTGCATGCCCACCTGGACAATGCGGTTGGTTTCCTTCACCACGCGGACCACGTCAATTCCCTGCTCAGGCAGAGAGGTCATCGGCTTTTCCACGTAGACATCCTTACCTGCCCGGCAGGCGTCGATCGCAATCTGGGCGTGGACATGGTCGAACGTGCCGATTATCACCCCGTCAATGTCCTTGCGCTCAAGAAGCTTGCGGTAGTCCGCGTACTTGTCCACCTTTACCTCGGCGGCCTTTTCCCACTCAGCGCAGCGCTGGTCCCAGATGTCGCTCACCGCCACCCACTGGAAATCCTTTATCTCCTTCATATTCATCATCAGCCCTCTCGTCCTGTTCCCGCTGCCGATCACTCCCATGCGGATCCGGTCATTGGCGCCCAGGACCCGCATGGCAGAGGCGGCAGTTGCAGCCGCTATCGTGCTCGCCAGAAAGTTGCGGCGCGAGATTTTTGTTTTTTCAAGCTTCATTGCAGAACCTCCCTGGTAAAAGTTGGGTAATCCGCTGGACAAGCTTGCTGTAAAAACCGAAAAAACAATGAAGAACAAGATATTTTTATATTGACTTTCGCGGTTTCCGACTAATAATAGCTACAAAGAAAAGCGAGGGTGTGATTATTCCCTCCGGCAGGATTTAGTTATCGTTCCCGTATTTAGCGCCTCTGTCAGACAGGTGGCTCTCTCAGAAAAGCTGGTTTTTTTATCATTGCTGGATTATACAGCATTTTTTGTGTTTGGACAATAGTCAGGCGGCACCGGTCGCCGCAAGAAAAAAGGGAGAAACATGGATCCAAGATGGCTGGAGTGGGCGAAACGCTTGCAGGCTGTTGCACAGAACGGGCTCTCCTTCTCGCGCGACCCGTACGACCTCGAGCGCTACGAGCTCGTGCGCCGGATCGCCTCAGAGATAATGGCGGCAGGCTCCGAGGCTGATATTCATATTATTTCCGGGCTTTTCTCGAAAGAGGTGGGATACTCTACTCCCAAGGTCGATGTGCGCGGGGTCGTGTTCCGCGGGGACTCTCTGCTGTTTGTCCGGGAGCGGAGCGACGGCTGCTGGACCTTGCCGGGTGGCTATGCCGATATCTGCGATTCGCCGGCAGAGAGCGTGGTCAAGGAAATTTATGAGGAGTCCGGCTACAAAGCCCGGCCGGTCAAGCTGCTTGCGGTCTACGACCGGGAAAAACACGCTCACAAGCCTCCCTTGCCTTATCACATATACAAGCTGTTTTTCTTGTGCGAGCTGGAGGGCGGAGCGCCCAGGACCGGCTATGAAACCACTGAGACAGCGTTTTTTGCCGAGGATGAGATCCCTGAGCTGTCGATCAGAAGGATCACTCCGGGTCAGGTGGCCCGCATGTTCGAGCACCACCGCCACCCGGACAGGCCGGCTGATTTTGATTGAGGGTTTTTTGCAGGCAAGCTTCCTCGAGATTCAAAGCGAGAGTTTACAGATATAATTTGTATCGATACAGGATCGGACCGGATTGGGTGGGATTGGGCATGAAAATTGGGTTGACAATTGATTGACGACCCAATACAGGATATTAACATGGAGGTATGTATTGAGTGAATTCTATTTAACTTACAGCGTTATATAGAGGTTTTATTGGATTTTATTGGGTTTTTATTGGGTCTTAATTGGATGTTAATTGGATGTTAATTGGATGTTATTCCTGTAAGGTTGTCAACCGGCGTTATTCTCTTCACCAGATCCAGGATGCCACCGGCCTGCTCTTGTACGACCCATAGAATATATTCGTTCCTCGCGTTTTAATTCACGAATCAGTGTCTGTACCTGATCCCGGTTAATCTTTATACTGCCCACCTACAAAACATTTATTTTTTTTTGAGTCTCCTTTCCATAAAGAAGAATTTCCTATCCCTTCACCCACTGGAAAATCCCCAGGGCAGCGTAAATCCCCAGGATGCAGACCACCATTCCCACCCAGGCGACTGCCAGGGTGCCAAGCTTGTGCGGGCTGCGGCCGTCACCCCTGAGCCGCATGTCCGAGGGGCGCCAGCAGATTTTATCCACCACAGCCGGGTCGGGCTTCTTTGTCACCAGGGACACGACTGTGAGAATCAGGAGCGAGAGGAAAAAAACTATGGTCGCCCGGTTGTAAAAAGCATTATAGTTTGAGAACGGCTCGATCTTGAAAAGCACGCGGTCCACAAGCTCGTTCAGGGTGAACCCGGCGATAAAAGTGACCGTGGCCGCAGTCGAGGTGATCCGCTTCCAGAAAATGCCCAAAAGGAAAAGCGCCGCCACTGGCGCGGCAAAGTAAGCGTAGATGTTCTGGATTATCAGGAAGACCTGGCCCTTGCGCACGGAAAAGAGAATTGCGAAAGAGACAGCCACTACCATGATCAACACGCTGATCCAGCGCCCGTAACTGACCCGCTCCTCCTCCGTGGCCTCCCCTTTGCGGAACAAAGGGACGATCAGATCGAGAGTGGCCACGGTGCTGGCTGAGTTGAGGGCCGAGGAAACTGTGGACATGATAGCCGAGGCCAGTCCAGCCATGATCAGACCCAGGAGGCCGGCCGGAACCACCCGCTGGACAAGGAGCGGAAAAACATGGTTCGGGTCGATATCCGGGCCGAGTAGCTTGAAAGCGATTATCCCCGGCAGACAGATTATGAACGGCAGCACGAACTTGAAATACCCGGCGAATATCCCGCCCATGCGGGCGTCCCACTCGCTCCGCGCCCCCAGACAGCGCTGCACCATGAACTGGTTCGTGCAGACATACCAGGTGCTCGAGGAAAGGACACAGCCCACCATTCCGATAAATGGGAATTGGGGGTGGCTGGTCGGATAGACCATGAAAAATTTTTGCGGCAGCTCATGCAGCAGGTTGCCGAGCCCGCCCACCTGGTTGAGCCCCAGGAAAGTCACCACCAGTCCGCCTGCGAAAAGCACAATGCACTGGACAAAATCGGTCCAGACAACAGAGAGCAGGCCGCCGTATACAGTGTAGATCGAGGTCGTGACAGCAATCAGCAGCACGCCATAGACCAGAGGAAGGCCGAACAGGGCCTCGAGCACCAGGGCGCCTGCGTAAAGGATAGCGGCTAAAAACGCGAGCACATAGGTCAAGAGCGTGCTGACAGCGTAGAGGTAGCGGCAGGTGCGGTTGTAGCGCCGCTCGAGGAATTCGGGCATGGTATACAGCCCGCTCCGCATATAGTAGGGCAGAAAGATCCAGACCAGCAGGGAATAGGTGTACCAGTTTCCCCATTCGAGGTTCGCCACCACCAGGCCCGCCGCATAAGCATAGCCGATCATGCCGACAAAGTGCTCGGCGCTGATATTCGAGGCGGTGAGCGAGGCCCCGATTGCGTACCAGGGGAGACGGTCCCCGGCGAGGAAATACTCCCGGGAAGTCTTTTTCTCCTTGCGCGCTATTGCCACACCGAAAGACACAACGGCGACAAAATAGAATACGAAAACGCCTATATCGAAAATGGCCAGGGAAAAGCTATCCATAAACTCCTCTCTATCCAGCGTTGACAATCAAGTTCTAGCGCCTGCCATTGAACTCGTGTACTGCATCGATCATGCTGACAATATTCCCGACCGGTGTCTTGGCCTGGACATTGTGCACGGAATTAAAAACGAAGCCGCCGTTTTGAGAGAATATCTCGCAGCGCCGCAGCACCTGCTCACGCACCTCGGCCGGAGTGCCAAAAGGAAGGGTAGCCTGAGTATCCACCCCGCCGCCCCAGAAAACCAGCCTGTCACCGTAACGCGCTTTCAGTTTTTCAGGCTCCATCCCTCGAGCCGAGCACTGCACAGGATTGATGATATCGAATCCCGCCTCGATAAAAAGCTCCATGAAACTCTCAACTGCGCCGCAGGAATGTTTGAATGTCTTCCAGCCTGTGTTCCTGTGAATCCAACCATTTATCTGCTTATAGTAAGGCAGATACAGTTCTTTGAAAGTCCCGGCGGAACAGAATGTGGAAAGCTGGGTCCCGAAATCCGTGCCGCAGACAAAGGCTGCATCGACCTTGTCTCCCAAAACCAGATAGAGCTTTTCCAGGTTGGCGAGAGCGTATTCAGCTTGTCTGGAGAATACAGCATGGATATAGTCGACACGGGTGACAGTCGAGATATACCATTCCGCTACATCACGGATGCCTTTGGGGTGTTTCAAAAAGGGGGCCGGAACCAGGGCGATATCACCGAACCCCGTGCCTGGCAGCGTGGCGATCACGGCCCTGTCCGTGGCTGCGGCCCTTTTCACCTGCTTGGCGAACCAGGCCAGCTCCTCTTCCGATATCGGGCCGAACTCCTCCAGGTTGTCCTCAGGGTTCAGGCTCTCCTCATCGATCGGTTCCTGGCGGATAATCGAGTCGAAAAAATAGCCTCCCTTGGGCATTCTGCCGCTCGGTTGAACGTTCATGTCACCGCCGGGATAGATCAGCGTATCGCCATTTTCATCCACTGTGGTGTTGAAATCTTCCGATACAAGGACTTCCAGTCCACCGGGAGTTCTCCAGGTCTTCCACCGTTCATTGGCGAAACCGAAAAGGGTGTTCCTGGTGATCACGCCCTCGAGGTCAATACCGATAGCTTCTTTCAGGTCGTCATCTATCCAGCCGAGCATCTGGTAGGGTTCGTGGACTTTTACCGGCCTCTTTTCCAGACTGTAATATTCGCGCAGAGCGGCCACGCAGCTCACATGCATCCCTGTCACCGCGGTTCCCCCGAAATCCATGGGCACCCTGCCTGAGGGTTTATGGTTCAGAGCCGCTGAAACAATCTCCCTGCTTGTCATGGCAACCACCTCCTGTATGCCCGGTTTTTGGTCCTGTTGTTGATTGTATTTTATTCATATTGAAGTTTCCATAGACAATACCATTTCTTCTTTTATAACCACAAGGGGCGGTCGTCAAACCGCCCCTGCGGCCCATATCGTACTATTGCCTGAACAAAATTTTCGAAATACTTCGGAAAAGTATAATAGAATTTCGATGTAAAGGTAGAATAATATTGGTAGACCAGGCCTGATTACTGCACTGGAGTTGTTTACAGATTAAATGACCGTAAATCCTGTCTGAAAAAACACCCCTCATTTCACTTTGCCATCCTCGATCACGATAAAGTTATCAGGACGGTCCGGATCGCAGCCGAACAGTAATAACTTGCGGTGGCCCAAATCAGGATGGGAAAGCTCGCGCGGCAGGCCGGCCGAAAGGGCAAACCCGATCGCAGGAGACTCAGGGGTCTTGCTCCAGATCACTGCAAGAAATTCGGGATGGCGCAGCAGTGCGGGCGTTTCCGGAGATTCCTGCCACGACCAGGCAGAGAGGACTCTCATCCCGCTCGAGTAAAATTCCGGGCGTGTAAGACGGAGAGCTTCCAGCATATTTTTCCCGCTCACAGACTGCAAAAGGGCCTGTTCCCAGGCGAAATCCGATGGTTCCAACAAGTATAGATTCAGTACGGCAGCCTTGCCTGCTTTCGGTTTCCAGACCGCCGTGTTTTCTGAACTGGAAAGCGTATGGGTAGAGGGATCGCTGTGTACGGCCCAGGAGAAGCGGTTATAAGACCTGTTTCTTCTTCCTGCCTCATTCAGCAGCAGGTCATCGAAAAGGATCATCCAGCCTTGGTGGAGAAGCAGAAGGTGGCGGCGGTACTGCTGAACCCCTGCCTGGGGCGGAAAGGCTTCGGTGGCATCGACCGCTGAGTAGGAAAACCCTCTCTCAGCCCGCAAGGCCAGGATACGCACGTTAATCGAGGGGTCAATCGAAAAATCGGCGCCGTTGACACTGACTACGTTCTGGAACCCGCTGCTGCGCCGGGCATAGCCCGGCGGAACGATAAAATAGGCCCCGCGAGCAAACAAGGTAAACGAGCTGTAATCAGCATGAGCGTGGCCGTAATTGGAAGACCTGAGCTGTTCACCACGGCGTATGCGCTCAGCGGAGCGCTGTCCGGCCAGAGGGGCGCAGGCCAGTGAGACTGCCGCCGAATCTTTATTCCATCCTGTCCGCAGAATCGCCACGCCCTCGTTTTCGAAGTGCCGCGCGAGCGGGAGATTATCCGGCGGCGCAGGCTCGACTGTGGGGTCATACCAGAGCAGGTTCCAGGCCGTGCACTGCGAATCAGGATACGGATATTCGGTTGGATCGCCCCTGAAAGACAGGCCTTCGTAAGGGGCCTGGTAAACCCCCTTGGGACCGGGCTTCAGGTCGAAAGCCTCATCGCGCCCGGCAAGCCATTGGGCCTGGCTGTCACGAAAAAGTGAGGCTAATCTGCGCAGGAGGTGGCAGGAGGCGCTTCCACTTGTGTTGTACCTTCCGCTGCGGAAAGAATCATTGAGATAGATATAGCTGTCATCCGGCAGCCAATGATAGAGCCGGTAAGCAGCGGTGTTCCTGATCCAGGGCACATCGTGCAAATTTTCGCCGACAACGCTTTGCCAGGCGCCGTAGAACCACAACAGCGGCGCCACTGTGTAACACCAATCCGCTGCCCCCTCATGCCATGCACCGTCCTCACCGAGCCAGGACAGGGCGTAATCGAAATCAGTCTTGGCCCGGGCGGCCCAGAGACTCGCCTCCTCTGTTTCACCCAACAGCGCCATGGCCGCCTCGCCGTATCCGCCCACAGGAATCCAGTGGTCGTGATGGATATAGGCCTGGGCCCACCAGTACTCTCCGCTCGCGCCTGGGAAAGAGCGCTGATAAAGCTGTCCCACCAGGTCTGCAAGAGTCTTGCGGATCTTTTCCCGCTCTCCTGATTTTAGATCGTGGTAAAGCCAGTCATAGGCGCGGGCCAGCCCGGCGGCATAAATGCCGTAGCCGTAGTTGTCTGCCCCGTTTACGGGATGTTCGCACATCTCGGAGGCCCAGCGCCGTGAGAGCTGAAAGTACTCATCCCGGCGGCTCACCACGTAGGCCAGCGCGGCATTGGTAATAAATGCTCCGCATTGTTCCAGGGCGACTTCGTTGCCTGATTCCCCGAGCGTCATCGAGGGCGACCAGTTCCGGTTTCGCTCGATCCACTGGAAAAGTATCTCTGCGTACCGGCGGTGGGTCCTGTCCGCCCGGCGGCGCAATTCCTCTTTTCCCGCGGCATTGAAATGGAGCCTTGGGTGTTCCGGGCGGATTCGGGCCAGACTGGCAGCCAGAGTTTCCCATGCTTCCTGAGTTATCGGCTGGTGCCCGGCTGCCAGCAGGCTGCCTGTTTTCAATCCCGAAATTACGCTCGAAAATCCTCCGGCAGCAAACGCGGAGATTTTCAAGAATCCACGGCGATTGAGCGATATCATGATTACCGCCCCCTGTTTTTTTGAATTATTGGAAAATTTAATTATGGCAGACTGCGATTATCCCTAGCCCAGCACATCGAAAATACAAGATTACGGGAGGCCGTTTTCAGAGCTGACCTGAATCCTGATTATACTGCAGACATAAATCACGGTTTTAATTCAATAAAATAGTTTTCCTGTCTCATAAATACAAGAGAGGCGAGCTAGTGCTTTGACAACTAAAAAAGCCTGATAACTTGCCTGGATTAACTGACTAAAAAGGTTTGAGTCATACTTGAATAGGCTGTGGGCTGTAGGCTGTAGGTCCTTTCACCCCATCGCCGGCTAGTAACAGAACATGGGGCAGGGGCAGGGTGGTCCTCCAGCCTTACAGCTTACGGAGCATAAATAGATCAGGTAAAAAGTCTCGACCCGACAAAATTAACTTAACAGAGTAATAGAGTAAAAACGGTTGAAAAAATAAGAAAGCGGAATTTTTCTCCTGGCCTGGAGCTGCTCTAAAACATTTTTTCAGCAAATCCAAGGTCTCTCCCTTAAAATATTTTTGGCCTTGAACTTGCAGGACTAGATAAGGAATTCCAGGCTCCAGGTCAAAATTTCCACCTGAAACTTGACTTTTTTTGATTCTAGTTGCATCCTAGTTATTAGGGCGTAAACGATTAAAGTACTAATGATTTTAGTTCAAATGAGTATATCATGGATATAAAGCTTCAATTTTAGAAAGCAGTGGTTAGCTCGTTATTTTTTAATAGGCTAATCTGTCAGGGGGATAGCCAGATGGGATCGTCAGACAATCAAACCCAGGTCTCATCTCAAAAGGAAAAGAAAGCGGGTTCCATCCTCATATCGGTGAAGGGAAGGGATAATCCTTCCGGGCTGTCGAATGCTCCGGCTGAACCGGGGGGCCCGCAGGTGCGTTATGACCTCCATATCATCCAAATGCTCCGTCGCATTATTCGCGCCGTGGATGTTTATTAGCTGTCTAGTTGGAACAAATTACTAATGAAATGTATAAAATTCTTTCAGCACAGCTTTAAAACCAAAAACAAGAGACAGGAAAAGTCGAAAAATGGAGATGTTTAAAACCAGAGCGGAAGCCAGAAAATCAATAGGATCAAGTAAATCAAAGGTCAACAAGCTTTCGTGTCCAAAGTGCGGGGGTACTGTTTACGAGGTTTTCAATAAACTGGGCCGGCCTGACAGCGGGCAGGGATTGTGTCCTTATTGCGAGCAAAAAATTGTCCGTACACTGATGCCCATGAAAGAACACGACTTTATTCGGCAATACGGCACCGAGGCGATTTGCATTGGAAGCTGCTCGGACTTTATCTGGTGATTTTAAACGCAACCGGCTGAGATAACCACTTTGTGATAACATTTTTTTCACGGAGAGTTAAAGCGCCCGAATAAAGGAAAAGGTGATAGTTTATATCAATAAAAGACCTGCTACTGCCGATAACTAAATCAAAACCTTGATCATACAAAGGGAGGCGCAAGCCTGATGGCTGAAATCACTTATGAAAGCCTGACCGGGCTGCAGAAGGCCGCAATTCTGATTGTCACGCTGGGTGTCGAGGCCTCGAGCTCTATTTTTAAGAACATGGGTGAGCGTGATATCGAAAGGCTTTCTATTACGATCGCCAATATGCAGGATATTTCCTCGGCTGTCTCGGACCAGGTAATCGAGGAATTCTACCAGATGGTCCTGGCCCAGGAATATGTTGCTCAGGGCGGCATTGATTACGCACGCTCAGTACTCGAGCAGTCACTGGGCGGGCCTCGAGCGGCCCAGATTCTGGCCAAGGTGCAGAGCGCCCTTCATGTCTCCGGGTTCAAGCTGCTCAAGAAAGTGGACCCGGCGCAGTTATTGAACTTTATCATGAACGAGCATCCGCAGACTGTTGCGGTTATCATGGCCCACCTGGATGCAGCCCAGGCGGCCTCGATTCTGGCCGAGCTTCCGGAGCAGCTTCAGAAC
>DATKXY010000285.1:0-16954 GCA_035528795.1 archaeon | reverse complement strand
ATCACTTGGGACGGCAAGACCATGGTGAACCTGGATGAGGAGATGGCCGACCGCTGCTGGCAGGCAGGCAAAGAGCTGCTGCTCTCAAGCGGGGTGTTCAGCATGGGCTCCAAGCGCATCATCGAACTGAGCCCCGGAGAGATAGAGGAGGCCCTGCGTTTTGCCCCGGCGGAGCTTCCCATGGGACAGGGCAAGGATGCGGTACGGGTGTATCACCGCCGGGTGGAGGATCCCAGAAAGCCGTTCGTGTTCGCAGGCCCCTTCAATGCCGACGCCAGCGAAGAGCACTTCGTCAAGCTCAACGAGGCCTTCGCCCAGGAGCGGCTTATCGACAGCCTGCTGTTCCCCGGCTACCTGAAGAAGCTGGACGGCCAGATGATCCGTCCCACCTCCGCTCTGGCCAGCCGCGCGGCCATGCTCTACGGCCAGTGGTCCCGAGAGGCGGTTCGCCGCGCCGGAAGGCCGGGTATGCCGATAACCGGACATGCGGTGATGGCTCAGAACGAGATCGCCTGCACCAACGAGCATTGGGGCCTGCGCTCCACCGATCCCAGGGCCATGGTGCTGATCTCCGAGCTTCAGGTTGACGACGTAACCATGACCCGTCTTGCCTACTACCTGGCCTACGGCTGTCCGATCTACATGGCCTTCACCCCCCTGATCGGGGGATACGGAGGCGGACCCGCGGGCACGGCAATTGTGGCCGTTGCTTCGTTTATCGCTTCAGTGATTCTTGGCGGGGAAGTGGTGCACATCGGACCGCAGCATATCAAGTTCAAGCAGCAGACCAACCAGCACTCCCTGTTCCTGGCCGGCCTGGCCAATCAGGCGGTGGCCCGCAACAGCCGGATTATCGCCACCACCAGCCACACCACTTCGGGCAGACCGGGAAGCGCGCAGTACGCCTACGAGTTCTCCGCCCTGGCATTGACCGCTGTGACCAGCGGCAGCAATGTCACCGGCCCCCGGCCGGCGGAGCCCCTGGGCTTCAACAACGTCAGCCCCCTGATGGCCCGACTGTTCGCCGAGGTCTCCCACGCCGCCGCCGGCATGAAGAGGGAAAGCGCAGCGCAAATCGTTGCCAAACTCTACCAGAAATACAAGGACAAGATCGATCTGGAGCAGGCTCCCAAGGGCCAGGCCTTCGAGGAGCTCTACGACCTGCAGACCCTGCGGCCCACCGCGGAGCACCAGGGCCTGTACGACAAGTTGAAGGAAGAGCTGATCGGCTTAGGAGTTCCGCTGGGCTGAGTTACTGAGAAACCGCGACATCAAACCAATCCCTCCTCGATAGCTCGCGACGATGCCGGATTTTCACCGACGTACGGACCCTTCAGCGACATTGGTCGTCAGATAGGAAGACGAAAACGATGTTCCTGCTATCCAAAGATGACGTAACGAAGGAAGACAGGACAGTCACAGTCAACTACCCATTTATGATCACGCTTCCAGGCCGGCTGTATGCTTTCGCGGCTTTCCCGACCACGGAGCTCGCGGAATACTTCAAGCGCTTGTTGAAACTGGGGGACGAGTACAAATCCGTCGATCTTGGAATCATCGAAAAGAGGAAGCTCAAAGAATCCCGGCATCTATACGTATTCTCGGCCAGAGCGGATATCAACAGGTTGTTCAGTAAGAACAAAAGAAGCCGAAGCCGTGCGAAGAATGTGATGGAGATCGCCCAGATACGGCCCGATTGGGGCTGAGTGACCGCCGTCGTGCGGCGCCGACGAAATCACCCGGGAACAGACCGATAAAGCAGCGGCTTGCAGGCCGAGGAGAGGGGGAGTCATGGGACCATCGAATCGCTGTGAAGAATGCGGCAAAGAGATCCTCCGCGGATATGAAGCCGTGCACTTCGGAGAAACCGGGGACTCGCCAGCCAGATTGTTGTGTATTGGATGCTACAACCGGGAAATAGCGGCCCACGCCGGAATAGATTTTCAGAACCCTCGCTTTCCGTCAATGGAACTTGCCGACGCCGAAGGGGAGAAACACCTGTTCTGCTTCGTAACGCGGCTTCTCGGAGACCAAGTGGCGATTGAGGCCTACGAGGAGAATGCGGATCCCGGCTACCAGTTCAGTGTCCTTGGCAGGCCTGCAGAAGTCGAGAGGCTCTTCCATAAGCTGAAGGGCAGGATACAACGAGCTCTTACGTGGCATCACATCGTTGAAGAGGACGGTAGGCTGGCGGTCTCGGATGATCTCACGGTACGGGGAAGATTCGTCTGGGACGATGAATCAGGGGGCGAACAACCTCTGCTGGTGGTCGACGGAAAAACGGTGACCTGGCAGGAGTTTGGTAGAATGCTGTCGACTTTCGAGGGCTGGCAATTCAAAATCGAGATCTACGACCGAAGCGAAGAAAGGTAGATTCCTCAGTTCGGCAGGCACCGACCGGTTCTGCCACCCACTTTTTGCCGACCCGCACCCTGTGGGGGACTTGATCCGCTCGGCCTCTTCTGGGAGACTTTTCTCGTGAGTTTGGCGACTGGCCGACTGACCGTGCAGGTCGGGACTTGCATGCCGACTTGCTGCATGACCCCGGTGAGATCCAGGCGAACGGAGGCCGGACGGCGATGAGAAAAATATGGGTCTATGATCCCCATGGTGGCGGAGTGAAGATACCAGAGGCAGTGAAGGAGCGGACGCGGAGACGTATCTTGGCGTATGCCGAGGAGCGGTATGCAGGGAGATATACTCGGATCGATGTGCGTTTCCGTGGGCATTTCTGCTACATCGACGCGTACACCGAACCGTACGTTCCGCCCGACTTTGATGCGAGTGTGTGGGGGGAAACACGTGAGGAGCACGTAGAACGCCTTGGGAACGTGCCGACGCATCTGTGTCGTCTGCGTTACCACGGGAATGAGGACAGCTGGGCCATGGCATTCTACAAGTACAGCGATGAGAAATATGAGCCGAGCTTCTTCAACAATGGTACGTTCCACGGGACACCCGAGGAAGCGTTTGAAACCTCAGCGGTGTACCTGCAACCTCGACCTTGTGACGAGGGGTGCAGGGACTCAGAATCAAGAGTGGATGGCTGTGGAGTTCGTCCGTGCAACCTGCAGGATCAGAGGTGCTATACTCCATAGCGCCGTTCGCCGGTTGTCTGAGGGGTCAAGAGGATGTTCACGTCAGAGCGAACTCCGGAGAATTTGATAGAGAACGCCGAAGGCGTTCAGATCAAGATCTCCAAGAAGGTCAAGGTACTTCATCCTGTCGCCGAAGCGATGGCAAGGAATCTGGCTGAAGTGGAACCTATCCGTTTCATCAGGATTCTGCCGGATCTTCTTGAAGCTTCGAGTGAGGCAACAATAGGTCGCAGCAGGATTCCGATCACCAAACCGGGACATCCCAGCGCTATAGGCATCTCTGTCATATTGAGTTTGGCACATGAAGAGATACAGTTCTTCGCCGTCACATCCGCCAAGAAAGGCTACGGGGGAAGAATGGTCGATGCAGTCTTGCGAGCGCTTCCGGCGGGATGGAAGGCGTTCGTGCTCATGGATTGGAGCGACGGTTTCTGGGAGTACATGACGCGGAGGTACGCAAGTCTCAAGATTGTGTAGCGCCCAGCCGTTCGGAACCGGCCAAACAACAAGCGAATAGACCTGACCGACAGGTCACACGCGGCCGATAGTTTGTCGAGAAGATCGATGAGTCCTCCCACCTTCGGCGCACGTTGCCACGGCGACAGGCCACCTACAGGGCTCGCAGATCACGAGAAGACCGATGAAGCCAACCGATCGAAAGCCACATGACGCGGAAGCATGGCTTAACGAAATCGCCCTCGTGTACCGTGTACCGTGAGGCATACACTGCGCTTGCTTTCGGAAAGCCTGGGGGCGGACCCATGACCGAGGCCGACCTCTTCCACCTCGCCCCTGTCGTCTGTCTGAGATTTCGAGGCATCAGGAAGTCCAAATCCAATCTCAAATGAGTGACCGAGGTAGCGCTGTCGAGTTCTGTTGCAGCACAGAAAATCGCAGGCGAGCTGTTCGATGTTGTCCCTCAGATGGCGTTTGCCTTCTGTTACATCACTTCGAACTTGACCTTGCAGACGAGAACGAATCACGCGAGCTTCTCGACCATGTCGAGCGCAATCTCAAGAGCCTCGTCAAGATGATGAAAAAGGAATAGGGAGGACATTGAGAAAAACGCGAATGCTGTTCTGTGCCCCAATACCTGCCCTTATTTCGGAATCCCCAGGATTCCAACCCCAGGTATGGAACCAGTCGCAGGCTCGTTTCCGCCAACCTACACCCATTAGGCCACTTTTGCTCCTCAGGCAGCCGTTGCCCATACTAAACAAAAACTTTGGGAAAGATTTTTGCCCGACTTTATTCGCTACCCTCGATTTTCGACGGATCAAGTAGCCGCGAACTGTGATAGACTGTTAATACTTGAACTTCATCCTTTAAAATACGGTAAATAATCCTGTAATTACCATGTAATATTTCCCGAATAATTTCTTTATCAGATTCTGGAACAATCCTTCCAGCACTAGGAAATGATTCTAAGGATTTTGTTTTTTCAAATATCTTGTTTGCAAAGAGATGAGCAAAATGATTGGAATCACGGGCTATGAATTTACAGATTGCCTCGATATCGTCAAGAGCTTGGGGAGTCCATCTTAATCGAGCCATTTACTTAATCGGTTTTTAGCTTCTTCATGAGAAATGGTTTGGCCAGCATCTGCTTGTTGAATACCTTTTTCAATTTTATAGAGAAGGTAGAGTTTTTCCATAGCTTCTTCGATGCTAGCTTTCTCAGGTAAATTATGGATCACCTGCTCCATTTTGGCTTTCATCGTTGTCAATTGCATTAGCTTCTCCTCTGATTTTATTATAGCAGAAACCTGATGTATCGTCCATTGTATTAAAGGGGTTGATATCTGAGCTCATTTTCATCAATGTACACCCCATTAGGCCACGTGGAGCCGGCAATCGCACGGCACCATGTCCCAGCCTCCAGTTGGAGTCACACCCCGCGTCCGTAGTTAGAAATGAGTGTTGACACGTATCGGGTTACACAAATATACTTATTGTAAGAATGATAAGGTTGTTCCGACACAAAGGACTGCGCGAGTATTATGAAAACGGAATCATAAGAGGCATCAATCCGGAACATGCCTCTAAATTGGCACGTATCTTAGATAGGCTGGATGCATCTGTTCGGCCTTCGGATATGAACTTGCCGGGATACCAGCTTCACCAATTATCAGGGCAAGAGAAGGGAACATGGTCTGTTCGAGTGAGTGGTAATTGGCGTGTTACATTTAAGTTTGAAGGTGAAGATGCTATAGATGTTGATTATTTGGACTATCACTGAATATCGGAGGGAAAGACTATGATAACGAGGAAGCCTACCCATCCAGGAGAAGTTCTCTTTGAAGATGTGATTAAGCCCCTTGGACTTACTGTAACTGAAGCTGCAAAAAAATTGGGTGTTTCTCGGAAGACACTTTCCGAGCTGGTTAATCAGAAAGCGGCACTCAGCCCCGAAATGGCTTTAAGGATTGCTAAAGCAACAAACACGAGTCCGGAAAGCTGGTTGAACATGCAAACGAAATTAAATCTATGGAACGCTTTACAGCACGAACCCGAGAACGTTTCGGAATTTTCTCATCAACTGGTGAGGTGAGATTCGAGTCGTTTTCGCAAAAGTACCCCGCCCTTAGCCCATATAGAGACTGATTCTGGCACTGCACCATATCTTTTTTCTCCGTCTCCCCAATATACGTGGATTTCATCCCTTCTGAAATTGAGGTGTCTTTTCCAGAAATAAGGTTTTTCTGGATGTAGTCCACCGGCAAGCATCTATTTTATGCGGAAAGCCAATACCGGCTCAAGGGTAATACCGTTTTGAAAAAATCCCGGCGCCAAGAGCGCAAAAAACCTCCCAATGTCCTGTTGGGAGGTTTTTTGCGCATTGGGAGTGAAAGACCCTGGAGCCACAGTACGTGGCGAAAGGGAGGCGTGATGTGACGGTCTACAGATTAGGAAAAAGGCACAGACCGATTCCTGATCGGTTGCTCAGAAGCCCCTATGCCTTTTGATAGCTTGTGTTTAGGGGTGCGAGCGCACCCCTAAGAATCCGTCCAGGCAGAGGATGGAAACCGTCGTCAGCAATCGCCCCGTTATAGTTCAATGTGCAAACTCAATTATCCCTTCAGCTCACCCCGGTCACCAAGGGGGTGTACCAGCCGCGCGGGATCAATGCCCTCCAGCTTCTGTTCAAGAAGCATTTTCAAAGCATCGCTGAACAGTACGAAAGCAAATACGCTGTCATCTACGGCCGATTCCGTATCGAGCGGATCACCGAGGTGGTGGAGAAGTTTATTTTCTGCGGGCTGGGCGCCCCCGGGCTACTCGAAGGGCGTCGCCCGCATCCAGCCCATAGGGTGAAACCATGCACCAATCCTGATTGCAAATTCGAGTACTTCCGACCATTTTCCTGTAAGTCCTTCTACTTCTGCCGGGGACGCCCAGTCCTTCCTGCCCACAGAAACGGACTCTCCTGTTTTCGGAGTACTTTCGCCGGGTGATCATCAAGTTTTTCTTGAAGAAGCAACTAATCAGTGCCAAGATCGCCACCAGCTTGATCAATTGGAGGCACTCTGGATTCAGTGTCGACGCTTCGGTGCACATTCCAGCCGGATCCTCCAAGACACGAGAGGCCCTCTCTCAATACATCGCCCGCCCACCGCTTTCTTTGAAAAAGATAAGCATTAGGGAGAACGGAGAGGCCACCGTGGTCTCCTACACTTCCAACAACGAATTCTTCAAGGGAAAAACCGAAACCTTTTCGGTTGTACGTTTTCTCCTTGAAGTCACTCAACACGTCCCACCGCGCGGATTGCAATATATTCGACGATATGGCCTTTATGCTACGCTTCGGCGCACCGCCAGAACCAAGGGCAAGTGGCCGGATATGTCGGGGGGAGTTCATGGCCTTTCTGGGGTTGGTACCCTCTGAGAACTCGAGCGGCGATACACGCAGGCAAGGAGGCATAACCAAAGCGGGCCACCCTCACCTGCGTAGATTACTGGTAGAGTCCAGCTGGCAATACAGATTCAATCGAACGGTTAGTAAACGGTTGGCGATCCGGAGGTAAGGACAAGCTCCCTCAGTTGTCGCTTATGCAAACAAAGCGGGCATAAGATTGAGCAAAAAGTTCAATCGGCTCATCTTCAGAAACAAGAAATCACAAGTGGCTGTTGTTGCTGTTGCAAGAGAGTTGGCTGGATTCATATGGGGAATGATGGTTGGTCAAATAGCCTGAAAAATATCAGAAAAAGACAGAGAAATGGGAAAAGAAACAGTTAGTGTCCAGAGAGGTTCGCAACTTTTCAGCCAGCCATCGTAAACCTATAGATGTCATGCCGCCTTCTTCCGTTCAGCCTCCTGGTTGATCCTTGCTTGTGAGTCAGAGGCAGCTCCCGACGATCCCATTGGCCTGCAGGGCTTCTTTGTAAAAAAGGAAGTAATCCGCGAATCTCAGTCTGGTCTATCGCCGGTTTCAGGTTTCTCTATCCCTCCTTCTCTTCCTGAAGTTTATTAGGAGGTATTGGAAGAGAAGAAAAAATAGTACTTGACAACGGGGTCACATCATATCAGAAATCCGGGCTAATCCTTTGGAATCTAAATATACCAGGTTAATGGACCGTAATCTTATCGGCGATTTTTCCTGCTTTTTTTCAAAACGCGGTCAGCAGCTAATTTGCCTGTCAGAATCGACATAGGAACTCCGGCGGGGCTGTAGGCCCATTGACCGGCCTGTAATACGTGCGGGATGGGTGTTTTTACAGAGCGGGCGCCATGCTGTATGCGGTTTACGACGGGAACCGGTTCTTCGAAAGACCAGCCCGTAATAGCGCCTTCAGAACTAGCTATTCTCTTTTCAATACTTAGGGGAGTATAAGAAAACTGTGAGATCACTTTGTCTTTTAACATCGGAAAAACAGAAGTGGCCAAAACATTTATCATTCTATTTTCAACCTCTCTTTTAAATCCCTCGTACCAGTTGTCGCTTTCTATGTTTTTCATTAAATCGTATTCAAAAAGCAAACTAATAATTAGCCCGGTTTTGCCTTCCGGGGCAGACGAAGGATCTTTTAGAGCAGGTATGGAAATCTCGTATGTATTCAATTGACAAAATTTATTCAACCATTTCAAAACGTCTTCTTTTGAAGTATGTGCCCAGTTCTGAAGCAAATCCTTGATTTCCAGGCGATGTACTTCACCTAATCCCTTTTTAGATGGAGTATAGAAAAAATGTCCGTTTGCTATTTTTTTAAAACCTTCTGGTGGTTCGTCTACTGTCAAGAACAGTGTAAAAATGGAGTCCCCACCTCGTTTTGAAAGTATTTCTCTTCTGTGAATATTTATTTTGTTGACAAGCTTTTTTGCTAAGCTCTCGGTATTGATTATTCTATATAGTGTTTTAAGGTCAGCCGCCCATATGAGGGTCTTGTATGTAAACACAGTGCCATTACTATCCTTTACGAAAGAGTCCGAAGGAACAACTTCTCGAATTTCTGATTCAGTTACTATTCGGCCTCCAAAATCCAGAATTTTGTTTTCAAGGGCTTTGGGCAATTTTCCTGTTCCGCCTTTTGGATAAAGGTAATCCAGATATAGTGAAAAATAACTCATGGCAAAAAAAGTGGGAGTATTTTTAAAAAAATGCTGACTGATAATGTCTCGGAGGCTAGTATTTTTTGTTATTTTTTTTAAGAAATCTTCGACAGGAAAATCCATGTGGTTGATTCTTTGAACTGTAAAAATAAATTTGAATAACCATGGCAAAAGAGTATTAAAAACGTACTCCTTGTCATTTTTTAAATCCTTAAACACAGGATTTTCAATACCATACAAGACGTCCATATCTTTCATTACTTTTCGTATTACAGTGAGGATATGGTCTATGTCTTTTTTCATGTCGGGATATAATTTCTGTAATAATACTTTGTAACGATTCAGGCTCTCAGCATCATCAATGTGTAAAATTTCCTTTTCAATTCCAACAGAAACTGGGCTTCGAATGAATTCGAGATCGATTTCTAATTCTTTCAACATCGGCAAGATGATTCCTGCATCTTCTATTGCACGAACCCCAGCATCAAAAAGAAACCCGTCGCGCGTGAAAGAGCTGACAAGTCCTCCACATTTTTTATTCTTTTCAAAAAGCAAAACCTTAAGTCCGTCACGAGACAGGTAAGCGGCGGCAGTTAGTCCTGCCATACCCCCTCCTACAACAAGGACATCATAATTGTTTTTCATGTAGTCCGCCCAATTCCAAACTGATATCCCAGAGTTTTTTTGCCATTTCTTTGTCCAAAGCCGGTGGTGCTGGTTCTTCTTCTGTGGTCAGATTAAAAAATTTCCCGCT
Organism: archaeon; assembly: GCA_035528795.1. Lineage (GTDB taxonomy): Bacteria > Gemmatimonadota > Glassbacteria > GWA2-58-10 > GWA2-58-10 > DATKXY01. Next base: position 7,554 of record DATKXY010000285.1, on the reverse strand, counting down.
AAATCCTTCAAGCTCTTTTGAGACGCCCAAATAATATAAGGCTTCCGCTGATATTTCAGGAGAATGAAGGTTTTTATCAATAAAGTTGCGCTTATACCATCTATAAATTGGCCCATTGTGTTTGCCCGATTGGGTTTTTACCGCTCCTGGGTGCATCGCGTTTATGGTCACCCCACTTTGTTTTAAACAGTCATCGAATAACATCATCGATAAAAGTTGGGCTGTTTTAGCAGAACCATAACTGCGTAAACCAGTATAAGAACGTGTATTCCAATTTAAGTCGTCAATTCTTATCCCCCCAACTGCAAAACGGTGCCCTTCGGAGTTTACTAATATTATTCGAGCTTTTTTTTGAGATTTTAGTTTATCCATGAGCAGAAAGTTTAATACGAAAGAAGAAAGATAGTTGACAGCGAATACCATTTCAACGCCGTCAACAGTTATTTCCCGCTTCGTATTAAAAACTCCGGCATTATGTATGAATACGTCAATAGGGGTGTTTAGTTTTAGAAGCTCTTGGCCTATTTTATGCACATCTTCCATGCAACTTAAGTCAGCAATTTTATAATCACATTGCACAGCAAACTCAGTATTGATCTCTTTGCATAAGGCTTGTGATTTTTCTTCGCTTCTGTTTATACAGATTAAATTAGCACCCTGGGATGCGTATTTTCTGGCAGTAAAATAGCCGATTCCAGATGTAGCACCGGTGATAAGTACATAACGGTTGTTAAAATTCTCTGTACATATCTTTGGCTTCGCTTTGCTATTACGAATCATAGCAAAGATATTGGACCAACGGTATTCTTTAAAATATGTTAAAAGTGAATTATGCTGACTCATTTACATTTATCCTAACCAAACTTTTTTCTCATGAATTTTCGATAAGGTTTTACAAAAAATGGGATATTATCAAAAATATCACCCCATAGGTCATAGTAATCCCTCTGTTTCTTTATCTTTCCATTCTCGTCTAAAATGAGCCGGCTTGCTCCATACAGAACGGAGCGTGGTCTTTTTTTAAAAATAATGGTCATTTCCCATTCAATAAAAATGATATTGTCTTGCATACTGGCTTGCACAACATCCATTTGCAATTCCTGGGATCTCTTAGCTAACCTTTCAGTCATTTCTGTGAATTCATCAATACCATGTAGTTCCTGTATCGAATCTTTAAAGTATATGTCATCAGCATAATATGGCAGAATATGCGACCAATCCGGTTTTCCCTGTGTATTGTAAGTTTTCGTCCACAACTCGGTAATTTGATTCGCATTTTCTATTGCAGCAATCATAATGCCTCCTTGATACTATCGTATGCTTGTACTTCGGCAAATGATTCGGACACAGCACAGCAAATGTCTGAACTATAAATTCTCACATGATGTTAAAACTATTTCGCTTGCGGCGCAATGACAATTTTATTAGAGATCAACAATTTCTATTTACATTCAGTATGAATCACCTGTAAAAACATTAACATGAGAATGGTTACGGATCCTCAAAACTCGCTTCTAAGCAACTCAGCGTTGATGCGGGCCAACGCGTCGATGGCCGCCTTCAATTTCTTGTAGTCTTCGCGCAGATGCAGCTTGGTTTTCCGCAGGACCGTTTGAACTCAAAAACCGAACCACGAATCAATCAGGAAAAGGCCACCTTGAAACCCTTCAACAAATCCAATTTGAACCGGCTCAATCTGTGGGCGTATCCTCCCAGCCCGGACTAAACTGACCGTTCCGCCGATTGGTACCGGGTCATAAATCGGCGGTCGATACGGTTCTTCAGAAAGAAGTTGAATCTGCTGATCCAGCTGAAGACTCCACGCATATAGAGGGCCGTGTTATCACCGAGATTGAACATCAGCGTATAGACAGAACGCGGACGAAAACAGCGCAACGCTTCACCCTCGAGAGCCGCCTGAAGGTTGTCCCGCAGAACAGGATTTTGTCGGTACGCCACTACTCCGATCTTAGTCAAAGGGCCAGGCAAAAAGTCGATACAATCACCCCCCCCAAAAATCTGCGGGTGTCCGACCGCCTGCAGAGTACCATTGACCAAAAGACCACCGGCAGGTCCGACATCCAATCCTGAGTTGATAAAGAGGTCGGAGATTTGAACGCCCGAGGCCAATATGGCGTAATCAGTGTCCAAAAGTTGTCCGTCGTTCAATACAGCACAACCGGGCTCCAAAGCGGTGACTCTTTGGCCTTCGAATATCCGGACGCCCCGCGCGCTCAGGGAGCGTACGGCCAGATTTCGTGTTCGCTGAGGGAATACTTTCAGCAATCGCTTTCCGGCTACCATACTGATAACACCGCTAGCTCTTTGGTCCCGCATCAGTCTGGCCAGGTTACCGGATATTTCGACCCCTGCCGGACCACCGCCGATAACCAACAGCCGCGGTTTCTCCTTGGTTTTCAGCAATTCGAGAATTGCTCTCCGGGCTACCGGGAAATTGTCCATGGGCTTGGCTGTGATCCACTGTCCCTCCAGGCGTTGAAAGGAATCCACAGGTACCCGGCTGCCGATATTGAAACTGACAATGTCGTAATCGACTTTCAGCCCACTTCTCAGGTACAATCGACCCTCTCGAACGTCCACCCCTTCGACCGTGTCCGCGATAAAACAGCCTCCCCTAAGCTCGACCAGACGTTGGATATTGACTCGGCCCTGTTCAGGTTTGTAAATACCCGAAAGCACGCCGGGGCCCATGCCGGAATAGGTGTAGTGAGGGTGGGGGCTGATGACCAATGTCTTGTGTCCCGAGCGGACAAAATGATTGAGGTGTAAAAAAGCGCCTAGATGAGCGTGTCCGGCGCCGACAAGAACCAGCTGCTTTCCCATGACAATGATCTTCCGATCTGTATTATACGCAGAAAGGGCAAATTGACAACAAAATCAATGCTTGTTCTCCCCGGCTTTTTTCGGTGTTCCCCGGTGCAAACATTAATGGAAACGACCTCGATGAGCACTAAGCATCAGGCTCTTGAGATGTTTTGGATCCCGAGCACTGAGCCAGGTCTTTTCGAACTCCGACGACTGAACTATCTGGGCGAGGGCGGATAGGACTTTCAAGTGCAGCGTTCTGTTGTCTTTTGTCCCGATTAGGAAAAAGACAGCCTGGATTGCCGGTTTTTCCTCGGTAAATACTACACCTTTTCTACAGCGAATCGCTATCAAGTGAAACGGTGCTTCTCCCTGGACGATGATATGCGGGATGGCGAAAAACGGCGTCAAGGCTGTTGTGCCCACGGACTCCCGTTCTTTAAAAAGAGCGAAGAGATCTTCCGAAGGAAACCGCTTCTCCAGGATTTCAGCTGCTGTTTTAAACAGTTGGTCAATGGAAATCTGATCCTCAATATCCCGGTAAGTTCCTGCGGCAAAGACTTTGTCCACTGGGTCCGGAGAGGTCTCCTCTCGCTCGTGAGCAGCGCAATGAGCTCTGATTCCAGATGATCCCCGGTAATCTGCTTATTGGTAGCCCGCTCAATAAGATGCAGAAGCGCATACTCACGGCGCCAATGCCGGCGACCGTAAACAAGATATATGAGTACACCGAATCCAACCAGACCGAGGCTGATCTCGATTGCCTCTAAGCCGATGTCCACGAGGAGAAAAGCAAATACCGCCACAGCCAGGATCTGCAGATAAGGGTATAGAGGCGCTCGAAAACTGGGGCGGTAGCTGGGAAGTCCACTGGAGCGCATAATGATAACACTGACAGCGGCCAGAATATTCGCCGTAAGGACAACACTTGAGGCGGCTTTTACCAGCTGTTCGAGCGGCAACAGCAGAGCAAGACCGATGAAGACACCTGTCAGCGGTACAGAGGCCAGAAGCGTACCTCTGCGTTTGGAGACGTATCCGGTCCAAAGGGGCAGAAGTCTGTCTCGTGCCAGCGCCAGAGGATATCGTGAGGCGGAGAGGATCCCGGCGTTGGTTGTGGTGAGGAAGGCGAGCAAAGCTGCGATCGTTACAGCGATGTATCCCTCCCGGCCGGCGGTGATACCCGCGGTGTCAGCCACCGGAGCGGCGGAGTTGGCCAGCTGATCCGGCGGTACAACACCGATCATCACAACGATCACCAGCACATACAATATAACGACCGATACAATCGAAATAAAGATACCCAGCGGCAGGTTTCGTTTCGGGTTTTTAACCTCTTCAGAGATGGTAACGACGTTGATCAGTCCTCCGAAAGAAACGAACACAAAACCTGCGGTGGACAGCATCGTCCCGAACCCGTTGGACATCATCGAGGAAAAACGTTGTGTCTTTACCGATGGAAAGCCTACCGCAATAAAGACCGTCATCAAAGCGAGCAGAAAGATAACCAGCACACCTTCGGCGCGGGTGGCCATCTCAACACCGATCAGGTTGAGAACCATAAAAATCAGGACGATACTCCAGGCGACCAAGATCGGCGGTATCCCCAACAAGATGTAGGCCGTCTGGGACAACCCGAAAATGGCAAAAGAGCTTTTTAGACTCAAAGCGGCCCAACTCAGAATTCCGGATACGGTCCCCACAAGTGGGCCCAGCGTTCGGGTGATATAAAAGTAGTCACCTCCAGCTTTGGGCATGGCGGTGCTGAGTTCTACCACATTGAAAATCCCCAGCAGGGCAGCCAAACCGGCAAGCAGGTAGGCGTAGACAACGGCAGGACCGGATCTGGCGAAGGCCACCGCCGGGAGGATGAAAATACCCGAGCTGATCATTGCCCCGGAGGCAAGACTGTAGATATCAAACAGCCCCAGCGTTTTTTTGAGTTTCATATATTTCCTCTTTCTGCTTCTCCCGGCTGTCTCAAGGTCGGCTACCCTCGTTGTCCAGGGGTGTTAAGCGGGAAAATCTTGCAGCATCCAAAGCTATCGTATTCGTAAAACAGTCCCAAGTTGAAGACGTGATTGATGACAGCTTGCTCTTAACATAATTATGTATTTATCGGTTAGTAACCCCTGCTCGGACAACTCGCCTATTTGGGTCAAAGAAGGAATTTTTCCTGTTTGTTTTCATTTTTCCTAAAAAAAGATATCATGCCTGTTCAGCTTTCTATGACACGCTGGGAAAGGAGATCCAATGCCAGGACAGCCTGGACTTTCGGTGGACACGGCTCCATTACACGAATCTTATGGATATGAAAATACCTGAAGAATCGCATTTCATGGTTAACGCTCGGATGCTGCAGAAGACCGCAGAGGCGTCAATAGTAGACAAGGGCATCAGCGGGTCAACATCAGGTGTCGGACTGGAAGCCGCCCGCCAGTTGGCCGTCTAATGGTCGTTCAGTCCGACCGGTCTGCCCACGGCTATTCGTACCGGAAACACTGCAGCCGACCAAATAATAAAATCTCTACTAAAGTGAGCTCTTGGGAATGAACAGTACACCGGTCGACATCGACCAAACAAAAAAGAGAGGGACCGTAGTGGAGGTTCATAATCTGTTCAAATCGTATGGAACTGTACAGGCGTTGCGCGATGTAAGCTTCGAGGTGCATAAGGGTGAGGTATTGACACTTGTCGGCCCGAACGGTTCCGGAAAGACCACGATTGTGGAAATCCTGGAAGGCTTGAGAAGCTACGACGCCGGCAGCTTTTCCATTTTTGGACAAAAGCCCTCTCATCCTTTGGTAAAGCAGTCTATCGGCGTGTTTCTCCAGGAGTCTCAGCCCATGGACAATCTCACCCCACGAGAAATACTTCGATTGCACCGTAGCTTTTATAATCGCGGGCTACAACCTGAAGAAGCACTTGCTCGTGTGTCTCTTCAGTCCGAATCGGGAAAACTCATTCGCACACTTTCCACAGGACAGAAGCGCAGGTTGGATATCGCTGTAGCCATCATTAACGATCCGCTGCTTGTTTTTCTTGACGAACCAACGGTGGGCCTGGATCCCGGTGCACGCAGGAGCTTCTGGGAGATTATTCGAAATTTGCGTACAGAGGGCTGCTCGGTCATATTGACTACCCACTATATGGATGAAGCAGAAGCCCTGTCCGATCGAATTGCGTTTCTCTCCCATGGACGTATTCTGGCACTTGATACGCCATCCAGTCTCGTTAACAGCAGCGGCATTGAACATTCGATTCAGATTTGTTTTGTTTCTCCTATTCCGGGAGATATTAAAGACTCTTTCACCGCTATTCCCGGATCATACTGGAACAACAATACACTTCTGTTCACGACCAACAACGTCGAGCGTGACCTTCCTCAGTTGTTCAAGGAAATACATGAGGAAAATATTCAGATCGCCGAACTGATCGTGCACAGGCCAACCATTGAAGACGTATTTCATCTGCTGGCAGGCGGGAATCAATTCGATGGTTGAGCAGCGGAGCAAGTTACCTATTACCCGACGGCTACGCATTATCGGTCGTCTGACGCTTTCGTTCATCCTTCAAGAAGCCCGTTCAAAGAATGCGATTTTTTGGATGGTTGCCTTTCCGGTCTTTATTTTCGTGTTTTTCGGATTTGTTTTCAGCCAAACCAATTTCGAAACAAAAGATATGACCATCGGCATGGACAGGGCCCTCGTTTCACAAGGAAACGAGTCGAAACTGCTGGACCGAGTTCTCAAACAAAACGAATCCCTCGACGTTGAGTTTTTTGATCCGCCGAAGGGGATACAAATGCTGGCCGAGGGAGAGATACAGGCTTACATCTTACAGCTCCCCGAAAAAGACAATTACACGATCTATATAACAGAAAGAAATTTACCCTTTGTCTCCATGCTTTCCGGCATGCTCGATCGGTCCAACCTGGAAACAGTCAAACCGTTCTTCCGGGGAAGAATGCCCTTTGAATATGAGGTGCAGGTTGTCAGCCACAAAGGGAAACGTTTGTCATATATTTACTTTCTGTTCGCAGGGGTTATGGCCATAGCCTTGATGATGAACGGTTTGTTTGCCATTCCCCAAACGATCATCAATTATCGAAAGCTGGGATTTCTCAAACGTTTTGCTTTCTCACCCCTGGGCAAGTTCGAGTTCACCTGTAGTCTCATGGTTCAGCGTATTTGTCTGGGCGCTCTGCAGATAGCGCTTCTCTCGGTTAGTGCCATACTCATTTTCGGTATAAAGCTGACCACTGCACCTTTCGCCTTTCTGTTAACGTTTTTAGCGGGCACGGCGGCATTTTCGGTACTGGGATTTTTCCTGGCCGGTGTCATTCAATCTGTGGAAGCGGCGGTCGCTATTGCGCAGATTCTAAACATGGTGCTCATGTTCACCGGCGGGGTTTTTTCCCCCTTGAGATCATCCCCGACTATTTTCAGTTTATCGTCCGTATCAATCCGGTGTATTATTTGGCCCGGGCGGTATATGCAACAGCTGTTCTGGGTGAGGGTATAGACGCGATTGGAGATGATCTGCTGATACTTGCCGGAGTTTTCGCTGTTTTTTTTCTATTAACCATTATAACATTTCGCTATCAGAAAAGGGTTTGACACTCCCACTTCATACTGGAGATTAATTTGTGAGTATTATCAGCATCGTTTACCAGCTTATCTTCTGGTTGATGGGATTTTTCCTTCTCTGGAAGATACCCCGCTGCAG
>DATKXY010000284.1:0-12200 GCA_035528795.1 archaeon | reverse complement strand
GACAAATTTGTGCTAAAATCCTGTAACATTTATCCATAGACTAATATTTATTTGGTATTAATCCACTTAAAGCAACTTTCCGCGCTCTCATCTTATCTTTTCAGAGTATAGAATGCCTATTAATCGTGTCTTCAACACGGTCTTTGTCTTCTTCGCTTTAACAATTACAGCTTCATATGCAGCTACCACTTTGGACAGCGGGAAGTTAAAGTGGAAAAGCCAGGTTGGCAGACCGGATGGGGCGGGTACCCTGATGGCAGCCGAAGGCTCCACGGCTGTTGCTGCCGGAGTTTTGAAATGGAAAGCGAGGCTGGGAGATCACCGAACCGGGCTTGCTGCTTCAGGAGAGATAAAGTTCAGGTATGGAACCGAAGATATGATCTGGGAGCCTATGACCCCTGCCCTAGGCAACGATGGAACGATATATATCGGATCGGATGATAATAAATTGTACGCCCTGAACGAGGACGGCACGCTGAAGTGGAGCTACCAAACCGGCGGGGCAGTTGGATCCTCCGCCGCTATTGGACATGACGGCACAATTTATATCGGATCGGCAGACCATTATCTGTATGCCCTGAACCCGGAGGGCACGCTCAAGTGGAGATTTAAGACCGGGCTGTATGTGTGGAGCTCTCCAGCCATCGGCAGAGATGGAACCATCTACATGGGTTCATCCGATAGCTACTTTTATGCCCTGAATCCTGACGGGACACTCAAATGGAAATACCGGACCTGGAACAGCATATTTTCTTCGCCGGCAATCGAAGGCGATGGGACAGTTTATTTCGGCTCAGATGACAGGTATGTATATGCCTTGAATCCTGACGGGACTCTCAAATGGAGATACAGAACCGGGGGGGAGGTTTATTCCTCTGTGGCAATAAGCTATGACGGCACTGTTTATGTCGGCTCCAAAGACGGTCATTTATATGCCCTGAAACCGGACGGCACCCTCAATTGGAAAACCAGGATCGGTGCATATGTGAATTCCTCCCCGGCCATTGGTGAGGACGGGACAGTTTATTTCGGCTCATTCGATAATTTCATCTACGCTTTCCAGCCCGACGGAGTCAGAAAATGGAAATACCAGACCGGGGATTTAGTGAATTCCTCTCCGGCAATCGGCTGCGATGGAACGATTTATTTCGGCTCGCATGACAAACATGTCTATGCGCTGAATCCGGATGGCACTCTTAAGTGGCGCTTACTGACTGATGACTGCGTTTCCTGCTCCCCTGCGGTCGGTAATGATGGGACAATCTATATCGGTTCAATGGATTTTCACTTATATGCAATTGACAGTGGCACGAACTCTGGCCTCAGCTCGAGCATCTGGCCCAAATTCAGGCGCAATATGAACAATAACGGCAACATTATCGGTACTCAAAACTCTTTTGATATGGCTGGGGGAATGAAATTCAGATTTGGAACAGGTGATCGGTTCTGGTGGTCCATGGTGCCTGCAATAGGAGATGACAATACTATATATTTCGGTTCTCAGGACAGGTATTTTTATGCCCTGCTGCCGGATGGCACTCTCAAGTGGATGTTCGGGACAGGGGACATTTATGTTTCAGCACCGGTGCTAGACAACCAGGGTACTATTTATTTTGGCTCGGGAGACAGTCATCTCTATGCTTTGGACCCGGATGGCGCTCTGAAATGGCGCTTCAAGACCGGAAGAGCCGTATATTCCGCACCGGCGATCGGCAGCGATGGAACCATTTATTTCGGCTCGGCAGACAGCAGTTTTTATGCGCTGGATATGGAAGGTGACCTGAAATGGAAATTCGAGACAGACTCTGCTATAGTCTCTTCACCGTCTATTGCCAGGGACGGGACAATCTATTTCGGCTCGAACGACCATAATCTCTACGCACTGAGCCCGGATGGTAATTTGAAATGGCGCTTCCTTACGGATGACCAGATATATTGCTCACCGGCAATCGGCAGGGATGGGACAATCTACTTCGGCTCGGTAGATAATTATTTTTATGTTCTGAACCCGGATGGCAGTCTGAAATGGAGCGCACTGACAGGTGAGGGCGTAATTTCATCACCGGCAATCGGCAGGGATGGGACAATCTATTTGGGCTCGGAGGACTTTTACATATATGCAGCGAACCCGGACGGTTCTCTGAAATGGGCCTTCCGGACCGGGGATCAGGTTATTTCCTCGCCGCTCGTAGGCAGTGACGGTACAATTTATGTAGCTTCACTAGATAATTTCCTTTATGCTCTGGACCAGGACGGTACCCTTAAATGGCGCTACCAGACCGGCAAATATGTCATGTCCAGCCCGGCGATCGACCATGACGGGACAATTTATTTAGGTTCAGCCGACAATTATTTCTATGCTATCTCCAGCAGCTCAGACTCCGGCCTGGCCCAAAGTCTCTGGCCTAAAAAATCCCGGGATTACTGGAATACAGGCAGGTTTTTTTCAGTCACCCTGTGTGTCTGGCCTGGTGATACGGACAACAACGGCTATGTGGACATCGCAGATATTCTGGCCCTGGTTTCGAACATCGGCAAAAAGGGGCCTCCCAGGTCTCACTCCAGCTCTAAGTGGACCTGCCAATCCGCCGAGCCATGGGATCCTGATTCCCTGACTTATCTGGACTGCAATGGCGATGGTGTCCTGGATCAGGAGGATATTTTCCCGATCATCCTGAATATCCACAAAAGCCATACCCTGCTGGCATCAGCGCATGAGACACCGGGCAGACAAGCAGCCGTGCCGAGCGGTGATATGTTAAGAGCAGAAGTCACTCCTTTCCTTGATATTGTGAATACCGGAGAAGAGGCTGAGCGCCTCTATCAGTTGAGACTGAATCTCGATCCTTGCGGTATTGAGAGGGTCAGGGGCCTGTCATTCGCTGTCGAGGCGCGCCATGGAGCGGAAATTGTCTCTGTTAATAAAGGTGATATCTGGAGCAAGGACGTGCTCTTTATCGCAAAAGAGGTTATCGGCCATTGGGGCGTAGGAATTACCGAGTTGCCAAACAGCTCGATTCAACCGACAGCAGATAAAAAAAGCCTGATAAACATTATTTTCAGGCCGGAAGATACACCGGAAGGCGCTGGCTTTTGCCCTTTAGAGATCGAGAAGGTTTTTCTGACCCTCTCCACAGGAGAGACGGCCAGCTTGGAGAGTCCGACAGGTAACATGTCCGGGATTTATTCAAACAGCTCTATCCTGCCTGAAACATTCTCTCTGTCCCAGAACTTTCCGAACCCTTTTAATCCGTCAACGACAATTTATTTTTCTCTCCCGAAAGGCTCGACAGAACTGGTGCGGATTATGATCTACGACCTTCGAGGCCGTCTATTGCGCATCCTGGTGGATGAAGTGCGTAACGCGGGCATTTACAGCGTCTTCTGGGACGGTACAGATGAAACAGGACACCAACTCCCAAGCGGTGTTTACCTTTACCGGATACAAGCCGGAAAGTTCGCCAAAACCCGGAAAATGGTTCTGTTGAAATAGGATCAGCAGTAAAGCAAGGTCTGGCAATAATGGCGTGAACCAGTAAAGCCGTGACACTCTTATACTATTTTTGAGAGCAATCCTGGCCTGCCCCTTGATAAACTGTGAGGCTGATAATAAAAGGATTCGGGTGTCAGAACCCTCCTGAATGATAATATGCCAATTATCTGATCGAACATTTCATTCACAAAATTTCTGAGCAAGTTTTAAAATAGTCCGGCCGGGCCCGCCATTTATAACAAGGGTTTGCTGGAAACGGCAAGCCCTTTTTTATTTTGGTAAGACAATAATGACCCTCGTCCCTCGAGGCCGGAGGTCATCCTGTGGCAGTTTGTGACAGACCATATAACCAAAAAGCTATGGTTGATTATTGGTCGAAACCTTGTTGGCCTCCTGCATATCAAACAGAAGGTCCTAATCTAAAACCCGATAATGTTTTCCGTATTAAAGGCAAACAAGGATATCGCTGAGGGATATGGTCAAACATGAGACGCTGAAATCCAGAAGGTTTTTTTACCCTGGAAATGGAGGATTGAAAAAGCAGTTGCAATTACTGATAACTACACATTAATTTTGAATGTCAACTGTCCAACCTATTCTTACGACATACATCCCGGAGAGAATAAAGATCAACCTTCGCTCAAGATTTTCAAAAGGGCCAGAAGGTCGAAGATATTCAACTTGCCGTCCGAGTTCACATCCGCGCTTTTATCAGTGCTGCCTTTGCCCATGCTCTTTAAAAGCCCCAGAAGATCGAAAATGTCCACCTTGCCGTTGCTGTCAACATCTCCCGGAATAATGTTAACAATAACTGCTCCGTACCTGCCGGTATTTTGCAGGTCATGACCCCATTTGGGCCAGGGGCTGTCCATCAGCCCGGCACCGGTGCCACTTTCAAAAGCATATAAATACGAAATTGAATTCTTATTTCCGGTAAAATATACAGTGCCATCGTTTGCAATAACGGGCAAAGACAAATTATCGGCTTGGAAACTCCATTTCAGGGTACGGTCCGGGCCTAGGGCATAAAAACGACTGTTTTTCTCCGAGCCGAGCGAGTCTGTTACAAAATAAATAGTACCATCACTGCCGATGACAGGTGAATATAAATGCCGATAGTCTTCTACTGGGTAGGTCCATTTAAGGGCGCCTGTGGGTGCAACAGCATACAGGTGTCCTCTGCCTCCAAAATAAATAGTTCCAGCACTGTCTATGGTAGGAGAAGATATGTGGCTTAAGGATAATACATCTGATATGTATGTTTCGGTCCAATAAATCCATTGCTGTTTTCCTGCGGGGGTTACAGCAGCAAGATATTCTTTATAATTATCCACGCCTATAATATAAATAATCCCGTCTTTACTAATTGCAATAGAGGGTCTTACGTCACTAATGCCATAGTTTAACACAATCAGCTTCCATTTCAGGAGGCCGGATGGGTCGAATGCGAATAAATATTGCGAACCACGTATATAAACAGTACCATCTCCGCCAATTGATACAGGTGATAAATAATAATCATCCAGTTGAGAACTCCACTTAAGAGTCCCATTAGGTCCGACAGCATATATAGAAGAAGTTACATTAAAATAAATTGTCCCGTCACTACCGATGGCGGGCATGAATGAATAAGCATATCCCTCTATTTGGCAGTCCCATTTTAAAAAACCTTCTGGTGAGATAGCAATCAGATGTGATGCTGTAGATTGAAGTCCACTACTATGATAGATTGTTCCATCGCTGCCAATACACATGGAGTAACCATCCCAAAAATCTGAATTAGAATATTTCCATTTAAGGATACCGTTGGGACTGATAGCGTATAAATCTTTTTCCGCAACAAAATAGATTGTGCCGTCATTGCCAACAGCCGGGCTGCTCCAGAACCCATTTGAATAAAATTTAAATTTCAATCGGGAAGTAGTATCAGCACCTGTTGCCGTATGCGTTAAAAAAGGCACATAGGAAACCAACCCCAAGGAAATGTCATCTTTCGCGTCATAAATCTTGGCTTCAATTTCGGCGGGGTTAGTTGTCCCCCACCAGTTATTCGAGAGATCTATGTTAGAATTGCTTGCGTTTTTTATATTATACAAAGAGTTATTATAGATATTGTTAAAGTTTATAGAATTTCCACTTACACCCCCATACAAAATGATTCCAATAGCGTTTCCGGTTATCGAATTGTTGGTAGCTCTACCGAGACCCTCAATTCCAATATTATTACCCGTAATGGTACAATTTTCCACAGAGGAGGCACCATTTACTGCATTTCCTGTTTGGCCGGTAAAGGTGCAATTGTAAATATTCACTGCGTTGCAACCATATACGTTGTTAGTGAAGGTACAATTATAAGCTGCATTGCCGTTCATAGCGATGCTATTATTTTCAAAAATACAACTGACGGCAGTGCCGTTTGATAAGGCATTTATGTTTTGGACAAACTTGCAATTATTAATAGATGTATTACTTCCACCTTGCAATGCATTTTGCGCATAGAAAAATTCGCAGTATTGTATTATTTCCTCGCCGCCCCAAACGCCATACCAGCTTCCGGCAACAGGACTGGATGAGAAAGAGGTAAACACTATATGGTTAGCTTGGCGGCCAACCGCATACAGCTTGCCTCTGACCTCAAGCGAGGTCGTATCTTTAAACTTGACGGTGACCCCGGGCTCAATGGTCAGGGTGCAGCCAGGAAAGACAACTATATTACTATCCACTATATAAGGGCTATTAGCCACAGTCCAGGTTGCATCTGCAAAAATTCCACCGCTCACATGCGTTTCCGCTGCTGCTTGCGGCGCATTAAGTAGAAGAATTGAATACAGCAGCATGATTGCATAGCGCCGGATTGCCATAAGTCCTCCATATTTTACAGGGAGAAACCGCTCTCGGTCGATAAGGATATTAATCGATATTCACAATATCAAAATTGAAACAGATAAAGATTATTTTTCTATTTTTAACTGAAAACTTTCGTCTTTTGCAGATTTAATTAAAAAATTATAGCGTTTATAAAAGTGCGTTGAAAAAAACGACATAAACCTATAATTTCCCTTGCGGTGTGTAGAGGCGGTTCATGAACCGCCCCTACGAAGTCTAAATATACCAAGCAGTTATAATATTATTACCCTGCTTTTTCTTTCTCATTCGTAAGAAATTATTAAAATTTAAACACGCTTATAAAATATATTACATTTTCTATTATAAGATTGTCAAGGGGGTAAGCGGGATATTTTTTACGAATTACACAGAAGGCGAGATTGAATGAGCGTGTCAGATTGTGTCAGAATTGGTGTGCAATCATGACCTTGGTGTTAATCTATAACATCATACCCAAAAGGCTGAGATGCAGCATCCACGCGCTTTTGGGCTGATTTTTAAGAGGTCATGGGAATTGTGAAAATGGCAAAATATCAGGCTGACTCAATCATATAAGTTCTAAACTCGTCTCGCACAGCCCGCCATAATAGAAAGGGTTTGCCAGTGACGGCAGCCCCTTTTTTGATTTTAAGATTGATTCTGTCTTTAATAATAATCCCAAAAGGCTTGGATGTTTTTTGTAAGTTATTTATCTCTCGCAACAGTTTTGAAAGGAGATTTTCTCTCAAAATTCACGGACTTGTTTTCAGGGGTCGGATGACACTCCAAGAAAAAGATCTGAGAACCGAGTTGAAACCAATTCTCTTAATTCGGCGTCTTAGTAAGATATTAAGCTATTTAACAATACACTAATAATTTAAACAACTAAATGCCTGGAGTAATCTAATGTTCAAATGCGTTTTTTCTCTCTTGCTCTGCCTTGCTGCAGCGGATTTTCTCTTCGGCCAGAATGATAAGCCGATATTGTCACAGACGCCGGGTAGACATATTATCACTTCTGACGGGGTCAACTTATTTTTCAAAGTGAAAGGTAAAGGAACGCCCTGTTTATACATTCATGGCGGCCCTGGCTCCGGAAGTCATTGGCTGGAAAAGTTCTCCGGTGATATGCTGGAGCAGCATTTTCAAATGATCTATTTGGATCAAAGGGGAGTGAGCCGCTCTACAAGTCCGAAAGACAGTAATTACACTATGGAAAGAATGGTTAAGGATTTTGAAGAAGTAAGAACAGCTTTAGGTATCCAGCAATGGATTATTATGGGCCATTCTTTTGGAGGAATCTTACAGATGGGTTATGCCCAGCGTTATCCTCTGGCCATCAAAGGGATGATCATGATCAATTGCGGTTTGAATTTAAATGAACTCGGCAGCAGCGACTGGATTCAAAAAGCCTGTGAATTCCTCAATATTACAGATACAATACCTTATACCGATAAATCAATCCCTTTAGATGATCGGTTACAAAAGCTTTATGGGGCACTGAGAGAGAAGGATCTTTTCTGGAAAATGGGATATGCCTCCAAAAAGAACAAAGAGATTATGGATGCTTCTTTTGATGAGGTGCCTGACTGGAATAAAGATTTAGAAAAAATTGCCATGTCAATAAAAGATTATTGGGTAGATTTTAAAAAAGTGACTCCGGATATGAAAATGCCTGTGCTGTTCTTTTACGGGAAAACAGATTGGTTTGTTGGGCCGGAACATTATAAAGGCGTAAACTTTCCAAACATGATGCTTTGGGGAAGTGATGTTGGCCATGTCCCTTTTTTGGAAAATAAAGCCGATCTGGAAAAGGCGATCGCCAGTTATCAGGAGAGGTATAAATTCTAGCCAAAGATATTTGAAATTTTCAGGTATATCCTATATAAAACAAGTCATTCGCAAAATTTAAGCTTTCAGGCACAAAGTGGCAAAGGCACGAAGTTATTGTAACTGTTTATTATGAAATTATCAGGTTAAATGCCAAAAACAGTCGTTCAATTTTCGCCTTTCTTCGTGGATCTTCAAGTTCTCTATGTCCCTTTGTGCCTCTGAGCCTGGAACACTTTATTTATCAGTCAGTTAGAAAATTGTGAGAGATAATCTCTCAATTTGAAATGTTTAAGAATCTATCGTCGTCTCTCTCAGAAAAGTCGCAAAATAGTCTCGCCGGGGCCGCAATTTGCCGGATCAGATTGAAAGTATTCTTCGGTATCGCCGCCAAAAAGCCGCAAAACAACACTGTGAGCGCCACCTGTAAAAGTAACCCACTACATGAAAATATGCTTGGGGCAGCATATCCCTTAGTGCTAGAGTTCGAAAGTTCGGGGACGTATTTTATTCATATTTCACGAATCCGTATAGGCAACTAAGCGGTCTCCCTCTGGCTGGTATAACTCGCTCTTATGACTTACAAATATCTCCTTCGGGCAGAAAGAATGAATTTTATTCCCCATGGTAAAACCAATCTTCTATTTTATCCTTACGTTTACGTTTATAGTTCTCACGGTCCAGAGACCAGCGAGAAAAATTCCGTATGATGTATTGCCGTATACAGTTTTGAGTTCACTTTCATTTCTGATTACGTGTTCGTAATAACCGTGTGGCCAAAATGGCGCGCCGGTAGTTCCACGGATCTGGTTTATTCGGCGGTTGGAGAATGTTTTGAACGCCCGAACTATTTCGGGCAATTCAGGCGGTTTTGAGGTAGGGGCGGGTTTCAAACCCGCCCTCCTGGCTGTGAATAATCGTAACCTTTCAGGCGAATCGAATGACGGTGATAAAGGTTTGTTTTATCCCCGGCCATTGGTTTCTTTAACTGTCGTAGATCCTGCGCATTAAGGGCGGGTTTGAAACCCGCCCCTACCAATAAAATTATCCGAATCGGTATTATTATAATACGTCACAATCTTGTTCTGCCCGTGGGAAAAAGCCTATCCAGAATCATTCAACGGAGGACCGCGGATAATTTGTCGAACCGGGAAGTGTTCGATAAATTATTGGAAGCGAAAGTGCTTGTAGAGCGACGGCGGCGTGAGTATAATCATATCAGACCGGATAGTGCTTCGGGCTATTGCGCGCCGGCCCTAAAGCAATCCTGCCGGAGATGCGGCGATAAGTCCGTTATTGTTCTGGTCCGCACTGCTCGATCTCACAAAAAGGGCTGTCTGACTGACACAAAAGGCTGTAAAAACATCGGGGGCAGGTCACATGCGTATCAGGCTCTTCTCTATTTTAACCTTTGCGGCTTTATTAATCCTTGCGGCAGCGTCTTTTGCAGCTTCGGCCAAGGGGCCGCTAAAAATCCTTTCCGTCAACCCGCGCTATTTTACCGATGGCAGCGGCAAAGCTGTTTTCCTGACAGGGTCGCATACCTGGAACAACCTGGTGGAAATCAACCGCCTGCAGTCCCATCCCACTCCTGCTGTTGATTTCGGTAATTACTTAAGCTTTTTAAAGGCCCGTAATCACAACTGCTTCCGGCTGTGGGCCTGGGAAAACGCCGCCTCCTTTGATTCCACTGGTAAAATCACTTACCAGCATGACCCCATGCCCTATTTGCGTTCAGGCCCGGGTAATGCCCTGGACGGCAAGCCCAGATTCGATTTGAACAAATTCAATCCGGTCTATTTTGACAGGCTGCGCAGCAGGGTCATTGCCGCGCGCGACAGCGGGATGTATGTCATCGTCATGCTCTTCCAAGGTTTCAGCATCCTGGACAAGGGACATGACAATCCCTGGAAAGGGCACCCCTTAAACGCGGCGAACAACATCAACAAGATTGACGGGGATCCTGACAACGACGGCAAGGGCCTGGAAGCGCACAGCCTTGCAATTCCTGCGTTAACGGCCTTTCAGGAGGCCTATGTGCGGAAAGTCATTGACATGGTCAACGACCTGGACAATGTCCTCTACGAGATAACTAATGAAGACAACGGCACAGCGGAGGATATCGCCTGGCAGTATCACATGATCGATTTCATTAAGAAATACGAGTCCGGGAAACCCAAACAGCATATGGTGGGCATGACAGTCCAGTGGCCTGACGGGAAAAACTCCATGCTGTTCAACAGTCCTGCGGATTGGATCTCGCCGAACGGGGAAGGAGGCTTTCAGACCGACCCGCCTGCGGCTGACGGCAGCAAGGTCATCCTGAACGATACTGACCATTCATTCTATTACATCGCGCTCCAGAAAGCAGGTCTCGGGAGCCAGCGCGCCTGGGTCTGGAAGAATTTTACGCGCGGTAATCAGACCATGTTCATGGATCCATACATTGATCCCACGCCTTGGTATGTCTTGACACGCAACAGCCCGCAGGCTGGAAAGCCTGACCCTTATTGGGATACTATAAGGCAAAACATGGGATACACACGGAGATATGCCGAGAAGATGAACCTGGCAGATGCAACCCCTCAGAACGGCCTGTCATCGACCAGCTACTGCCTGGCCGAGCCCGGCCATCAGTATCTGGTCTATCAGCCCGAGGCAGGCGCAGCCTTTACCGTGACCCTTCAGGCCGGCAAATATAATTTCGAATGGTTCAATCCGGTAAGCGACACGGTCGCTGCCACAGGGACATTTACCTCTGGCGAAGGCAGCCGCTCATTTACACCCCCATTCAATAACGATGCTGTTCTTTATCTGACAGACAAATCCACAGAGGGCATGGGGAAATAGCCGGGGCGCCGGAAAATACATCAGTTTCCCTCCAGGCAGCGATGGCTCGGAATTTTTGCGAATAATCCAGGCTAAAAGCAATGTTGTTTACTTTAGGCGGGAAAGGCAAACGATGTCATTCCCGCGCAAGCGGGGGTGACAAAAAGAGAGTGTTGTCGCTTTAAGTGAACGGTATTAAGGCTAAAAGATAATTCAGCGAAATATTCAATCATTAAAGAGGTGCAAAATGCTTAAGTGCTTAAATCTAAAATATATATGCTTGCTTTCAATTCTTTTTTCGGCTGCGTGCTCCCATAAATCTGACAATACACGCGGTTCTCTCAAGACCGGATACCTGAATCTCGACTGGGCAGGCCAGAGTCTTACTGTCACGTCTTTAGAAGGTGGCCAGGCCTGGCATTTCAACCTGGATCGAGGATTGCGTGCTGCAACTAATCCACCGGGCTATTTTGTTCAGGAATGGTCTATCGATTTCGGCATGGATGAAAACCCCTCTTGGAATAGTCCAGGGCCTATGCTTCAAGCAATCGAGCGCCCCTCGCCTTTGAGCCTGGTCTACGGTTACAAGGTAAACGGAACTGGTTTCAGGGTTGGCTTCAGGCTGCTTGAAGATGCACCGGAGATAGAGGTTGTCGTTTCTGCGGACACGGTTGGAGATCAGGTGGTAACAGACATTGAGGCTCCGGGAGCTTGCCGCCCGGAAAGCGGAGAGATTACCGCTTTTTATATTCCTTACCTCCAGGGCATTACCTGGCAGCGTGACATTCAAGCCTCCTTTATCCAGCATTTCCGGGTATACAAGCGCGTAGTGGGACTTTCCATGCCTTTTTATCTGGTCAACAGCGGTAATAGCTGGCTGATGTGCGTCTATCAAACCCCGGATGACGCCGCGGTTACGATCTATAAGGAAAAGGGAAAGGAACCTGAGATTACGCCCAGATTTTACAGATCGCTGAAAAGCCTGCGCTATGAGCGCAAGATGGTCTACCGTTTCGCTCACGGCAGCGGCTACCCTGAGTTGTGCAAAATTTATCGGGACCGGTATGTCAAGCCGGAAGGGAATTTCAAAACATTCGCCGAAAAAGTAATAGAACGGCCGCTCCTGGAAAAAGCGCTGGGTGCGCCATACGTGTTTCTTGGATATTACAACCAGACTGCGGAT
>DATKXY010000283.1:0-13795 GCA_035528795.1 archaeon | reverse complement strand
AATAGTGTAGCGTATTGTTTTAAACCAATTTACAAATTTAGTAAACGTAGTGGCGAGGCATGCCTCGCCCTGTTCGGGCGACCGCCGGTCGCCCCTACGAGTCCGCACAGCGTTGCTGGAAAAAATACGTCACCGTATTTTTGAGTTACAGTACTAAGTTGCAAGAAAAAAGGGCTGTCTCGAAAGGGACAGCCTTTTTATTCTCTTTCAACTGTTCTCTTGGTCAAAACAAATGAACTACCCCGCGGTAAGCCGCGAGGTATCATAAGGTTGGTAATGATTATTTTCACCCCCGCCCCCCGGGCGACCGCCGGTCGCCACTACGGTTGGCTTAAGGGGCCGTTTACCCCGCAGCAAGCTGCGGTAAATTCTTTTCGATTAAAAAAAAAGAGGCATATCTGGCCTGAAAAAACCAGCAGAACAATCACCATTCATTGCGCAAATGGCAAAAAAGGCCCTGCTGGACGATAACCATCGAGGCCGGTTCAAATAGTCTGCTGACACATGTTGCACATCTATCCGACCATTTCTAAGCCAGCCATTCATGGCGCTGCGCGTCGCCCGGAAAGAAACGAAAATATATAGATCTGTAGGGACACAGCATGCTGTGTCCATTCATTGGTCATTATTTAAACCAAGATATTCGACCAATTAGATTAGATATGTATTTTCATAGTAGCGAGTCGAAAAGCCGGGGAGAGCCACAAAAGAAAAAACAGCGATACGATAATTGCCTTGACATAGATTTTGATTTTTTCTAAGCTTACTTGCCGGTCTATGGCAGATTGTCCGTTATGGAAAAGAAAATCGTCTGTCAGGGCCGGGAATTGGACTCTGCTGAGTTGTCCTGGCTGCAAAACTGACCATGAAAAAAAACATGTGGGTTGAAACCAGTCGATCATTTGCAAGCAGCTTTATATTATGAACCCGGAACTCCACCAGAACCACAGTGAACCCGCAAATTTTGCTTAAGAGCCATTTTGGGAGGCCGCTCTAAGAACCGGATGTAAACCTTCGGCCCCGGACAATTGTAACTTGCTATGACATCCCAGGAAAAAAAAATTAACTCGCGGTCCAGGCTTCATATCGGCCTGATTTCTATTGCAGTTGGCTTTGCCGCCCTGTTTGCAGTTGCATGCACCAGCGACAGCCTGGGTCTTAACTGCGATGAGCCCAATTATTACAATTCCTGCCTGCAGGAGATAGCCTGGTTCAGGCAGGCATTCGAGGATTTTTCAGCCGGGCGCTGGAGCGCTCCGTTCAGCCCTGAGGTCATAGACCGCTACTGGAGCTACCAGCCTATTTTCAATGTTCATCCTCCGTTCTACAAACTATGCAGCTCTTTGACATTGGTTCTTTTCCAGCGCTGGCTGGGGCCCATCGGAGCTTACCGCATGGCCCCGGCGATAATGTTCTCCATACTGGTGGCCCTTCTTTTCCTGACTGTCTGCCGCCGCTATGGTATGCCCGCGGGACTATGGGCTGCCGGAGCTTTCGCTTTGATGCCCAGAGTTTTCGCCCATGCGCACTTCGGGTGTACTGACATGCCCCTGACCCTGTTGTGGTTCGCCTCGGCAGTGAGCTTCCACCGGGCGCTCGAGTCCCGCCGCTGGGCGCTCTTTTTTGCCCTGATCTATGGTCTGGCTCTGGCCACCAAGTTCACCGCCCTGGTCATTCCGCTTCCTCTGGCAATGTACGTGTTGTTGAACCGGCGTTTTTCCCAGGCCGCCTGGCCGCTGGGAATTGCCCTTGTGGTCAGCCCCCTGGTCATGGTCGGACTGAATCCCCAGTGGTGGCACAGCACCCTGGAGCGCCTATATTTCTACCTGGTCGACAGTGCAAACCGCTCGGACTATCTCTGCATCCCCACTTACTATCTGGGTACTCAGTACTACTTTTATCTACCCTGGCATCACAGTTTTATCCTGACCCTGTTTACGGTAGAGCCGCTGGTACTGGTGGGTTTTATCTACGGCCTCTGGCGTACCGCGCGCCATCCCCTGGCCGATCCCTGGATGACCCATATCCTGCTGCACTGGCTGGGCCTGATGTTCGTGATGATGCTCCCCAGTTCCCCGGGGCACGATGGGGTCCGGCTGTTCCTTCCCTCGTTTGCATTCCTGGCAGTCATTTCCGCCCGGGGATACAAGGATTTCATCTCCCGGGACCTGACACGGATTCTCGCTCGAATACCAGGAGCCGGGCAACGGTTCCGCGAGTCCGTGAGCGCCTGGTTGCTGCTGGGCGCGTTGCTGGCGCCTTCCGCAATAGTCCTGGCCCGGGTGCACCCATACGAACTATCCTACTTTAATTCCCTTGCCGGAGGTGTTTCCGGGGCGCAAGAACTGGAAATGGAGACTACATACATGTGGGAGCCTTTCAATGATACAGCCTGTGCCTTGATCAACCGCACACTGCCGGACTCGGCTGGTGTCTTTACCATGAACAACCCCCATTTCCAATTTCTTCAATGTTTAGGGAAAATCAAGCCATCGCTTAAGTTTAACAATGAGCGATTCGATTATATCCTGCAATACAATAGACAGGGGATGTTTACAGACCTGGACTGGGTGATCTTCCACAGGGGCGTTCCAGTGGCAGGACTCGAGGTGGATGGGGTAAGACTTTTCGCTCTTTTCCAGTATCCCCGGGTTGTTGAGGAAATCCTGGCCCGCCTTGACAGCTTGAAGAGCGCAGAGTCGTTTTATGAAAAGGCGGTGGTTTACCAGTGGACAGCCAGGCCCAACCGGGCTTACCTGGAACTTGAAAAATACCTGAAACTCAAGCCCGGTGACCTCGATGCAAGCCTGCGGACAGCCGAATTTTTTCTGGACAATGACTTACCAGACAGGGCCGTCGAGTGCCTGAAGCGGGTCCGCAATATTGAGAAAGACCCAAAGCTCTGGCACTACAATCTGGGGTTGGCTTATTCCCGGTCAGGGAAAACCGAGGAGGCAAACACATCTTTCCGACAGGCACTTAAATATCGCGCCCGCCATTCTGCTCCCCTGTTGATCGACGCGGATATTTATTACCGGATGGACAGGCTCGAGGAAGCTGCCGGGCTGTATACCCGCATCCTGCGAGGTCACCGTTCCGATGAAACCGCCTGCCAGATGCTAGGTCTGATCAACCACAGATTAGGAAAGACCGGGATGGCAAAATACTATTATTGCAAGCTGCTGGATTTAATCCCCGGCCACTTTGAAACCCTATACAACCTGGGTCTGCTCGAGAGCGAAGAGGGAAATCATGGCCTGGCCGAAGAATATTTCAAGCGGGCTCTCGAGGTGAACCCCAGGAATGTTGTGATAAATTTCCAGCTTGGACAATTGTTTGCTGAATCCGGCAGGAACGACCAGGCTGAAAAGCATTTCGGGATTGTACTGACAGAAAACCCGGATGATTTGAAAGCCCATTCTGCCCTGGCAAACCTCTTTCTAAAAGATCCCAAGCGCCATGCCGAAGCGCTGGAGCATTTCCTCATCCTGGCCCGGTTGGATCCCGGTCAGACAAAATATCTCGAGCAGAATTTTATCCAGCCCCTGCGTGAAGAGCTTGCCGGAAAGAGAAAGACACAGCCATAGAGGATTCAAAGGTCATTATTCCGATCAAATCCCCCCTGCCCCCTTTTGGTAAAGGGGGGAAGCCGCCCTCCCCCTTCGAAAAAGGGGGATCCCAGGGGGATTTAATAACCTGCTCTTGATTGATACCAGCTCTATTTCTGTAGTAAAACAGTATTACAGCCAGAAAAAAAAGATCTCCCGGCCCGGCAAAAAGCCGAACCGGGAGATCTGCCAGCAGTTCTAAAGGCTCCTAGTCTTTAGAACCCGAACTTGACCGTGAAAAAGTTGTCTGCGGACAGCCTGCCTTTGTTGCGGTAAGCATAGTTGAACTCGATCGTCTTTCCCGCGATGTCCCGCTTGATTCCACCGCCGAAGCTGATACCGCGCCAAGTGGGATCATCATACAGGTAAGCATATCCATAATCATCAGAGGACTTGGTGAACTCGTCGGTCTGGATCAGCCAACCCATGCGCAGCGCTGCGGACATGTACGGAGTGAAGTTGTAGTTCAGCTCGGTACCGGTCGCGTAGCTGATAGGAGTGCTGCTGTTGCGCCAGATCTCGCCTGACGCCAGCCAGTTGGCGCTTTCGCTGGTGAGAAGATTGTAGGAAACCGCAAGCTTCACCACTGACGGCAGGCGGTAAGTGTGGGTCTGGCGGGACATCCAGCGGTCCGCCCGGCGGGAAGTAGACGTCCGACTGGTAGTATAATCCCCGTATCCGGAAGGATAATCATCACCATATGACTCAGGCCCTACTTCATACAGCAGGTTGGGTCCGCGCATGGTGATGTTGGTCCCCAGGTTCTGGATGGCAAAGGCAAACTTGATCCCCCGGCCCATAAACTCGGTATGGTAAATCGCCCCGGCATCGATGGCGAAAGCGCTGCCGCCGATGTTGCCCAACATGTCCTGGTGGACGTACTTGAGGCTCAGTCCTCCGATAAAGCGGTCCGAGAAGGTGTAAGCTAACGAGCCGCCCATCTGCATATCATAGGCGTTGAAAGTACGCCCTGTGCCCATCGGAGAAGTAATAGTGGTCATTTCCATTTCCGGAATATCCAGGTACCCGAAAAATCCACCCACAACCACACTGCCATCACCCAGCGGCACTGCGGCCGCGCCGAAGTTGTAAGACAGGTCCATGGTATAATCAACTACAGTGACCATAACTTCCCTGTTTTCGAGAAATCCCAGTCCAGCAGGATTCCACCAGATTGCTGTAATATCGTCGGCCGCGGCCGTGTAAGCGCTCCCCATGGCGATCCCGCGGGCGCCAACCGGAATCTCAAGGAATTCCGCTGCCCGCACTCCCACAAAAGAAGCACCCGCAGGAATCCCCTGCGTGAGATACTTATCCAGGCCGCTGTACTGCTGCCGCGCGACTCCCTGTCCCAGCAGTGGGAGTGTGACGAACGACAGGAGCAGGCCAACGATTAACAAGGCTCTTGTGGCCGTTTTCGCTAACATAGACTACCTCCAGTTATTCATTGAGGAAAATATTCAATACCGGTTAATTTAAAATAATCCCTTCCAGGCTCAGTTGATGATATAGAACCTGCCGGTATAGGTTTTTCCCCGATCGTCCGTCACAACATAAAAGTACAGGCCGCTGGCTACTGTCGTGCCGAAACGGTTCCTCAGGTTCCATGGCTCCGAACCGCTATGGTTGTCATATCCGGCCAACTGCATGGGATTGTTGTTCGTATCCAGACGGTCCCAGTCAGTGTAATTACCCCAGCCAAAGCGGTTGGCGCCAATGTGATTGAGCACATTCACCAGGTGCCCGCCCAAGGAGTAAATACAGATAGTACACCGGCTCGGCAGGTTGACGAACTCGATTCTCCTGGAATCAGGCGACAGGTCCAGAAATGATGAGGCCATGTAAGGATTCGGCACCACCATGACCTTGGTCAGGTCGATGTCATCTGGATTCAAGGACATGGCCTTGATCTTGATCTCCCACTTGTCCCCCAGATAAGGCGCATCACAATACTGGGTGAACACGGTCTGGTCGCCGTTCCATTCGCCGAAACAATTGGTGACAGTCATCACTGTCCCGGACGAAGGCATAGCGGTTATATCCGTAAATGCCCACACTATACCATTGATAGAAATTGCAAACTCGTCCGTGTTGTCGGCTGGAATCGTTTCCAGCATCAGGTTGGCCCGCTCCGACTTGGACACACCGGCTTTTACCTCATCAAAGAAATCCATATAAGTGCCGCCGGGCATGAATCCCCAGGCCTTGTCCTCACGATACGGGCTGAAGGGAACCGTTTCCCCGCGGAGCTTATCAGTGACATCAATACTCAAGCCGCCTCCGGCAGACTTCCAGGTCAACTCGAACACTCCTGTCCGGATATAAGACCCGATCGAGGGGCCGGTGCCAATGCGGGTACCTACGCAGCTTCCGAACTGATTGGCCACCGATGCTCCGGTGTAGCCGCCGGTATCGAAGTCTATGTAGACTGGGGCATAGTCCCTGTTGCCGGTCGGGATATCGCTGCGATCGTATAACATATGGACAGCATAGTTGACCCCGCTAGCGTCCGGGGCGTTAGTCAGGATTTGTTCTACTGCTGCATCCCGGGTTAGAAACGGAGAGGCCGTAGACATCGCATTGCTGTTCACGTCCAATAGAGAGACTACTCTCTGCGGGAAGGCCCAGTAAGAGCATCCCCAGTCGACTTCAATCCCGGTGCAGGCTACGTAACACGTTATATCCTGGGTGATCCTCTCGTTATTCACCACCTCGAACGTGAAATCGAGCTGGGGCTGAAGGAATTTGGGCATCTCGGTCAGCTTCCCGGTGCCATCGCCTGAGAGCTCGGCAAAAGCGTCCGTCTGTGTCGCCGGACCCACATAAGAGGAGCCGGTCAGGCTGGCGCTCCTGAATTCATTGGCCTCGCTCCGGGGCTCGACCGTATAGAGCCCGCCGCCGGGCCTGTTCCAGAGCTTGCCGCTGGTGGGATCAGGCAGGCTGAACGATTCACCGCTAACCGGATCGACGTTATAGTCGTAAGGCACCACGGCGTACCAGACCTTCATCCCATTCCGCATGCGGTTGAGCGGCTCATCTTTGGTATAGAGATCTATATAGTAAAAGGTGAGATCGCCGGCGGATTTGCTGCACTGGAAAATCAGCTCGGAGTGGGAGTCCGAGGGGCCGACGAAACTCCGGTAAAGCCTGTAGCCCTCGAAGTCGTACTCCCGGTAGATACCGTCCGGATCCAGCTCGGGGTGCTGCTGCAGGAAACTGTAGTAGGCATCCGGAGTATGGATATTGATATCACTCCAGGTAACGCTTACCCCCCGGTCCCCGGGGATAATAGTCAATGGCGGAGGCGCCGGGGTTTCCGGCAGGATATAACCGCCATCAGCCACAAGGTCGGCCACGTTCGCATAATCCAGAATAGGCGCCAGAGCCGACTGTACATCCGCACGGTCGATATTGTTAAGGTCCTGTGAGCTGGGAAAGCCGAAATTCGGAGGATCCAGGTAGACAAACATGATCGCGGCATCCAGGCTGAACGAATCCCTGGGGGCCACCCCGTGAAGCTCCGACCAGTAGGTGTAGGAATTGTTAGCGTTCTTTTCACCCCAGATCCACTGATTGTAACGTGCGTCCTCCGGCTCGAGAACCCCCGGCCAGCCATCCAGCGGCTTGCCGGTGAAGGGGCTGATAGTCTCCTGATAAAAAGGTCCCGCAGGGGCCCATTTGCCAAGCCCATAGCGGTAACACTTGTTCATCGGGTAGCCGCCTTCCATGGGTTCATCAGGGTAAAACCCGAACTCCGTGTTCCATCCCTGGGCGCAGGTGTTTGTCATCTTCAGCGTCTCGTCCCTCAGACTGGGATTGCGCCTCTGATAGTAGGCCATTGCCGCAGGATAGCCGGTAAAGCCGCCTTCTAAGCCGTTCGCGTCCGCCTGGACGATAAGCTGCTTGGGGAAGTAGTAGGCCCAGGCTTCGTCCCTTGCCCCGATCCTGAAACCGTTGGCAGTGGCATAGAACTGCTCCATGCCCATCCAGATCTGGCCGTTAGGGGTGGCGGCCACCTTGGCCTTAACGTCCGGGTTGGGATGCCACTTGTTATATTCCGACATGTTGCGGAAGAATACGTGCAGATAGACCATGTTGTTCGATTCGGCGAAGTTCAGAAAGTAGAACTGGTATTCAACCGACTGGCCGATGCCGGCCTCCACAAAACAGTCACCGAAGCGGTCGGCAATGGTCTGCGCGCCGTGAAGAATAGGCGCTCCGCTGGCTGATCTGCCTTCGCGGAACTCCGGCGGCCAGTTCGCCAAATCGTCAGCATCAGTGGAAACGAAAAGACGGTTGTTCTCTAATCTGGAAACAGCCTCGTCCATTCTATCGCCGGATGCTGCCAGGGAGGTTATCAAATCAATCGATTCCAGTGAGTTGTTGCCACCAGTAACATTTCCCCCCCTGGAAAGGATACAGACCGTGTCTTCGGCTGTGCCGTTGCCATCACAGTCCCTGGCGACATGAACGCCCCAGTTCCACCTTCCGGTCGAATAAAAATTGCCGCTCCCGGCAGGGTACTGGTGGACACTGCTCACTAATGGCCCCCCGTAATTGTTGGTCAAGACAACCAGCCCGACATTGTTGCCTGACGCGGTGAAAGAGCTCTTTAACTCCGCGTAGGCTGGCGATGCCAGGGCCACCATCAGGACAATTAGGGCCAGCTTAAAAATTAAGCGTCTATTTTCAAGCATAAGTTCTCTCCTGTAAATTGTCTGCTGAAAAACCAAACAGAATCAACAGGTTACAGTTGACCGTCAGGATGGATCAGAATGTTAAGCTCGCACCAAGTCGCACCTGGCGGGCAAGGCCCCATGCAGTCTTGTCCATCGTCGATACCATCATGGAGTTTGCGATGTTGCCCTTAGCTGCTTCCATTAAGCTCAATACTCCGTCTCCGTTATAGTCATTCTGGAACCAGGCCTTTTGAACTGTATTTAAGGCGTCACTCCATGCGGTTTCCACACCGCCCATGGGTCCCCTGTAGTAGTCTTGATAGGTATACCCGGAAGGATACGGGCAGGGCACCTTGTTGTTCAGAGCGTTGAAAATTTCCCCGAATACGGAAATCCTCCTGGTTCCACCGACAGCGAAAGTCTTGGTCAGGCGCAGGTCGAGATTATACGCCCAGCGGCCGCGGAAGTAGTTGATACCGCCGATAGGCCTGTCGTCACGGAAAGTTAGCCATCTCGTATTTTCCCACGCATTCAGATGATATGTGCCGCCGTAGACTGTGACCCGGTCGTAAGCCGGCTCTCCGCTCATCAAGGTGAAAACGGCGTAGGCCCTTACATTCCTGAGGATCGTATTGGCCAGGGTGCCAGACTTGAAATCCTCCGGGAACATGTAGTTGAAATTGGCAGTCATCTTGTGGGTCACATCACCGTTGATCGGGCGAATCTCATCCGGCGGCCTGTATTCCTCGCCGGTTGTCGGATCAAGGAAAATATACCAGGCGGAGGTCGTGGAGTAGGCGCTGCCCGTGGTCCTGGAAAACTGCAGGGTGTACATCAGATTGTAGGCGAAGTTGTTGGTGAAACGCTTGCGTATAGAAAAGTCCACGCCCTTGATGTTCCCGTTGTCCCGGTTGGTGTAGCCATCAGTGTAATCCCGAATCCTGCGTTCGGAATGCCACTGCACGTAATCGCGGAAGAACTCTTTTGAGGCCACGTTGCCTAAAACATCCCGGTAATAAGCCACCACGTCAACCACCATGTTGTCAGTCATCAGGTAGCTCAATCCGGCCTCGTAGGCATCAGTACGGGAGAACCCCAGGTCCCCGGGGTTTGAGCCGCTGTAAATAAAGCTCATGCTGGGCAACTGGGTAAATACCCCGTAGGAAAACCTGAGCTGCGACTTGTCAGTCACCGGAAAGCCAACATCGAAGCGGGGCGACCACTCGTCGATTGTTTTGACAAAGTACCTTTCACCCCACTGGTCCCCACTGCGGAAACCCCAGTTGTCCACGGGATTGAATCTGTCGTAGCGTATGCCGTAATCGAAAACGAAGTCCCCGAGATCGGTCCTGTTCTGGATATAGCTGGCAAATATATTGGGATGGTAATCGAACTCGTTGCCAATATCGCGCCGCCGCGCCATATTGTGCAGCTCGTACATATTGTTATCGAACTTAATGTACTGCACTCCTAGCTTGGCGCGGTTTTGACGGTTGAGCTGGAAATCTACATCCGCCTTATAGTTGCTCTGCCACTCTCTCTCATAGCGGTAGGTCAGCCAGTAGAAATCTTCCCCGGAGGAAGCGCGGAATGGGGTCTCGTAATAATAGTTACGATGCCATGGCCCTTCTCCGTCAGAAAAGTACCGCTTCGCGTTCTCACTATTTTCCAGCGGCAGGTTTATCACCGATTTTTTATAAGAGATAACCTGATCCTGGACTCTCCTGATAAAGTCAACCTCTTCAAACGGAAAAGTCTCGACCTCGAACGGGATATCATGCGGGGACCAGCTCATAAAAGTGTGATCCGAGCGGAAATAGTTGTCCTTGATGCTCGAGCTGTTAATGTCCTGCACTCTGAACTTGGTGAAGCGGAACTGGAGCGACCCGCTGCGCTGGGCTTTCTGCAGAAAATCCCAGTTAGCGCCCAGCATCAGGTTGGTGGTGCGGGTCCTCCTGCCGAATGCCTGAGGAATATAAGCATACCACACCCCATCCTCCTGCCAGTCGCCCTGGTGCTGCCCCCAGGCCCGGTTTGGGATTTCGAATTCGTTGGTTATCCCGGTCAGGAAGTAGTTCCCGTTATCATTGTCCGGATAGGAATTCTGGTTCCGGGAGAAGTTGATTGTCCCTAAAAATTTCAGTCTCTGGTACGGGTAATAGGTAAGCTTGCCGGAAGCCAGGGTCCTGTCGCCCCAGTTACCGGGCACGCGCACCGGGTTGGGAGGACTGAAAAGCGCCGCGCTCTTTCCGGTCTTCGAGGAGTAAAATTCGGCCCCGGTCTTGAATTCATCCAGGGTAAAGACAGGCTGCATTCTGCCAAGAACAATATCGTTGCGCACTGCATGGTTCAGGCGATCCACGAACTCCTGGTTGATTCCCCGGAAGCCCTCGTCAGCGTGAGTCGGGGTCCTGTCGGCCATGCCCTGAATCTCGCCTGAGGCATGGATATATAAATTGCGAATTCCGGGAATCGGACCGCCCAGGTTGGCCATCAGCTGGTTGTAGCCGTAATCGGCCGTGCGCGGATTTAACTGATCCGTGGTAAAACGCGTTTCACCTTTCCAGTCAGCGCCGCCTTCCTTGGTCACGATACTGATGATTCCGGACTGAGCATTGCCATACTCGGCCTGGAAACCACCGGTGATAATATCCACCTCCTCGACCGCGCCAGTGGAAAATTCAAGCGGAGTGGTATCCTCACTGAGAGAACCCTCCTCCTGCTCCCAGACCCAGCCAAGGCCGCTGCGGAAGGGGTCAGCCGTGTAGTTGCGCACAGTCACCCCATCCACTACCATGGCCTCCTCGCCCAGGCGGCCGCCGCGAATGCGCACGCCCCTGCTAAAGGCCTCCTGGCCACCGGTCTGCACACCCGCCTCGAGAATCATCATGTCTTCCAGCCTGGTCGCCGGGGTCTCGGCGATAGACGCGGCGGTCATGCGCTGCTTGGACGCAGTCTGGTCTCTGGGGAGCAGCACCTCGGACTCCCCCTCGACCGTGATCCCTTCCAGCTCCACTATCGTCGAACTCAAATTGACATTGATAGTGACTGTCTGTCCGGCAAGAATCATCTGGTTGGCAACGGTCGTCTTCTGGTAACCGGTAAAAGTGACGGTTACAGATCTCCGGCCAGGCGGAACGTTGAGGATAAAATAATAACCATCTGCGTTGGTCACGTTCCCCAGTCTGGTACCCTCGATGGTCAACTGGGCACCCGCTAAAGGCTGGCCGGTATCCTTGTCCCTTACCGTGCCCTCGATCTTACTGGACGAGAGCTGTGCAAAAACAACAGTTGACCAGAACAACGCTGCTAAGGCCACGAGTAAACCCGTGACCGGCAACCCAAATTTTTTTCTAAACATGCAATTTATCCTCCCTTAAGTTGGGATTTAACAGCGTCAACAATGTTTATATTTGAATAAAATCTCACCTCCTTTCGAAAAGTTGGAAACCTGAAGATAATCTTTTCAAACTCCGACACTAACAATAAAGCGTTTGCGCAATAGATAAGCCTCCTTGTAAAAGTTCATTGTGCAGGCGAAGATTGTGCATTGTTTAACGATTTTGCTGCATAAGCGCGTCCCCTGATGTAAGGTTAAAAAGGATAAAATTTGTTAGTTTTAAGTCATAACTAAAAAGTTCTTATAGAAAATAATCTATTTAAGACAATAGTCAAATGAAAGCTTAATTACCAGGTTCCTCGAAATAAGAAGTCTTGCCTCAAGATATCTTGTAGCTTTTAAATAAATCCTGAAGGACCAGGGCTTGGGCGCCGTCGAAAGTCGGTGAATTCAAAGAGCTTGGGACAATCAGTTCACGGAATGGAACTACCTGAAAAATGGTTTGCCGCTCCATTTGATGGATTATTTCAGGAAATACCAGGTCCCAGACCTGGACTATTTTTCCCGCAATAATAATCCGTTCAGGACCCAGTCCGTTATTGATATTGGCAATCCCCACCGCCAGGTAACGGGCTGTCTCTTTGAGAGCGCGCACGGCATGATGTTCCCCGTTGCAGGCCAGATTGATCACCTGTTCCATGTTCCGCTCTATATCCTCCAGGTTATTCTCCCATATATTTCCACTGTACTCGCAGTAGCGTCTGACAACACCGAGGTCGGAAGAATTATCTTCCCAGGTGTTATCTCGGGTTATCTCCTCCCATTTACCGTTAATTTTGATCAATTGAAGCCCGAACTGCCCATCAAGGCTGTGCACCCCGTGGTAGAGTGTCCTGTTCATGACCATTCCCACCCCGATCCCCTCACATATCAATAGAAAAACGAAATTAGACACGTTCCCGGTATCGTCTGCGAACCACAATTGCGCCAGAGCGCCGGCCTTGGCGTCGTTTTCCGCAAAAACCGGACATCCCACATGTTGCCCAACCAATTGATAAACATTAATATTCATCCAATTATGAGTATCATCACGATAGATTATTCCCTCGGTATGGTTAGCCAAGGCGGGAACGGACACACCTACTCCGGTCAGGGGTACGCTATAGAGCCGGGCTAAATCACTGAGAATTTTCCCGCAATTGGAGAAAAATCTTTTCCCATCGCCACTCTCTGTCCTGATAACTTTTTTTTTGAGCACATGCCGGCCGAGATCGCAGATCGCAACAGTCGTTTTGACATGTCTGACATCAATCACGCCCACAAGTCGACCTCTCTCGTTTAACCTCAGAAAAATCGGTTTCCGGCCGACAGAACTCTCCCCCAGGCTGTCCTCGTAAATTAGAGCCTCCCCGATCAGATCACTAACTATGCTGGAGATTGTGGACTTTTTTAAACCGGTAAGCTTTGAAATCTCTACGCGGGAAATGGGGGCTTTTTCACGGATAATGTTAATCACGTTAGCCCGGTTGATGAGCCGCATGATCTTGTGATCCGCGGGAATAACATTGCCAAAATCGAATCTCATAAATCCGGTTCCCTGCTAAAAAGCTTTATTAATTGAGCAACTTCAATCGCTGACTAATAAATGCAAATTCAGGATGCCGGGCCGACGATATAAGGTATCGAGTCGGTGATAGATACAGGATATCGGGTTGATAATATAATATAAGTTAGTTTTAATTACTATCAAAAATATCCAAGGGAAATCCACTCCAAATAAAATTTAAGCACATTTGATAATTTTATATAAAAGCACATTTTTGTCAAGAGACCATTCATATTTTTATCAGGATTTCATCGGATTTTCTTCGCCATTATTTTGGTTTCGTCTTAACACCATCTTTTTCACATTGTGTCTTTTAATTTCTGTAAAATAGAAAAACCTTGTATCATCCTGGTATGTTGCAATTTCGAGTGTCTTCGGTTAGCACAATGTAACATGCGTTTTTGCAGATCTGACTAAACAAGAGGTCGCGAGTTCAAGTCTCGTCGGCCCCGCCATTTGTTATTTTTAAGCCCTTTGGCAAGGATGTCGAAGGGCTTTCTGTATGAAAATGAAAGACTTCCGTTGTAGTAAGAGCAGTTCAAAAGTACCTGATCGAGCAATT
>DATKXY010000282.1:0-25310 GCA_035528795.1 archaeon | reverse complement strand
ATTATTTTCCTGTGTAGTCGCAAAAGCCACCTTCCCAACATGGATACCCGCTCCCAAACCGATTCGGCGCGGAGATGTACTTCCCTCATACTTATTATCAATCGCGAATCTAAGGCGACCTTTCAAATGATATATAAACTCTATCGAGCGAAAAACGAGCTCAGAAAAGTTCGGATTGGTCACCGCATAGAATAAAATCCCTTCATCGCCGCGCGCCATGACTGAGCAATACTCTCTGGAACGATCCTTCGGATCGGGAAAATACCTTTTACCAAGTTTCTCAAAGGTATTCTGAAAGTCTAAAAGTCGCCTAGCATATTCCATATAGCCTAGCACAGCGCTGTACTTCGATGAATCAACAATATCAGCAAAGACTAACAAGGAATAGATTGTATCTCGGACTTCTGGTAGTGATTCCGCCATTTTAAGCTCCTGCCCGAGCAAGTTCGATTGTCCTTCGTAGATCATCACCAAGAGGAGTGACATATTTCGTGGTTATAGGAGACCTTGCTCCAAGCAAACTAAGCACGTTTTTTTTCAATTCTGGTTTGTTAGCAGAAATGGCATCGGCAATTTGAAGAGCAACATACACATCGAAGATAGTTACACTATATTGGAGCATTTCTTCGTTAAACGGATTGATATATATTTTCTTGTTTTCAACATCGATACTTACCCCAGGATCTTCTTCTTTTTGAACCACAAATATCACCTGAAAAGTTTCCCCGAGAAAAACGGTCTCCTTTGGTTTGAAAAGGTCTGGGGAAATTAAAGCAACAACTTTTTCCCTTCCTGAATCCCATGTAATTTGAAATTCTTGTATTTCGCCCTTTAATCCAGGGTCAATCTTCACAACGGCATTTTCATCTTCTCCCAAGGTAATCGGAGCTTTAATCTGGGTGAGGACAAGATCAACACGAGAATTTTCATTTTCTATACTCTTGTTGCGTGATTGTTTAAGCCGTTCGAACATTTGCTTTCGAAACTCTTGTTCTCCGAGATCTGGTGTAATATCACGGAGCCTGTTTTCTGTTCTTATTATTGCACCATCTGGTTCAGTAAGCTTTAAAAAAGGCTCGACTAATCCATCAACAATAGATTTCCTTTTCCCCCAGATTTTGCGAAGTTCCAGGTTCAGTGGATTAACAATCTCGATCAACTTATTTCGAAAGTCCTTGAATTCGACTTTTTCAAATAAATAATCATTCCGCGAAACCGTGAGAAACGCATTCATATCTTTATGAAAGACTTCCCCAAATACCCAAGCTTTGAGAGGCTGATCAATCAATTTTTTTCCTGGTCCTGGTCTTTCCAAGAAATCAGCGCTTTTCACTAGAAAATTCTGATTCCGAATCCAGAATCCACTTTCTTTTTCAACATCTTTACTCCTGTGCAAGTCTACAGCCATAGAGTGAAAAATATAGTATGCAAAATCCTGCTCAATGCCGACATAGACGTTGTCATCTGGAAAGTTCAAATCACTTCTGAATCCAGGAAAATATTTCCAAAGTTGTTCTATTTTATCTTCTTCTTGGATTCCAAAAAACACATCAATTGTCTTACAAAACTTTTCATCTTCAAAGATGTTTCTTATTTCCTTGTTTTTCTTGCCTGTAATCCGCTTCAGAAAAGGCTCATCTTCTTGAATCCTTAATGGAAGAACTTTTCGCAATTCTTCAACAAATTCAGCTTGGCAAATAGTCTCGAAATCCTTGCTCTCAACATTTTCAATAATGATTTCTGTAAAACTGCTCAGAAGATCTTTAAAAGGCACTTTGGTGATGGCCTCATTCAAAAGAGGTGGTGTGCATGCCTTTCTAGTTACTTCGTCTGTTTCTTTAAGAAAAATAGAATCTTTTAGTGAAGATATACTCTTGTCTTCGTTATCCGTGTTGAAAATGGCTTGAGTGTCTACTTCTAGGAGGTGCATTTCTTTTTCACCTTGGGGACAGGTAAAAATTTTTACTTTGTCGCCTAGCTGAAAAATTGACATAAGACCAAGGCCGAAGTAGGAAAGCTTCTTTTTCGGCTCATGCTTCAACATTCCGTATCCAATACTCTCAAATATTTCCTGAAAACGTTTTTTAGTAATCCCCGACCCGTTATCGAAAATACATATAGATTTTCGAGTTTGATCTACAAGAATGATAATCCATGTAGCTACATTATCTCTGGCATTTGCTACAGCTTCCCTAATCTTACCAGCTGGAGTTGCATAAATTGCATCTGCAATTGTGTGGAGAATCCCAACCTTAACGTCAACATTTAAATTTTTTGTTGATCCAAGTACCGATGAATTAGGATTTATCCGCTTATTGATTTTTTTCTTATTATTCATAGCATTTTCTCCATACTATTTTTAATGTTTTTTATAAGAGCTCACAATAATAACAATCAAAGGGGCTATTATAAATTCATTTCGCTTAGAAATGTTAGTTAAAAAATATATTTTGTCAAATAAAATCAGGCCTTGGAATCGACACCTTGATATATAATTTATCTGAAGTTGGTATTTGAAAATCAGATCAGTTCTCACTGCTCCGGAAACGGATAGATATCTCCAATATAATTGTTTTCCTATAAATCGCCAGTGTCTAAAGAATCCATGAAAGTAACTACTATCTTCCATTTTTATTCTAATATCTGATAGCCTATTATGCTCAATGTTGGTCTGTTTTTGCATACTATCAATTGAAAATTAATATTTTTTAGGCTGTTTTACATGTTTTTATGAGAAAACTTACATACTCTTTAACACATTGATCCAAAGCAAAAAGGCTGCCGGCCCGCCTTTGTCTCTCTATCATACCCGCTCATGTCTTCCCCTCAATTTTTTCACTTCCCGCCAAACGTTGATCAAAAACTCAAGTTGGCCCTGGCGTGCTTCTTGCACTTTTCCTGCCTAGTCAACTAGTGAAAAAAAACTCCTCACACGGATCATTCAGGCTTGAGAGCTTTTGGCAATAAAATCTTACTGGCCGCCGTGGTTCTTGGTATCAGTGCGCAGGCAGCATGGGCACTGATAAATCCACTCCTCATGAGCGATAAAAACCAATACCCATGCTCGTTAAAGAATGTTATCATCCAGCCTTGACAACCATGAAACTGGCATTGCGGACCACTTTTTTACCGGATGCGGAATCGGTCACGGAAATTTCGAGACTGTATCTTCCAGGCGGTGAGTCGCTGATATCTATCGTGATATATTCCGGCTGAACAAACTGTTCCGGATCCTCCTGTTCCTTGTCGTAACTCAGCGTTATTCTCTCCTTTTCCTCTTTTTTCCGCACCAGCTTTCCAAAAGAAGTGAAAATTTTGGAGACCAGATTCCTGTCCAGTTTGTCCGCCTGTATGGAAAAGTCGATATTGTAGCGTTTCCTGCCATCGCTGTCTTTGCTCAGGTAATAAATTTCACAGTAGATATAAACAGCCTGGTCCTGACGGAAGGTGACTGAGGGCAAAGCCATTACTTTCAAGCCGCCCCGGGCGAATTTGTCCGGCTTTGAACTGCTTTCTAATCTTGTTATTCCGGAAGCCAGGACAATCTGGCTCATATTGAACTTT
Source organism: archaeon (assembly GCA_035528795.1). GTDB lineage: Bacteria > Gemmatimonadota > Glassbacteria > GWA2-58-10 > GWA2-58-10 > DATKXY01. Next base: position 21,746 of record DATKXY010000282.1, on the reverse strand, counting down.
CCATGCTCGTAAAGCGTGACCTCCAGATCGCCCTTGTAAACGCCAAGGTGGTTTGAATTCAGATCTTTAACACTCACCGCATAATGGTACTCTCCGTCAGGAATGTTCATTATCTGGTTGTCTATCAACAGGGAGCCCTTGCCGACTTTTTCCGGATCGGGCCTGAGCCGGTAGCTGCGCTTGTCGAAAGCACGGTTGACCTCGTTCCATTCCTGGTCGAATACGGCAAAGGTACACTCATAGTCGATTCTAGTGCCGGTGGACTCAGGCTTTAATTCCAATTCACTCACCGGAAAGCCGTAATATACATACAGGCTGCTGTTAGAGTTTATGGACATGAAATCGGCAGTGTAGAAATAGTAATCCAGAGGCTCGATTCCTCGATAAGGCTGATATGTTTCTGTTGTCTCTCCCAAAGTAAATGCGGGCATCAGTAAGTCGGTTTCATCCATCTGTATTTGTACTAAATCAGCATCAGACAGCATCCCGCTTTTATACTTCATATCCGCCAGGGAATAAAATGGATCGAGCTCGCCCCTCGTCTCATAGAGTGCCGGAGGCAGATTGGGAACGATCTCGTAATTGGTGTATCGCCTGAGAAAGTGGAAGATGAAATCCTTCGGTTTTTTACGATACAGCCAGCTCTCATTTTCATTCTGATATGAAGGGAGTAATGCTTTCTGGTCCGGTTCTCCGTGCCTGATATAAATCCGCCCGCGGTCGTCATAACCGTTTCTCATGTTGATATGGAAATTTTGCTTGGCGTAGTCGAGCCTGCGGTAATGTTCCACCAGGCGCTCGTTATAATTTTTTACCGGCAGGGGTTCCCGGGCTTTCCAGAACCTGCGGAAAAAGAGCTGTTTTTCTTGGAGAGTACCTGCCTTTTCATAATTTTTCCGGTCCTCTTCGAAAACAATATCAGTAATATCACGGTAAAGCTCCGCTGCGGTAACATTATCCAGGCTGTCCAGGCACCGGAAATAGCAGTCATAAGCCAGACTGTCTTCCTCAAGCACAAAAAGGGCTCGGGCCAAGAGCAGTTTTTCCATAGGCGAAAGGTTTGCCGGGTCTTCACTTGAGAGGAAGTCGTAAATTTTATTGGCCTTCTCAGGTTGATAAATATCCAGAAAATCAAGTCTCAGACCGTAAATCATCTGGTTTTTATCCGGGTTCGTCTCCAGAGTCTGGCGGTAAAGCTCCCCTGCTTTACGGATTTGTCCGGTGCGGAGATAAAGCTCGCCTAGATTTTCAATTTCTTTAAAGTCCTGTGGATCTACAGCAATAATATTGAGCAGGAGGTTGGCGGCAATCTGGATTTTTTGCGGGTCCTTATCTTTGAGGTGTTCCCTGGCGGCCTGCCGGTTTGCATCCAGGAATCTCTCCTGCTGGATCGGGTAATTTTCCCAAGTCCCCGGTGCCAGATGGTAACCGGACCGGGCGGATTCTGTAAAGTATGATGAAGCAATACTGACAGCCTGGCTTTTTTTTAGCTCTTTGCTGCCGAGAGTCACCATTCCCAGATAGAAATTCACCTCGCCAGCCTGGGAGCCTGTAGCTTCAAGCTCCTTCAGCAGCTTTTCAGCCCCGGTGAAATCCCCCTTCAGAAGGAGCTTACGGACCTGTTCAATGCCACCGGGTTGTTCAGCATACAGGTTGGAATCGAGCTTTGTATCCGGGGTTTCTGCGTCCGGAAGGTAGAACTGGATCAGCAGGAAAACGAGTGTCATCAGAAGGATAAAGCGATTCATCGCTTATTCTATTCCTCTCCGGCATCAAACCTTTACTGCCTTGTTATTTTCCCAAAATAGCAAAACCCCGGTAGTTTAATGCGGAAGCTGCAATTACCTGTCAGTTCTATCAGCAGGTGTAGCTGCCAGTATGGAGGTGAGTAGTCAATTGTGAGACGCTCTGAGGCCGGTACATGCTGTTTCTACACCGGCAAAGTTTTTTTGTTACCGGGTTTCAAGATTTTTAACGCTTGAGACAAAAAAACACCCGATTTTTCTTTTCAGCTTCCTGCCGGACAATGATCAAAAACTCAAGTGCACTGGCGTGCTTTTTGCACTTTTCCTGCCCTGTCAACTGGAGAGAAAAAACTCCTCACGAGGATCATTCAGGCTTGAGAGCTTTAGTCAGCAAAATCTTACTGATTGCCGTGGTTCTTGGTATCAGTGCGCAAGGCACATGGGCGGTAACTCCTCCATCACCTGGAGTGGACAAACCTGCCGGTTTCAGAGAATTTTTATCCCGCCTGAACAAACAGTATCCGGCCAATCGCAGAGGTAATTCAAGAGCCGATTCAGGCCAGGACGAGAGATCTCGCGGCGCAGGGCCTTATCTTGCCGGGGCAGCCCCGCCGGGGACACGGGTACCTGTGATACTGGCAGGCTACGCTGACCGGGCCGGAGTTATCGCTCCACAGATATTCAGGGACAAGCTTTTCGGCGCCTATCTGCCGGGGAGTATGCGCGACTATTACGCCGAGGTGAGCCTCGGCAGGTTCGCCCTTCAAGGCGAGGTTTACGGCTGGGTCGCCGCACCACGCACTCAAGCGCAATACAATGCCGGGGGGCCCCTGGGCGAGAGCTCCACCTATCCTGACTCTCCGGAGGGTTTCGTGGCCGATGCCGTTCGCGCAGCGGACAGGGTCATTGACTTCGCGCTCTACGACAACGATGGCCCGGACGGGTTGCCGAACTCAGGCGATGATGACGGTTATGTGGACGCCCTGATTGTGATCCATCCGGGCGGGGATGCGGCAAACGGCGACAAGGCCAACCTTTGGTCGCACACCGGGAAACTCGGCGCTCATGCCGTGGAAACCGGCGACCCCGCGGCAGGGGGCGGCAGGATCAAAGTTGACCTTTATTCCCTGGTGCCTGAGCTGGCAGGCGACGGCAGCTCACCTGTGGCAGCCGGGATAGGAGTTTTCTGCCATGAGTTCGGCCACCAGTTGGGGCTTGTCGACCTGTATGACACAGACAGCGAAACCGGCGGCGGGAATGGGGCAGGCTCATATGGGATCGGTGTCTGGGGGCTAATGGGACTCGGCACGAATGGAGCCGACGGCAAAAGCCCGGACCGTCCGACCCACCTCTCTGCCTGGAGCAAGCTGCGCCTGGGCTGGGTCAGTCCAGCGGCTGAGGATACAACTGGAGAAATCGCCCTGCCCCCGGTCAACTCGAGCGGACAGGTGGTCCGTGTGTGGGACAACGATGAGCGGTCTTTGAGCTACTTTCTGCTCTCTTACAGGAAGCGGACTGGTTTTGACAGCGCTCTCCCGGGCGAGGGACTTTTGATCTGGCACGTGGATGAGCGCGTGTTCGACAATAACGATCCCGCATACAAGCTCGTAGACCTCGAGGAGGCGGACAGCCGCAGGGACCTCGACCGGGGAGCCAATTTCGGGGATGCCGGCGATCCATTCCCCGGCAGCGCGGGAAAAACAGGCTTCGCTACCCTGACAGACCCCTCGAGCTCCCGCTACGATGGAACGCCCTCGGGAGTCACGGTGACCGGCATCCGCATTGAAAAAGACTCGGTCCGTTTCAGCTTGAGCCAGCCCCGAAGGGCCGGATTGACCCTCTTTTATGACGAAGACCAGCCGGCCCGGGACCGCGGTTTCGGCTACGGCGACAAATTCGCCTATGGCGGGGTGGTATTCACCGCCCCGGTTGCGGGTGTACTGAGCGCGGTGAGTACGTATTTCATCTATGAAAATATGGGTTACAATCTCGAGATCTATACCGGAGTCGACAGCGGCCGGATGCGGTGCCTGGCAGTGAGCCAGGCCGGAGAGGTCCAGGGCTCCGGGTGGCGCACCCTGGAGCTCGGGCAGCCGATTTTTCTCCAGGCCCGGGACACGGTCGTGGCAGTGGTGGGCTACCGCACCAAAGGATTCGATGACCTCTGGCCGGTGCCCTATGATCCCACCGGGCGGCCGGAAGGCAGGAGCCTGGTGAGCTATACCGGCCTGGGGGCTTTCGAGCCTTTCGAGCGCGACCTGACGATCCGGGCCCTTCTTAAAGTCGACAACGTGCCGTCCGGGGAAGTTTTACGGATCAAGCCCGGCCTGGAGCTAAGAGAAAGTACGCTCGATTTCGGCAGGTGCTTTATCGGGGAAACCTACAGCCTGGCTCTGGAACTTTTTAATCCGGGTCTGAAAGGTACGCCTCTTTCCGGGATCAGGGTGCAGGGTGACTGGCTTGAGACCGAGGATGTCGAGCCTTTCGTTCCTTGTGGCGAGGTTCTTGAGCTGCCGCTTGTTTTCACACCCCGGGAACCAGGAGCGCATGCGGGCACTGTGACTGTAACTCCCCTGTCTGAGGGCCTGGAAGAGCTCAGCGCGAATCTGACCTCGGATGTCTCTGGCTACAGCGTGCGCTACGATTCAAGCGCAGTCCCGGGCGGCTACGCGGTGTTCGATGAATCAGCCCACGGCGCAGTGACTTTCAGCATGACAGAGAGCGGGCTCCTTTGCGGGGTGCGCACCTTTCTGCTCCAGGATTCGATGCGGGTGGGCCTGAAGATCTGGGCCGGAGTGGAGCGCGGCGTCCCTCGCTGCCTGGTGGCTGAAACACTTGAAGACGCCCTGATCATAAAATCAGGCTGGCACCAGATATTTCTGCCTGCGCCGGTGGCTGTCGACAGCGCCGACACTTTTACTGCGGATGTCGAGTTCTCCACCCCTGGCCGTCCTTACAATACGCTGGTGCCGGTAGACACACTCCGACAAGCCACGGTGCCGGGCTATTATAATCTGAAAACAGGGGAGAGATGGCTCTCGAGCAGTCACCCGGTCGCTGTCCGCGCCCTGATCCTGCCTCCGGAAAGCTATACGGGTGATCTGGTGCGAAAAAAACCTGCTGCGGCTGTCAGCGACAGCCTGGTGCAGATCACAGGCATAACTGCAGGCCAGTCAGCTTCAGGTGGACTCTGGCTGTTCAATCGCGGCTGCGCCCGGCTGGATGCCAGTCTGTGGGTCAGCGAGCCCACGGCAGAGGCAACCTTCCACCTGGGAAGCGACTCGCTGAGCGTGAGTTTCGTGGACTCGGTTTTTATTGCTGTAACCTGCGTTACCGCGGCCCCGGGAGCTGACACTAGCCTTTTGACGATTGAGACTTCAGATAAGGATTTCCCGCGTTTTGTGGTTCCGCTGGTGGCCCTGACCGAGCGCTTCGAGCTGGCCTACGATGAACAGGGCCATACGGCTGCGGCCGGTTTCAACGACAGCACGGCCTGGGGGGCGGTGGTCTTTGACACACCCTGGGAAGGCGTTCTGGAAGCGGTCAAGGTTTACTTTAACACGACAAATATGCGGCTGGAGTCGCGGGTTTATAAAACTGTCCGGGGAGAGGCCGGGTGGGAGGATCTCGCTGGCACTACGGTCCGGGACAGAGTACCCTCATCAGGCTGGCAAGAAATCACGCTCGATTCACCGGTCATCTTTGCCGCAGGCGACAGTTTCGCTGTGGTGGCCTCTTTTACCGTGAATCCCACGGGCAACCTGTATCCTTTATCCCTGGACACGAAAGGCGAGCCCTCGGGTAGAAGCTGGGCTGTAAGAAGCCTTGACAGGGAGTGGGAGCACCTCGATTATGACATCAACCTGCGCGCTCTGTTACGGGCCATTCAGTTTGCCGGCTTCAAGCTCAGCGGCCTGGTGCTTGATAATACAGGACAGCCAGTTCCAGCCGTGAGCTTAAGCCTCACCTCGCCGGAGCGCTCCTACATGGCTCTCAGCGATTCGAGCGGTTTATTTGTCTTTGCCTCGGTCGCCCCTAGAGACTATACCTTAGGCGGCGAGCTCGAGGGCTACAGTTTCGGCAGGCTCGAGATTTCAGTACACGGGCCGGTCGAGAGCATTTCTCTAACAGGGTTACGGCTCGTTCCAGGCGACCTGGATGCCAGCGGGAAGGTTGATATTTTCGACCTTATCACGCTGCTTCAGGTATTGGGCGGAGTGAACCCGCAGGTTGAAGGAGCTGATCTGGACAGAAACGGAAAGGTTGACATATTTGACCTGATCGGGCTGTTGAAGCTGCTCGGAGGGTGAATTTTCTTATTATCCCAAATTAATCAAAAATTGTGCCTGCCCCCTTCCTCAGAGAACATCCAACGATTTGTGACCACTGCATTTCCGTAAGCCTGTATTGAATTTTTTAATGAAAATCCCATCTTGAGAGGGGTGTCCGCGAAGAAGCGGACAGGGTGTGTCTTATTGATTTTCATGCTTCGTTGTGGCCGCAAGGCGAGCATGATAGTTTATGAAAAATCCGAGCGAGCCCTCCATCCTTCCAATTTCATGACTTTTCAAAATTAGCGGGTGAAATCTCGTGGGGAGACTGTCAAGAATGTTTTGAAACTCAGATTTTTGTTGTTTGACACCCGCTGCTCTATTGGTTAGATTACAAATATGAGGAACTGCCGGGAGTTTTATTCAACTAATTTAAATTCAATGAATTAGTGCTGAAAGCCACCTCATTCTGTTAGCATGAGGTCCGTTGTTTTATACGTCTCAGGTTAAAGCGTCGCGATTTTTCACCTTTTTAAAACACCGCTTCCCCATGTCCCGTCAAAAAGATTTCCAGGATAGAAAAAGTTTTATCTCCACGGATTTTTTGCTCTCACCTGAGGCGCATCCCCTGCGCGCTGTGGCTGCAAGTATCTACCCGTTCTACCTGCGCGCGGCTTTTAAAAGGGGCGATAAAGTCGAGGTCCATCCGGTGCCTGTGCTGGATGAAGTTTTTATGAGCAGCCACGAGGCCCGCTGGGTAAGGATTCTGGCTGAGACCACCTACGCCCAGGTAAGGATGAAAGAACTGAAAGTGCATAGTACGGTGGTTTTTTTCGGTTCTGCTCAGATTCCCAATACCGAGGTTGCCCAGAATGCCTTGCAGCGGGCCAGGGAATCAGGAAATAAGGAGGCCGTTTCGCGGGCCGAGAAAATTTTGAAAGTATCCGCCTACTATGATAAGGCCAGGGAGCTTGCCGCCAGGCTAACCGCCTGGGCCATGGAACAGGGCGGGCCCGACAATCCCCAGCCTTTTGTAGTCTGTACCGGCGGCGGTCCCTCGATAATGGAGGCAGCCAACCGGGGCGCTCACGATGCAGGGGGTAAGTCTGTAGGTCTCAATATCTTTCTGCCCCATGAGCAGAGCCCTAATCCTTACATCTCTTCGGAACTAAATTTCCATTTCCACTACTTTTTCATCCGCAAGTTTCATTTCCTCTATCGGGCTAAGGCTCTGGTGGTTTTCCCGGGAGGCTACGGCAGCCTTGATGAACTGTTCGAGGTTTTAAACCTTATTAAATCCAGAAAAATTATCAAGCCTATGAAAGTATTGCTCTTCGGCAGCAAGTTCTGGAAGCGGGTGATCGATTTCGATTACATGATGGAAGCGGGAGTGATTGTAGAAAAAGACCTCGACTCTTTCACTTTCGTTGAAACAGTGGATGAAGCCCTGGGACTTTTAACCGGACATTTGCTGCGTTATCTTAAAAAGTGACTTTTCCATTAGGGCACAGGAACATGATCATGCTTTGTAAACAGATTGCCAAGCAGACAGACGGCGAGATTACGGAGATCCGGCTGAATGAAGATTTATACTGTAGCGAGGCATCCATTTGCCGAAGAAAAGGAATTTGTGTTTTTTCTCCTCACTCCAGTTCCGGTCTGGTTGATAGCCAGAAAGAGCAAGCAGCCGACGGTGCTCGGCAATCGCCTGAAGAGGAGACCTACCGTTCCTTTTTTGAGGTTCTGCAGTTCAAGAACTCACTCGGTTTTCAGTGGATGCGGTTAGGAAGTTTTGCCGATGCTGTTCGTTTTTTCGAAAGCCGGCGCCAGAAAGGGCAGCCCAAACTGATCCGCAGGGTGGAAATTTTTAAGCTTCCGGACTAGTGCAATGAGTGCTGTGCGCGATCCCAGAACAGCCAGATTGCTGGCTGAGCGGATGGTGAACTCTTTTTTCGAGGGTCTCACCGAGGCCGAACGCAGGGAAATCATTATCGGCGGCGGGGAGTGTGACCGGTTCTCCCCGCTGTTTTCCATGCTGTCCCACACTTTTGACGTATTTCTTGAATCGGTGTCCTTTCCTGAGGAAAAAGGAAGAGAATTTTTTAAAGAAGCCGTGCAGAAAAAACTGAAAGCCTTGCGGGATGAAATCTCCTGAACAGCTCGATCCGGGTAAACAAAGCGAGGGAGTATGAGAAGACGGGCTTTTTTAAGTCAAATTTCTCTTGCCTCAGCCGGTGCTCTCGTTCCGCTTCTGGCGGATAAGCAAGATTCGCATGCGGCTTATTTAAAGCATTTCAACCTGGGAATAATCTCCGATGAAGTGCACGAGGATCTAGATACAGCATTCGAGTTTATCAGCCAGTTCGGCCTGAATTGGGTGGAGATCAGAGATGTCTGGGGAAAGTATGTGACTGATCTGGATGAGGCTTCAGTCAGCCGGCTGAAAAATCTCCTGAAAGTCCACGGCCTCAGGGTCTCAGTAGTGGATACCGCCCTTTTCAAGACCACTCTGCCGGGAACTCATCCCAGCTTTGGACAACAAGACTCTTATCCTTACAGCGAGCAATTCGATCTCTTGAAAAGGGCAGTGGATAAGGCGCTGGCCTTGGGCGCGCCTTACCTGAGGATTTTCGATTTCTGGCGCTGCCGCGAGCAGAAATCCATTATGGACCACGTATGCGAGCACCTTCTGCGGGCTATCGAGATTGCCCGGCCCGCCGGAGTGCGGCTGCTTTTAGAAAACGAGCCTTCATGTCACACAGCCACCGGCGCTGAAATGGCTCTCCTGGCCCGGCGCATCGTCCATCCCTATCTGGGTTTTATCTGGGATCCACTGAACTGTCTCGTCGCCGGGGCCAAACCCTATCCCACAGAGTATGGGAAGTGTGACAAGGCCCGTATCTTCCACGTGCATATCAAGGATGCGGCAGTGGATGCCTCGACCGGCAAATACAAGGGCGTGCGGGTCGGAAGCGGCGAGGTGGACTGGATCGGGCAGTTCGGCGCCATGCTGAAAGACGGTTTTCGCGGGACCCTGAGCCTCGAGACCCACTATAACGGTCCGGACGGCACCCGCTACTCGGCAAGCCTCGAATCGATCGTCTCTATATTCGAGCTGATTAAAAAGGCCTGAAGAAAACCCCTGTCCCGCCTATGTCAGGGAGTATTTTATACCTTAGAGGCTGCTTAGTCGGCGTTGGCATCTGTCTCCCACAACCCGAACACATTGTTTTCTGTATCCTCAATCAGCGCGAAATAGCCCAGGCCCGGCACAGCCCTTTTCTCAACCACCACTTTGCCTCCCAAAGATACCGCTCTTTCCAGATAGCCGCTCACTGATTCCACCTCGACATAACTCATCCATCCCTGCTGTGAGCCATGGCGGCCCTCCAGGCCCCCCTGAATACCCTCCGGCGTTTTTATCGTCCGGTAAGGGGTGCTCCCCAAAGTCATTTCATAGAAAGTCCAGCCGAAAAGCTGGTGATAGAACTTTTCCGCCCGGTCCAAAACATCCGCCGGGATCTCGAAATAGCAGATTTGGTTCAATAGTCCTGCTCCTTAAGGTTTGAGTTGTCAGGGTTTGCCTCAACAGCTCATTCAAGCTTAAAATAATAGCAGGTTTTCCTCCCGGATTAAAGTATTTTTATCGACTCAACCTTCCGCATCATTAATCCTTATCGCAGGCATAGACTAAACTCTTTTGAGCTTCCCAAGTCCGGCATCAGCTCCAGCTCTGCCTGGCCGCCCATTCATCCAGCTTCGCAGGGTGAACCTCAAACTCCTTTGTAAGTTCCGGAATATTGACCGAGTACCCGACCCTGTCGAACCATTCGAGCATGATCGCGAAATCTTCGCTGAACTTTCGCACCTCCTCGATCGGTATACGAACGAACTCGATCGTTCTGCCTGCAGCCTGGCTTAGAATGCGGGTTGTTTCGGGCATGGTACGCTCGTCGCCGGCGATATCGATCTCGAGCCCGTTCAGCCGGTCGTGTTTCTCGAAAGCCAGCAAGCCGTAGCTGCCGATATCGTCCACTGCAATCATCTGCAGCACTGTGTCGGGTTTGAGCCCGATCATAAGCTGCCCTTGATCGATACCCGGCTTGAACCACGGGGCGAGAAAATTTTCCATGAAGAATACCGGCCGGAGAATAGTGTAGGATGGAAACCCGAGTCCGCGGACAGTTTCCTCGACCCGCCACTTGTTGTCGAAATGCGGAATCCCGGTCTTGCGGCCGGCGGACCCGACCGAGCTGTAGACAAAATGCTGCACTCCCGCCTTTTTCGCTGTCTCAGCGATATGCTTGCCTTGTGTCTCTTCACCTTCCACCCCTGCCTCCCAGGTATTCTGTACTGCGAAGAGGCCCCAAACCCCCTGGACCGCTCGCTCCAGCGAAGCTGCGTCGTTCAGGTCGCCCTGAACTATCCCGGCGCCGAGCGCCGCAAGCGCCCGGGCGGCCCCGCTATCAGGTTTTCTAGTCATTGCCTGCACCTTGTGACCGTGCGCCAGAAGCTTGCGGGCAACTGCACCACCCTGCTGGCCGGTTGCCCCGGTGACCAGAATCGTATCCTTTCCCGTTTTCATGATTCACTCTCCATTCGTTTTCCAGCCTCGTTTAATCAAGGCTGATTAAAGTTCCCGATTTGCGATGAATACAATTTATAATATAATGATAATGCTTCTCATTGTCAATCTAAATCCGCTTCTCCAATTCGAGGTTTTACAAGGCCTGTAGTCTAGACTCCGGAATGTCAACTCGCGGTTGGTTTGTTGCCATTCCAGTAAAACTTCTTAACTTGCCATATTTTAATAAATTATGTTGTTTCTTTTTTCCCTGTTGTCTTGATTTTTACAAACCTGGACATTATATACTAAATAACGTCAGCGTACGAAGCCTTTTGTTCTTGGCATTCAGAAACAGCTTTATTGATCCTGCAGCGAATTTTTTGATTATTGATGCTTATCAGGAGATAATTGTGGTGAATGAGATTACGATAATGTTAGGCGGCGAGGCCGGTCAGGGGTTGCACTCCATGGGGCAGGTGCTTGCCCGCTCGCTTTCCAGGACCGGCTTGCACGTATTCGCCATCCAGGATTACGAGTCAAGGATCCGCGGCGGGCATACCTTTTTTCAATTGCGCGCCGCGGGCCACCGCCTGGATGCACACGTGGACACAGTCGATATCCTTGTCGCCCTTAATGAGGAGACAGTGCACCTGCACAAGGAACAACTGGCGCCGCAGGGAATAATCATTTACGATTCGGACCGGATCAAGAGCGAGTTTTCAGGTTCGCAGTTTTTTCCGGTCAAGCTGACCACTATCAGCCGGGAACAGGGCGCCGGCGCCGCCATGGCCAACACCGTGGCTCTCGGCGTAGTCTGGTCGATTATGGGGCTGGACTTGAAAGTGGTCGAGGGTGTGCTCGATTCTTTTTTTGGCGCCAAGAGCGCGGAGATTGTCCGGCAGAATGTCGAGGCTGCCCGGGCCGGATATGAGCTGGGGAAAGCCAGAGACAGGGAGGCTTTTGCTCTTGAGCCTCCCGGCGGCCCTGCCCGCCTGGTTCTCTCGGGCACTGAAGCTGTCAGCCTGGGCGCGATTGCCGCAGACTGCCGGTTCTACAGCTCCTATCCGATGACCCCGGCCACCGGGGTGATGGAATTTCTCAGCCGCTACAGCAAGAAATACGGGATTGTTGTCGAGCAGGCCGAGGATGAGATATCCGCTCTGAACATGGTCGTGGGCGCGGCCTTTATGGGAGTCCGCAGCATGGCGGGTACCTCGGGCGGCGGTTTTTGCCTGATGACAGAGGCCCTGGGCCTTGCCGGCTGCGTGGAGGTCCCGGTGGTTATCCTGGAAGCCCAGAGGCCGGGACCGTCAACCGGAATGCCCACGCGCACAGGGCAGGCGGACCTGCTGTTTACGATTTTCGCTTCCCAGGACGAGTTCCCGCGCGTGGTCCTTGCCCCGGGATGCCCGGAATCTGCATTCTATTTGACTGTGGAAGCTTTCAACCTGGCAGACCGTCTGCAGACTCCGGTAATCATTTTGAGTGACCATCACCTGTCCTCTTCCTACTGGACAGTTGACGACCTCCCGGTTGATAAGGTCACCGTGGATCAGGGAGTCCTCGCCTCCAAAGAAGAGCTTGCCTCGGGTGATAAATATCTGCGCTACCGCCTGACCGAATCCGGTGTCTCTCCGAGAGCCTGGCCCGGACAGGGCACGGCTCTGGTGGTCTCGAGCGGCGATGAGCACGATGAAAGCGGCCATATCACCGAGGAGCCGGAGCTGCGCAGCGCAATGGTCGAAAAGCGCTGGAAAAAACTCGAGCAGGTTGGCTCCAATCCAGCACTCGCAATGGACATTCAGTCCGGGGCCGAAACAGTGCTTGTGGGCTGGGGCTCGACTTGCGGAGTGTTGACCGAGGTGGTGGACATTTTGAGGGGGAGAGGGGAAAAAATCTCCCTGGTCAAGCTCTACCGCTTGTGGCCGTTTCCAGCCGCTGAATTGAAAGAGAAAGTGGCCCATCACAGGAGGATCGTGGTGGCAGAGGGCAACTCGCTCGGCCAGATGGCCCGCCTGATGCGCATGGAAACCGGCCTGGAAGCGACCGAGACCCTGCTCAAGTACGACGGGCGTCCTTTCAGCGTGGATGAGGTGCTCAAGCTCTTAAACAAGGAGTGAATCTAGATGGTTACAGTGGCTGATTACAAAGGGATAGATACCACCTGGTGCCCCGGATGCGGCAATTTCGCCATTCTCAGCGGCCTCAAGCAGGCCCTGGCAGGTCTCGGGCTCTCCCCGCACGAGGTGGTTGTTTATTCGGGCATCGGCCAGGCGGCCAAGCTGCCGCTTTACATGAAGTGCAACATGCTCAACGGGCTGCACGGCCGCACGCTCTGTTATGCTACGGGTTCACAATTCGCCAACCACACACTCAAGACCATCGCGGTCGGCGGGGACGGGGATGGCTTCGCCGAGGGCGGCAACCATTTCCTCCACGCTGTCCGGCGGAATCCGGACATTGCCTATTTCGTCCACAACAACCAGGTCTACGGCCTCACAAAGGGCCAGGCCTCACCCACCAGCGATCCGGGTTTTGTCACCGGTACCACTCCGGAAGGAGTCTGTCACGGGCATTTCAACCCTGCGGCAGTGGCCATGGCCTTAAATGCCAGTTTTGTGGCCCGCACCCACACAGGGGTGATGGAGCATATGATCAGGATGATGCGGCTGGCAATCGAGCACAAGGGGTTGGGCTTCCTTGAGATCATGCAGCCGTGTGTTACTTACAACAAGGTGAATACCCTGAAATGGTACCGTGAAAAATCCTATGACATCGAACTGGACCCAAGCTACGACCCCACGGACAGGGAAGCGGCCTTTAAAAAAGCCCTGGAGTGGGGAGACCGTTTCCCGATCGGCGTGTTGTTCAAAAGCAAGCGCCCGGCGATGGCTGAAAATGTGGCTGTGCTTAAGGAGGGGCCGCTCAATGCGAAGCCAGCCCAAGCGAGAGGGATTGAGCCGCTCCTTGAGAGTTTCAGGTGAGATAAATTTTTAGCTTAATCCATCAAGAAGGATTGTTCTAAATGGGACAGACTCTAACGGAGAAGATCCTCTCCGAGCATTCCGGCCGGCCGGTCAGGGCCGGGGAGTTCGCGGTTGTTTCGGTCGACCTGGCCTATGTGCAGGATGGCACCGGCCCGCTCACTGTGCGTCAGCTCGACCGGATGGGAATAAAAAAGCTTTTCGACCCGGCGCGGTGTGTGGTCTTTCTCGACCATGCGTCTCCTTCGCCCAGGCTCGAACTATCCAATGACCATGCCTTTTTACGGGAGTTCACCAGGAGGACCGGGGCTGTCCTTTCCGATATCGGGGAGGGCATCTCCCATTCGGTGGTCAATGAGCGCTGGGCCAGACCCGGAGATGTAATAGTAGGGGCCGATTCCCACACCTGCACCAATGGGGCCATGTGCTCTTTTGCCACCGGCATGGGTTCAACTGATGTGGCGGTGGCTATGGCCTACGGTAAAACCTGGATGCGGGTGCCGGAGTCTTTCAAGATTACTGTGCGCGGTGTGTGGCCCAAGGGAGTCTATGGAAAGGATTTGATTCTTAAATTTATCGGCGATATAAGCGCCGAGGGAGCTGCCTATAAAGCGCTCGAGTTCCACGGCGAGGCCATGACGAACCTTTCCATGGCCGGCAGGCTGGCGGTTTCCAATATGGCGGTCGAATGCGGGGCCAAAGTGGGCCTTATTCTCCCCGATGAGGTCACCCGCAGGCACCTGGCATCCCTGAAACGGGAAGCCGATTACAGGGATCTTGCCCCGGATGATGACGCGGACTATGAAAAAGTTTTCCGGTACGATGTCTCGGAATTGGAGCCTTATGTGGCCTGCCCGCACTTTGTGGACAATGTAAAGCCGATCAGCCGGATCGGCGAGGTCAAGGTCGACCAGGTCTTTATGGGTACTTCCACTAATGGGAGGCTCGAGGATTTCCAGATTGCGGCATCAATTCTCAAGGGGAAGAGGAAGGCCGATGGGGTAAGGCTTATCTGCACCCCGGCTTCGCGCAGGACTTATATTCAGGGAATGCTGGATGGGACTTTCCCCACCCTTGCCCAGGCGGGTGCGACTATTACCGGTCCGGGTTGCGGCGCCTGTGTCGGAGTGCATGAGGGTGTGCTCGCTGACAACGAGGTCTGCCTGGCCACCCAGAACCGGAATTTCCGCGGCAGGATGGGGAATCCCAATTCTTTCATCTATCTGGCCTCACCGGCTGTGGCAGCCGTCACGGCCCTGGAAGGGAAAATTGCCGATCCGAGAAAATACCTTTGAAATCCTGGAGTTTCAATGCGCCAGTTAACAGGAAGAGCATGGAAATTCGGTGACGGGATAAGCACCGACCACATCACGCCGGGCAGGTTTTTTCACCTGAGGTCAAACCTTCCCGAACTCGCCAAACACTGTCTCGAGGATGAAAGACCCGAGTTTATCCGCCAGCTCGAAAGGGGTGATTTTATTGTCGCCGGCCGGAATTTCGGCCAGGGTTCCTCGCGCGAGCACGCTCCCAGCATAATCAAGCTTTCCGGTGTCGGGGCGGTGATCGCCAAGAGCTTCGCCAGGATTTTTTTCCGCAATTGCGCCAATGTGGGCTTGCTGGCCGTAATCTGTCCCACGGATGGTATTGATGACGGAGACAGGCTGATCATCAATCCGGTAGCCGGAAAGCTCGAGGATGTTACCAAGGGCCTGGAACTCAGGTTTGAGTCATTACCGGAGGTGATGCGCAGAATACTCGATGCCGGAGGACTCGTGCCTTACGTGATGGCTCATGGCGGCCTCGAGCTAAGTTAGCATTCAGGTATTGTGTTATGAGCTATGATGTTATATATTTATTAAATAAGAATTTTAACCGGCTAGAAAAAAATGGGGATGATCCTTCATATAAATGCCAGCCCGAGAGCTGAAAGGTCTTATTCTCTTAAAGCCGCCAGGGCTTTTATCGGGAGTTATTTAAAGGCGCACCCGGGCGATACTCTGGAGAATATTGATCTTTATACAGAGGAGTTGCCGGTTTTTGACGGTCCGGTGGTAGCGGCCAGATACAGGATTATGCATGGAGAAAAGCACACCGCTGAGGATGCCCGTCTCTGGAAAGCGGTCGAGAAAACAGCCGGGGATTTCAAGCGGGCGGACAAGTATGTAATCTCTTCTCCAATGTGGAATTTCGGCCTGCCTTACCGCTTGAAACAGTATATCGATTTGATTGTTCAGCCTGGTTACACTTTTTCCTTTTCACCTGAGAAAGGTTACCAGGGCCTGGTCACCGGTCATCCGGTAGCCCTGTTTCTGGCACGCGGTGGGGCTTATCCCGAGGGCTCAGGCGCTGCCAAGGTCGATTTTCAGAAGCCCTATCTGGAACACATCTTGCGTTTCATCGGGTTTACCGAAATCAGAGTATTTACGGTCGAGCCTACCTTGCAAAAAGGTCCGCAAGCGGCCGAGGAAATACTTTCCACTGTGATAAAAGAGGCCCGGGAAGCAGCGAAAACCTTTTAGTCAGTTATCATTAGGTCGATTCCTGGGTAGCTTGTTGGCTATGTGTTCGTTTTACTGATTCGCCTGCTCCAATGTACTGTAGCAGGTCAACAATCAAATTCATATTCAAGAACCATGTGTTTTCGGAGATCAAAGGTGGAGAAGGAGTATTTCAATCTTTTAAGCAAGGATGTTCCTAAAAATCTGGAACAGCTCAAACGGAGGTGCCGGGAAGATTGCCAACGCAAATGCGGCCAGACTCCTAAAGAAATGATGGAGTGTCTGGCTAATTTGATGACAATCGAATATCTCTTGGATAATTCTTGACCCGGGAATTTCGGAGTTCAGCTCCTTAATCTTTATTGTAATTCTTATCACGCGCACTATGCTCCTTTGCAGCCGGTTTCCCCGGTAAAGATGTCTGTCCTGTCTTTTGGCAAGATCCTGCAGCCGTCTGAAAAAGATTGATTAAAGTCTAGGGTTTTGCTCCCGGAAACCGTGCGGGGAGTTCGGGTCCATTGTTCTCCTCTTATGAGGAGATTTTTTATTGAGGCAATGTTTTTTCCCCTTTCAGAAAAATAATCTTTGCTTGACTGATCAGCCAAAAACGAATTATTTTATCTTTTTAAGAATCACGTGTTTTATATTTTTTTAAAATGTTTCCCCTGCCAATCCTCGGGTTTGTTTCACCGGTGACAAGTTAAGAGAATCAGCCTTGAAATTACTTATGGTGGGCCGAAAAGTTAACAAGCTGCGCAATTGGCCGGCCCGGTTTTTCCGGCCGGCGTTTTTTTTACTTTTCCTGATTACCGCTTGCTCTACAGAACTACCTATCGAGCCGGAAGAGAGCCTTTACAGTGCAACGGGGATTAAGGTCTCGGTGAGTTCGATCAATTTCGATCCTACCTTTATCGGCAGAACCAGCCAGCGCCAGGTCGATATCGAATACGGCGACACGCTGGATATGGAGCTGCTCCTCTCGACAAGTGACTCGACAGTCTTTTCAGTCAGTCCGGACAGTGTGCATTTTTCCAAAAAGAAACAAAATGCCGCTGTCACAGTCACTTACAAACCCAGGGTACCGGATTCGGTCAATCTCGGTTACCTCTACCTGATAACTTACGGCTGGCCAGACACTCTAAGGATATTGCCCGATACACTGGGTGTGGATTCTCTGCGGCTTGCCGGAGTGGGGCGGGGTTATTTCCTGGACATGGAGATGATTTTTATCCCCGGCGGCACTTTTACTATGGGCCAGGACTCGGCGGCTGTTGGAGGGGAATTCAAATATCATGATGAGTGGGACGCCCATCAGGTCACCCTGAGCGACTTTTTTATCGGGCGCTACGAAGTCACCAACATTCAGTATTACGAATTCTGGAAAGAGGATTCCACCAGGCACACACCCAGGGACACATCTGTGATAGGCCGTTGGCCCAATGTCGCTCTGGACAGTCCCAATTTCCCGGTTATCGGTGTAAGCTGGAATGACGCCGCGGCCTTTTGCCAGTGGCTTAGTCTGCGTACCGGGGAGCGTTATACCCTGCCCACTGAAGCGCAGTGGGAATATGTGGCCACAGGCGGGGATTCAATGAACATTTATCCCTGGTCCAGCGATACGGCCCGCGCAAATCTCAGTCCAGCTATGTTAGCCAATACCAGGCTCAACGGTGACGGTTACACTTTTACCGCGCCGGTTGATGCTTTCTCTGCCGGAGCCAGCGCTTTCGGACCATTTAACATGGCCGGCAATGTCTGGGAATGGTGTCTCGACTGGTACGATCCCGAGTACTACCGTCAAGATATGCTCTGGATCGATCCCCAGGGTTCGTTTGATCCGGAAAATCAATTGTACAAGGTGATTCGGGGCGGGAGCTGGCTCGAAGATCTCGATGAGGCCCGGAACACTAACCGGGGCGCTCTCGACCCGGACAATCGCGAGATAAATGTCGGTTTCAGGGTGGTACGCCTGCCTTGAGATTGACTGTTGGCCGGTTGACTCAATTTTGTGCCGCGCGGCTAAAGGAGTAGCTGGTGTTTTTTCTCCAGAAAAAATGGAATGTCAAAGGCTGGAAAGAGAACAGAGGCTTGAGGTTTGCGCTTCTTGGTATCCTCCTTACGACCGCTGCCTACAGCCAGTTGCCGAGACCGGTCCCTGTAACCGTTGATCTCGATCCCCGGGGGGACCAGATTCAGGCTGCAGCAATAGCCGACAGCGCCAACCAGTTGCTGGTTGTCTGGCGCGACAGTTCTACCAGTGGCGAGCTTATCCTGGCCCAGGGCTTCGACCGTCTAGGCGGCAGGCTCTCTCCAATCTCGTCCCTCACTCAGGATAACCTGTTCAGAGGAGCGGCGGATCCCTCGGTTGCAGTGGATTTTGACGGTACCGCTGTTGTCGCCTGGAGCCAGAGCTGGAGTGGTACCCGGCGGATTTACGTCCGGCGCTACGGGATGAACGGAGTTCCCAAAGGCGATTATATCATGCCGCCGTCCGAGGTAAGGTATATTTCAGGCAGCCATCCCGGGGTGGCTGCAGACTCGATCGGAGACATCATCCTGGTATGGCAGGAGCCCAGTGGCGCAAGTTTCGACATATTCGGCACCTGGATTGCTTACAATGATACTGTGGGTTATGCCAATCCTGATTCCGCCCGGTTTGCCTGGGTCGGAGATGTAAGGATAAACTCGAAAACTGCGGGGGACCAGACCAATCCGGCTGTGGCTTCAGACCGCAAGGGTAATTTCCTGGTGGCCTGGCGTGACAGCACCCAGACCGGTACAGGGATTTTCTGCCGTGTCTTCGCCAGGAAAGGCTTGGCCCTGGACGAGTTCAGGCTTCCACTCGGCGACACTCTATTGCCTGCTGTGAAAGTATCCCCTCCGAGCGTGGCCGCTGCCGGACTGACCCCTGACTCGAGCCACTTTCTGGTAAGCTGGATAGAGGAGGATCAGCAGGGTGAGAGAGAGTTAAAGCTGGCGAAACTCAGTTTGAGCATGCGCTATGGTATAACTGCATTTTCCCCGGACTCGACCCTTTGGATAATCAGCACAAACTCTTCTCTTACTATGGAGAGACCCACAATCGCAGGCAGAGAGAACGGGAATATCGTGCTTGTCTGGACTGAGGGCGCAAGGGGAGGGGTTGACGCTTTTGCTGTACGTTTTGTGCTCGGACAGGGACCCTCGGACCGCATAATCCGGTTTACGGAAAAAGAGAGCGGATTCGGTTTCCCGGCAGCCCATCCGGTGGCGGCTGTTCGTCAGGACGGCTCCTTTGCCGTGATATGGGAAGACCTGAGCGGAAGGGATGTGGATTTACGCATGCAGGGTTACACCTCGGCAGGCAATTTGGAAGAACCGGTCTATATTTCACCAGGCGGGGGCGCAGATGAGATATCACGCTATGCTGCGCTTGTCAGCCGTCCGGACAGCGGCTTTACCGTGTTCTGGGAAAAAGAGTCGCCCGAGTACACCGGAATTCAGAAAATAAGTTTCAGCTACAGCGGCAGGGTAGACGGTTTACCCGGCAGCCTTTCACCGAGCGATTGGGAGCAAAGAAGGCCTGTGGCTGCCCAAAACCTCCACGGAAAATATCTGGTTGCCTGGCAGGAGCGCAAAGCTTCCGGCTATCGCGTAAGAACGATGTTTTTCACCTCCGGCGGATCTCCGGTGGACACCGCTTTGATTACTGAGGACTCGAACAAAGATCACCTCTCCGGTGTTGCGGCGTCTATCAGTGAGAACGGGGGAGGATATCTGGTATGGGAAAGCTGGTCGCCGCTTGCAGATACGCCTGCCCTTGTTCTCGCACGCCTGGACAGCCTCGGTGCTCTGATTGGCCTCCCTGTGGACGTGGTTTCCTCTGCCAAGGGAGGTGGAAGGCTCGCTTCGGTCGCCGTGGGAAAAGAAGGCCGCCATATGGTGGTCTGGCGCCAGGGAGGAAGTGATGGAAAGAATGCTCGCATAAAGGGTAAACTTTATGGTTCCCAGGCCGATCGGACCGGTTCTGAAATGCTGATCAGTGCCGACACGCTTCAGTATCTCGGCAGTGCGGGCCATCCGGTTGTAGCCTCCTCGCCGGTGACCGGGGATTTTCTCGTTTTCTGGCAGGAGTTTTTCTCGGACCGTCAGCGCCTCTACTACCGCATCTACAATAGCTCCGGGGACAGCCTCAGCGTGAATGGCAAATATCGCAGGCAACTGGATCTCTTTAACCTCAAAAGCTCTGTCGAGGTCAACCAGACAAATCCCACGGTAGCTGTAGATGAGGCTGGAGACTACCTGGCTTTCTGGGTCGAGAAAGAGATCGGCGGGCCGGCCCGCTTGCTGGGTCTCAAGATCGATTCCTCAGGTGTGGCCCACGGGAGCGTTTTCAAGGTGCCCGGAGTGCAAATGGTCGCTTTGCCTGAGGTGAGCATCCTGGGATCTAACCGCATTGCCGTGGCCTGGCAGGACACGGTCGGGGGCCGGATACGACTGTTGGCCCAGGCGCTGGAAATCGATCTGCGCTATGTCACCGGGAACGTGGCTCTGGCTGCCGGTTATGACTGGCCCGTGCTAGTCCATCTGGAGGGAAATGTCAATGATTCGGTAGAGGTCGACAAAAACGGCAATTTCAGCTTCCAGGCACTTACCGAAGGCAGCTATCAAATCCGGTTGAGTTCAAACGGACAGCCGCTGCCGGCTGAAACAGCGGTCTTTACCCTGCAAAAGACCGATGCCGACACAGTCAACCTGGGAACCGTGGCTGATCTGACCGCGCTCGAAATGCCGGAACTGCCCGCAGCAAAGAGGTTTTACCTGCGGCAGAACGTGCCCAATCCTTTCAATCCCGCGACAACTATCGGCTTTGAGATCGGCAGGCTCGAGGCTCCGGTCCAGGTGTCGCTTTCTGTTTACGATTTGCGGGGAAGCCTGGTAAGGAATCTCCTTGAAAAAGAGCTTGGCCGGGGAATCTATTCAGTGATTTGGGATGGCAGGGACAGCCGGGGCCGGAGCATGTCCTCGGGAGTCTATTTCTACCGCCTGCGCGTTGGGGGGAAGGCCAGCGTGCGCAAGATGGTCCTGCTCAAATAGCAAACCGCAGATTCAACGAATACTGCTGAAAATCCTTCCTGTAAAGGAGGTGGCGACCCAGGTTGGGAGATGTTCATTTAGCTTCAATGTTGATCACTTTGGGCGGGAAAGGCAAACGATGTCATTCCCGCGCAAGCGGGAATCCAGGTTTTTAAGCCAATTTTCTGGACCCCCGCTTTCGCGGGGGTGACAAAAAGAGAGTGTTTCCGCTTTAAGTGAACGGTATTGCATTTAGCTTTCATTTTTCAGTCGGTCGATAGAATTCTGACAACTAATAACTTTCAAAGGAGCGCTGGATGCCGAGGGTGTTGATAGCGACCAAACTGGACCCGGTGGCCCGGGAAATTCTGGAACAGGCGGGCATCGAAGTCGAGGTGAAACCAGGGCTTGATGAAGCCTCTCTTGCAAAGGCCATACCGGGCTTCCACGGTTTGATCGTCCGCAGTGATAAAGTCAGCAGTGCCGTACTCGATGCAGCGACTGATCTCGAAGCTATCGTGAGGGCCGGCACTGGAGTCAATACTATCGATGTGGGATACGCCACTACCAGGAATATACAGGTTATGAACACCCCGGGGGCCAACAGCAACTCGGTGGCTGAGCTG
>DATKXY010000281.1:0-10695 GCA_035528795.1 archaeon | reverse complement strand
CCGGCAGCTCATCTTCGAAAATAACCTTTCTCAGATTAAAACAGTCGCCGGGGCTGATGCCGCTTTCAAGGGGGAGATGGCATACGGCGCAGTGGCCGTGTTTTCAATGCCTGAGCTCGATCTTGTGGCCTCTGCCTGCGCTCGCCGGAAAATAAGCTTTCCTTACATTCCCGGACTTTTGAGTTTTCGAGAGGGTCCGGTCCTTCTCGAGTGCCTGGCCCGGCTTCCGGTCGAGCCTGAGGTGGTAATGTTCGACGGTCAGGGGATCGCGCACCCGAGACACTGCGGGCTGGCAGCTCATTTAGGCCTGATCCTTGACCTGCCCGCTCTCGGCTGCGCCAAGGAAAAGTTTTTCGGCCAGGCAGAAAAACCCGGGCTGTCACGGGGTTCCAGAGCCCTGCTGGCTGATGACCAGGGGCGGGCCTTGGGTCTTGTCCTGCGCACCAGGGAAAATGTCAAGCCGGTCTATGTTTCACCGGGCTTTAAAATCAGCATTGAACAAGCAGCGGAGTTCGTGCTGGCCTGCACCTCCAGATATAGAATACCGGAGCCTCTGCGGCAGGCGCACCGGCTGGCGGCCCTTTCAGCGAGTAGCCCCGGCTGAGAGTCTCCGCCACCGGACTGGAAAAGTCTCATTCCACAAGAGTGTCCCTTCATCTCGCTGCAATCACTTGAGAAAACGCTCGAGCCTGAAAAGCTCGATGGCGTTCTGACGCAGGATGCGCCGGGCCACCTCCACCGCTTCCCCCTCGCTCAGGTACCCTGATTCCACCATCTCGGTGAGGGTTTCTGTTACCACCCGCCGGGCGATCACGCTGTGGCCGTAGGTCCCCTCCACGAAAAGATAGTCCCCGCCGAAAGCCATGATCTTGTTCACCGGAACTGTCTCGAGCCACTGCCGAAGCCAAAGCCTGCTCGCTGTGGGAGAGATGACCGGCATCCAGCACATGTTGAGATAGACATTCTGGAAGTTCTTGGCCAGTGTGGCCAGCTCGCCCATGTATGGAAAACTCCCGTGGAAAATGTCGAACCTGGTCCCGGGATATTTCATAAAAAGGTTCACCAGGTGGGTAGGCCGGGAGTTGGTGATGATGTTGCCGTTGCCCTCCTGCAGTCCGGTATGGATCTGAACCGGCAGATCGTGCTCCCCGGCGCGACAGACAATTTCATGCATCATAAAATCCTCGAACGGCTTGCGCTCGGCTGGAGAGGGATTTCCTGAAATAATATTCTTGAAAGCCAGGGCGGCCTCCTCCCGCGTGGTATCGTCATAGCGCAGAATACGGCTGTAGGCCAGGCCGCTCTTTATCCCGATATACCCCTGCGCAAGCAGCAGCTCGTACGCCTTGTCCAATGCGGCCAGCAATCCCCCGAGGGATCTGACTTTTACCCCGTAATCTTTTTCGAAACTCTCTAGATCCTCTTTTTTGAAACTTATGAAATTATCCAGGCGTTTGACCCGCACGAAATATTTCGGCCTCTCCGCGGCCAGGTAAGGATCATCCCTTACCTGGTCATGGATCAAAATGTCGATCCCGGCCCGCTTTTGCAGTACTTCATCGTAGTAACCCGGTTTCCTGGCCTCTGATATTTTGGCCGAAAGCTCCCGCCAGGTGGACTCGTTTATGTCCTCTATCCCGTAGAGGTCGCGGGCGGCTATGCGCAGCGCCTGTCCATAGCCAGTGAACTTGACCAGCGGCCAGTAGGGCGCCATGCGCTTCCAGCGATCATCAAGGCTGTTCCCGGCATCCAGAAGATAATCCTGATCCTTTTCCGGCATCCCTGCGGACACAAGGTCCGAGGACGAATAGTGCGAGAACCAGTAAAAGAAATCAACCTTCTGGGTCAGCCACAACTTTTCGGTAACCAGGTGCTCGTGGGTATCGATCAGCCGGATCTTGTCCACCTCGGACTTTATCCGCTGGTAAACATCCGAATGTACCGGTAGCTCCCTGGCGCCTGCATATTCTGCAAATACTTGTACTCTTCCGCCTGCGGGCAGCACTGACAGGACACAACCAACAAGCACTGGAAACAGTCGATTTCTTTGCATCGGGTTTTCCTCCTGCTGTTAACAGATGTGAAAAATTTTTTGCTAGTGCCGGACACGGCCCCGGAAGGCTCCTTCCGGCGAAAGAACATCATAGTGCCTCCGCGCTTGAAGGTTGACAGGCAACCCCGGGCGGGACGTGTGTCCCATGAGGCGCGTAACCCTTGCCAGGGGAAATATTTTATCCGCCCGGTATCCCATAATATATACTCCTGCCGGGTGCCAGTCCACCCAGGGATATTGTCTTTTACGGCATAATGACCGGTCTCCGGGGCCTGCGGGATTTTTGTCCTTTCCTTGACAAATCGGACCGGATAGCGCTTATTATAATACAATTCAACCACTTCTCCGCATCCAGCGGCAAATTTGGTGTTCAACCCCTTTTCGCAGGGTTATAAAATGAGCACAAATTCTTATACTCCAGCATTAAAACTGCAAACCTTGACCGAAGAGCAGATCGAGAAAATACACCTGGCCTCACTGGAAATCCTCGAGGATCCGGGAACGCGCATTCTTCATGACAGGGCGCGGGAACTGCTGTGTGACCATGGTGCTATCGAGTCCAAAGGCGACATTGTAAGAATTCCAGCCTCGCTGGTTGAAAACGCGCTGGCCAGCGCACCGGAGCTGGTTATCCTCTTCGACCGCCACGGAAAACCGGTCATGCGCCTGGGCGGGCGGAATGTCTATTTCGGCACCGGTTCCGACACCCCTCAGACCCTGGACCCGAAAACAAAAGAGGTGCGCAAATCCCGCAAAAAGGATAGTTTCGAGCTGGCCCGTCTGGTCGATGCCCTAAAGCATATCGATTTTGTAATGAGCATGGCCATTGCTGATGACTACCCCGGCACCAGCTCGTTTGTCCACCAGTTCGAGGCTATGCTCTCCGGCACGACCAAACCGTTAGTCTATACGGCCCAGGGCCTGAAAGACATTCAGCCGATATACGAAATGATGCTTGCCTTGCGCGGCAGTGCGGGGGAGGTTTCGGCCCGGCCGTTCGCTATCCTCTACAGCGAGCCGATCTCCCCGCTGGTTCACACGAAAGAAGGAATGGAGATGCTGCTTTTCTGCGCCGAACACCGTATTCCTGTGGTTTACCCAACCGGCAGCATGGCCGGAGGCACTGCTCCGGTGACCCTGGCCGGGGCCCTGGCTCTCGGTAATGCGGAATGCCTCGCCGGGCTGGTGCTGACCCAGCTCGCTGCGCCTGGAACGCCTTTTATTTACGGGGGCAATGTCACCGCCATGGACATGCACTGGGCCAGCTACACTTACGCCTCCCCTGAATTCCACACAGCGTTCAGCGCGTTCGGGGACCTGGCCCATTATTACAGGCTTCCGGTCTGGGGGCTGGCCGGAGCAGCCGACAGCAAAACACTCGATGCCCAGGCCGGGGCCGAGGCAGCCCACCAGATCCTGCTGGCCTTGTTGAGCGGGGAAAACCTGGTACACGATGTGGGCTACCTGGGCAGCGGCATGATCAGCTCGATGGAGATGATCCTGCTGTGCGATGAGCTGATCGGGATGCTGCGCCAGGCCACTCTGGGTATCGATATCGACGATGAGACTCTGGCCCTGGATGTAATCCGGGAGGTGGGAGCCGGCGGACATTTCCTGCTGCATGAGCACACCCTCAAACACTGCCCCGAGATCTGGATGCCCTCGTTTTTCAACCGGGCGCCCCTCGAACACTGGAAATCAGCCGGTAAAAAGGATATATTCGAGACCCTCAACAGCCGGGTACACGAGATACTGGCAAGGCACGAGGTGCCTGAGCTTGAAAAGGATGTACGAAGAGAGATAGAAGGAATCTTACGCGAGCGTGAAAAGCTCGCCTGAAGGATTGAAAAGTTGAGTGGGATTTTTTGCTCTTTACTCGACCCCCCGCTTTCCCGCTTTAGACACCGGAACTTCTCAGCCTTTCGTAATTGGTCGTTCTCTCGAAACCCTCGATCCTGAAAACCGGGTCCTCCCCGATCATCTCGCGCAGGGACTCCACTGTGATTCTGTTGTAGAAAACCGGACGGAGCAGATATCGATTATCAGCCAATTCCCCAAGTACGTATTTCCGGTGTTCTGAAGAACCGAGAACCTCTTGCGTGACAGTCGTGCCTTCGATAAGCCTGATAAAAGTATTGACCCCCACCGTCTCCGGCCTGATCCGGCGCAGGCTCTCGATAGCGCTTCGTACCTGATCCGCTGTTTCCCCGGGAAACCCTGAAAAAAAATCAACTGCCAGGCGGATACCGTGCTTTGCACAAAGAGCACGGATTTCCGCGGCATGGGCCAGGCTGTCCTGGCCGCTGGGCACGGACAGGGTCACCAGGTTCGCTCCGCTCCTTTTCAGCAGCCGGAAAAGCTCTTCATCGTAGGGAGAGGTTTTCATGTAAAGGGCCCAGCTTATCGACAGGCCGCTCTTTATCAGGGTCTCCAGAAACTCGCGGCAGAATCTCAAGTCCTGGTTGAATTCCGAGTCGCAGAGGTGATAATCTGTGAAACCCAGCTCACACAGCCCTTTCAGCTCCTCCACGATCCGCCGCGGATTGCGGAAAATCACCCTGCCGGAGCCTTCCGGGCAGTATGAACAGTTCGCCAGGCAGCCTTTCTGGGTTTCGAAGCCGAAAATACCGCCCCAGGCCTGGTAAGCCCGGCAGTCGATCCCTGAGACCGGGCGCACGATCTGAAGATCGGGGTCAGCGCCCCACTGCCAGCCGTTTAAGATTGTCCCGGCAGGCGGAGGCCCTGTCTCCAAAAGGTCGAGCAGGTGAACCAGAGCTTTATCGCCAGGTCCGCTTATCCCCCACTCCGCGCCCAGGTATTCCAGGACGCCCCGGGGAGAAAACGAAAAACCGGCGCCTCCCAGGACTACCGGAACCCCGTGACCCTTGAGCAGGTCTGCCATCGCTTTAATCTCATCCAGGAAAAACACGTTATTGTTGTACAGGGTAGTGTCGATGTTTCTGACAGTCAAAGCGGCGACCTGCGGCTCGAAACGCTCTAGCTCTGCATTGAGCGCCGCTGACGGATCATCCGCGAAGCAGAGGTCCAGGATCCGGGCTTCGTGAGATGAATTTTGCCTCAGTGCCTCCGCCAGGTGCTCAAGCCCTAGCGGCATGACCGGAGGAGTGCGGTAGCGGTTGGGGTTGACCAGAAGTATGCGCATAGGCAAGCCTGGCTAAACGGCACGTTTGGGGTTTTGATTGCTGCAGGGACAAAAAGCACGCGTGCGCCCGGCTGACAGTGCAGTTGTCAATCATAGCGCAGCCAGCGCAGAATTTCCCGCAGAGACGGCGGTTTCCCGTACATCAGGATACCGGTGCGGAAGATTTTCGCCGAGGCCCACATCACTGCCGGCACGGAAAGAGCCAAAAGCACAATCGAGGCGAAAATCTGAAAGAACGCCAGGTCCGGTTGCGCGGCAATCCGAATAACCATCACCATCGGTGTAATCGGCGGGATGAACGACAGGACTATCGACAGTGTCGCCTCCGGATGCTGGGCGATAAAAAACCAGGCGATCATCGGAAGCATAAGCAGTATCATTATCGGTCCCATCAGGTTCTGAGATTCCTTGATCGTGTTGCAGGCTGAACCGACAGCCGCGAGCATGGAGGAAATCAGCAGGAAACCCAGAACGAAATAGATAATGAAATAGACAATGATACCGCCCGTTGCCACATCGGCCATCCCGCGATAAGCGGCTGTACCATAGGCGGCCGCTCCATAAAGACTGACCAGAGTGAATCCTACTCCGGACTGCCCCAGTATTTTGCCTGCCATGAGCTGGAACGGGCTGACTGATGAGAGGAGCTGTTCGATCACTCGCGATGTTTTTTCCTCGATCACACTCATCAGCAAACCCTGGCTGGTGGCAAAGATCCCAAAGAACATCAGCATCAGAAAAAAGAACGGCACCATGAACATGGCCATTTTGTCCCGTTTCTTTTCGCTTTTTGCGCTGAGATCGACCTCATCAAACGGCACTCCCCGGCGGAGCTCGGCAATTAACTGCGGAGAAAGGCCGTGCTGGCGGAAACGGCTGTTGAACACCGCATCGTTAACCAGACGCCTGACCGTGGAAGAGAACTCGAAATCAGTCACTTTTTTGGTATAGAAGTGTAACCGGCCCGCACCTTCGAGCACTTTTTGATCAATCACCAGACAGGCTTCCAGCTTGCCGTCTCGTACCTCGTTCTTGCCTTCTTCCACACGGGTATCCCGGCTGGCCGGGTCGTCCTCTGTGTACTGCTTGAGGATAATCTGCCGCTGGGGCTGCGATTCGTTGTAACCGGCGAAAACGCTGTCGAGCTCTGCGGATAAACTGTCAGAAAGGTTCATTACCGCGATATGCCTGGGAGGTCTGGGGCCGGAAAAGGTTTCTTTCTGGAGATAACGGGTCAGCAGCAAGACTGCGCCGATCAGGACCGGAGTGAGCAGGATACTCACCAGGAAAGTTTTGGTCTTGACAGTCTCGATATACTCTCTCTGGGCGACCTTGAGGATTTTACCGATCATCGCTTTTCCCCACCAGGTGAATGAAGATTTCATGCAGAGAGGGGACCTTCACCTCGAATGCGCGCACGCGGACCCTTTCCACCAGAATTCTCAGAAACTCCTGGGGGTCGCACTTTTCATCAAGCACGATTTCCAGTCTCCCGTCCGCTTTTTTAGTTTCCTTAACCATTTGAAGCCCGCCTATAAAACTAGTGTCGCCTTCCAAATCCACTCGAACCACATTGGATTTATACTGTGACCTGATCCCTTCCAGTGTGCCATCGATAACTTTTTCCCCCCTGTCGATAAGCAGGATAAAATCACACATTTTTTCCGCCTGTTCCATCATGTGCGTGGAAAAGATAACTGTTTTGCCTGAATCGCGCATGCCGAGCATGATTCCCTTGAGGAGCTCGAGATTGATCGGGTCCAGGCCGGAGAAGGGTTCATCGAGGATCAGAAGCTCCGGCTCATTTATCACCGTGGCGACAAACTGCAGTTTTTGCTGCATGCCGCGGGAGAGCTCTTCCACTTTCTTGTCCGACCACCCGTCAAGGCCCACCTTTTCAAGCCACCGGGGAACTGCCGTGGAAAGCTCTGTTCTTCGCATACCTTTCAAGGCCCCGAGGTATGAAATGACATTCCGCACGCTCATCTTTCGATACAGGCCGCGCTCCTCGGGCATATAACCGATCCGCTCCCTGACTTTTTCGACCGCGGTTTGCCCTAGAACCCGGATTTGTCCGCTGTCCGGGTGGATGATGTCCATTATCATCCTGATAGTGGTTGTTTTGCCGGCGCCGTTCGGCCCCAGGAAACCATAGATGCTTCCTGCCGGAAGCTGCGCACTCAAGCCTTCCACTGCCCGCACTTCGCCGAAACTCTTGCTCACTTCTTCGATAATCAGGGGGTCCATTGTTTTTTCTTTTTTCAGGGCTTCACAATTTTTAAGAAGATTCCATAAGAAATTACATGGACAATATTATAACGAGACCTTTGAAAAAATCCAAGGCAACAGGATAAATTTTACCTGTAGGGGCGGGTTTGAAACCCGCCCCTACAATAATACATTGATTTTTATGGCGTTATAAAAAAGCAAACAATATTCTTTTGGTAAAAGGATAACATTTTTCGAAGGTTTCAACATTATTTGAATCTAAAAAAAATTATTTTCAACAAATTAAGAGCGCTAATCCGGCAATTCAAGATTTTTACAAATCGCCGCAGCCGCGCCTGAATTTTTGCAAAGCCGATCCGCCGGCCTGGTAATTAAAAGGTTTCGTGTTCTGTTATTCCGCTCACCAGGAGCCACAGGAAAAAGGGCCCGCCCAGGATCGCGGTGATCACCCCCACCGGCAGCTCGACCGGCGCCAGCATGGTGCGTCCCAGGGTATCGCAGAGGGTCAGGAAGCCTCCGCCGAACAGCAGGGAGGCAGCGGTCAGATACCTGTGATCCGGCCCGATAAGCAGGCGGCAGATATGGGGAGCCATCATGCCCACAAAACCGATCGGGCCGCAGACAGAGACCACGCCTGCGACCATGAGCGATGCGGCCAGGAAAATAAGTTTCTTCACTCTTTTAACACTCACCCCCCGGGCCGTGGCGATATCCTCACCGATACTGAGCAGGTTGAGCTCGTGGCCCAGGCTGGCGATCACGATCATTCCGCTGACTGCAAAGGGAAAGAGGTCGAGCACAGAGTCAAAGCCTGTGACCTGTATCCCGCCGATCAGCCGGCGCAGGATCTGGAACGACTTGGTGAAGTCGCTCACATACTGGATGAGCAGGATCAGGCTTGAGAAAAAGAAACTCGCCGCCACCCCGGCGAGCAGCATGGATGAGGTAGTGAAGCCCTTTTTCAGCCGCGAGAGAGAATATACGAGAAAGATCGCGATCAGCGCTCCCAGAAACGCCGAGAGCGAATCTCCCGGGATCCCGAGAAGCGAGAAAGAGAGCCCCAGGCCCACATAGAGGGTCGCCCCGAGCGAGGCTCCGCTTGCCACACCGAGAGTGAAAGGCGTGGCCAGTACATTGCGGAACATCGCCTGAAAGGCCAGTCCCCCGACAGCGAGAGCGGAACCCGCCAGAAAGGAGGTGCAGACCCTGGGAAACCTGATCTTCCAGAAAATCTCGCTCTGGATTCCTCCTGAGGAGGGCTGGAAAACGGCGCTCAGGGGAATCCACTTGATCCCCACCAGCGGCGAGCCGGCCAGAACGAGCAGTGAGACCGCCCCGATAGCGAGAAGGGTCCAGGATCTCCTCATAGTCCGCGCTCCTGAGGCCGAATTATCGGGAGACCTTCCTGTGGATGGTCGATAAAAAGGAAGGCGGTGTCATATATACTCTCAAGCAGGTCTTTTCGCATAAGCTCCCCGGCGGTGCCCTGAAAAACCACCGCACCATCTTTAAGGGCGAGAATCCTGTTGCATGAAAGCACTGCGTTATTGATGTCGTGAGTCACCGCGAGAATCGTTTTGCCGTCCGCGCGGTTGAGTGTTTCGAGCAGCCCGGTTATTTCCACTTGATGTTTGTAGTCCAGGAAGCTGGTCGGCTCATCCAGAAGCAGGATATCAGCGCCCTGGGCCAGGGCCGCGGCGATAAAGACCTTCTGGCGCTCCCCGCCGCTCAGGGTCACCATCCGGTGGTCGGCAAACCGGGCTGTCGAGGTCATTTCGAGAATCCGGCGCACGATGGTTTTGTCTTCGTCAGTCAGCGAGGAAAAAGGGCTCAGGTACGGGTATCTCCCCATGGACACAAACTCTTCCACAGTAAAAGGCAGTATCCGGCCATCGAGCTGCGGCACGTAACTGACCAGTCTGGCCAGCTCTTTCTGGCCGTAACTCTCGAGCTTCCTGCCGCAGAGAGTGATCCTTCCTTTCCCTCCGGTCAGGATCCTGGTGAGACACCTGAGCAAAGTGGTTTTTCCCGCGCCGTTGGGACCGATGATCGAGAGATAATCCGACCTGCGGACAGTCAAAGAAACATCCTTGAGAATCTGTTTCCTGCCGCCGTACAGGGAATAATTCTCAATCTCCAGCACTGTTTCGTTCATCTTATCTCCCAGTTCAGCTCCGGGTGTATGGCCCGTGTCATTTGTTCCAACAGGAGTATAAAACGCGGGCCCGGCCTGACTACATAATCCTCTCCGAAAACATAGACCCGGCCATCTTTTACTGCGCAGACGCCCGAAGTGAAATCCCAGGCACGGGTGATTTTTTCTTTATCAAGACCGTCTTTTTCCAGATTGGGAATCATCTCGATAATAATCTGGGGATCCAGTTGCTGGATTCCCTCCACAGAAACGGCCGGAAAAGCGACTGTCCGCTCCCGGTATGCGTTCAGGCCGCCGGCCAGCTCGATCAACTCATTATAATAGCCGTCACTGCCAGAGATATAAATATCCTGCATGGTGCCGTAGCTGAGATTTCGTCCGACCGTGACCATGACCCTGGGTCTGGGGAGACCTTTCACCTTCTCCTGAATATGTTTCATTCTCAGCCTGATATCATCCAACAGCTCCCCGGCGCGCCCTCCGGCCCCGCAGGCTCCACCGATCTGCGGGATGGAACGGAGTATCCCGGCGACATCCGAGTGATCGACCGTTAGGGTCCGCAGACCCATCTCGTTGAAAAACCTCCCGGCTTTCTCCTGTTCTGTCAAATGTACTACCAGATCCGGCTGGAGGGCGAAAATAGCCTCATAATTGGGGTCGAGATAGCCTCCCACTTTCGGTTTTGCCAAAGCTTCGGGAGGATAATCGCAATACCTTGTCACTCCCACCAGCTTTTCCCCCAGACCGAGAGCGAACAGCACCTCAGTAATACTTGGGGCCATGGAGACAATCCGGTCTATCCTGGCATTTTGCCCGGAAAGCAGAACATGACTGCCTGAGACGGAAGTCCTTTTCGAAAGACCGCCATCGATAATTTTTTTACCCGTAATACTTGCCAGGAAGCTCAGCACGATAACTGCTGGTATGAAGAGATTCCGCTGCATTGAAACCTTTTAGATTCTTACAAATTCACTCTAAGAGAATATCTCTTACATTTTTAACCACAAAGACACTAAGACACAAAGGGCTTATAAAACTATTCGTTTGATACCATCTTTGATAACCGGGACATTGAAATTGATCAATAAACCCAGT
>DATKXY010000280.1:0-29574 GCA_035528795.1 archaeon | reverse complement strand
AGAAGCAAAACCATTTCTTTTTAAACAAAAAGAAACAAAAGTTAATCCTGGCACTTTAGTCTTTTACTCCGCTTCGCCAAGCTCGCCTACGCGCAGGAAGCCTGCGCAAAGGCCTGCCTGGGCATTGTACATATATCAAGCCATTAATGGAAATTACTTGTCTTCTACACGCTCCAGAAACAGGGTCCTCGGACTTCATGGCTTTTTATAGTCTTTAGTTTCACCTGGGATGACTTTATCATCCCAGGTAGCTGCACTAAAACCTCTTTTCGGCAGTTGTAAAAGATTTTCTCCCAAGCTATTTCAACTGTTGTTAGTTAAATCAGTCGCCAGCGCGTTAAATGTAAAAATGACGCCTGGTAAATCATTCCTGCTTACTCGACTTTTATGAATAACCAATGCCAAAGCATGTAAACAACAATATAAATGGAAACTATATAATGCTCCTTGTAGTAACCTCAGGGCGGACACACAGGTCCGACCCTTGAACAGAGCTCTACTGCCTGTCTAGAATATTCCCGAACGATTGCAGAATACAGAATATCAGGTTTGACTGATCTCTGGTTTGCAGTTAACTTTCATTCGAGCGCTTGTTGAGAATAACAGGGATTATAACAATGTGTTGGCCCCCTGGTGGGCGTAAAGAAGCGTTTTAACAATCTTTTTTCCGGTGCACTTGATTTTAAGGGAGGCGAAATTTATTATAACTTAATAAATCTTAAATAATTATCAGTCTATGTCCTGTATTTTAGATTTTCACCAGCGCAGAAGGAGAACCCTAATGGAGATGGCTACGGTGATCCGCAAACCTGTTGTGGCCGGCACCTTTTACCCGGGCGATCCGGGACGGCTGGAAAAGGAAATCAGATCCTATCTCGAGCGAGTTACGGTCGACAGGACAGCAGAGTATATAGTAGCCCTGGTTGCGCCTCATGCCGGGTATGTTTATTCCGGTCCGGTGGCTGCCTATTCGTACCGCCAGTTGCAGGGCAAAGCTTATGACACTGTCGTGGTTATTTCCCCTTCACACCGGGACCTTTTTAATTTCAGCAGTGTATTTCAAGGAAAGGGCTATGAAACCCCGCTGGGTTCGATCGAGGTGGATCAAAAAACCGCAGGGGAGCTTGCCAGCCATATAGAGCGGAGCGTGCGCATAAGCAGTGAAGGGCACCTTTACAGCGGGGAGCATTCGCTGGAGGTCCAACTGCCCTTCCTGCAGGTGGTGCTGGGCTCTTTCAAGCTCGTGCCGATCGTAATGGGGAGCCAGGACCGGGAGAATTGTTTGTCTCTTGGACGGGCCCTGACAGATGTGCTGGCCCGGAAAAAAGCCTTGATTGTAGCCTCGAGCGACCTGAGCCACTATCACAGCCAGAAGACAGCCCAGGCAATGGATTCCGGGGTGGTGGAGAGTATCAACCGGTTCGATCCCGATGGGCTGCTGGGGATGATCTCCGGTCACAAATCAGAGGCCTGCGGCGCCGGGCCTGTGGCCGCGGCCATGTACGCCGCAAAGGGACTCGGGGCAAAGCATGGAGAGAACCTCTATTATGCCACCAGCGGGGATGTGTCAGGCGATTACGGCCAGGTTGTAGGCTATACTGCCGGGATTTTTTATCATTAGAGAGGAAAGAAAAGGGGATCGAGAATGCGCCGTCGCCGGTTTTTTGCTCACGGCCTGCTGATCCTGGCCGCGTGCAAAAGCAAGACCTCTTCGGCCTCGAGAGTCGGGGATGAGTCTCAGGTTTCGAGGGTTATATCCGCCAGGGATCCGGCCTACAGCAAAATAGGGCAGGCCCCGGATGAGCAGGTCGCCGGGGAGATGATCGCCCGGGTCTTGCGCGAGCTTACCGGAACTCCGACCCTCCAGGAAAGCTGGCGCGCGATCCTGGGGAATGCGAAAGTGGTGGGCCTTAAACCGAACTGTCTGTCAGGCAGGGGAGTGGCCAGCTCCCCGGCTTTTGTCAATGCGCTCTGCAGGCAGTTGGTCGATAATTACCCGGGCCTTGAGAAAATTATCATCTGGGAGCGCTCGGACAAGGATTTGCGAACCTGCGGTTTCGAGATCAGAACCAGCGGCAGGATAATGTGTCTGGGTAATGACCGGGGAGGCTATCACCAGGATCTGATTGTCGAGGGGAGTATCGGAAGCCTTGTCTCGAGTTTTGTTGTCGATCAGTGCGATGCGCTGATTAACCTGCCGGTGTTCAAGGACCACGGCATAGTGGGGATTTCTGTGGGGCTTAAAAACTATTATGGGGCGGTCCACAACCCGAACAAGTACCACCTTAACCACGGCGATCCTTATGTGGCGGATCTGAACCGCATGCCGGTGATACGCAGCAAAAACGTGCTCAGTCTCTGCGAGGCTTTCACGGCCCAGTACGAGGGCGGACCTCCGTTTATGCCACAATGGAGCTGGCCTGCGGGCCTTGTGCTGGCCTCGACCGATCCGGTGGCTCTGGACCGTGTATGCTGGCGCACGATCGAGGAAAAGAGGAAGGAGAAAGGTCTGCCCACACTTGCAGGAGCGGGCCGCGAGCCCACTTATATCCTGACTGCTGCAGACAGCGAGCACAGGCTCGGCCAGGCCGACCTGAAGCGCATCAAGGAAATTGTTTTGACCTGAGAGATCTGGAGAGGAACCAGGCGGGGAGAATGATATGAGCTATTCACGCAGGGATTTTTTCTGCCGGGGAGTGTGTCTGGCTGCCCTGGCTGTTGCCGGGACAAGAAAACAGGCCGGGGCCGTAACCCGCCGTCCGGGAGACCTGATCCCGCCCAGGGAGGCGGACTACTGGGAGAGTGCCGAGGGCCAGAGGGTGCTCTGCAAGCTCTGCCCCAAAGAGTGCAGGGTGGATGACCTCGAGCGGGGATACTGCGGCGTGCGTGAGAACAAGGGGGGGAAATATTATACCCATATTTACGGCGCAGTTTGCGCAGCGCACTCGGACCCGATCGAGAAAAAACCGTTTTTCCACTTTCTCCCAGGCACCACGGCCTTTTCGATTGCCACAGTAGGCTGCAACATGGACTGCGCTTTCTGCCAGAACTGGGAGATCAGCCAGATCAGGCCGGAGCAGATGGAAGTTTATTACATGCCCCCGGATGAGGTAGCAGGGTACGCGGTAACTAGCGGAGACAAGTCAATAGCTTACACCTATACCGAGCCGGTGATCTTTTACGAGTTCATGTACGATTGTGCGGCTGCCTCCAGGACGCGGGGCATCCGCAATGTGATGGTTTCCAACGGTTATATCCAGGAAAAACCGCTGCGCAAGCTCTGCGGTGTAATGGATGGGATAAAGATAGACCTGAAATCCTACCGTGAAAAGTACTATCAGGAAATCTGCGCCGGAGAGCTGGCCCCTGTGCTCGATGCCCTCCAGGTCATCCGGGACGAGGGTGTATGGATGGAGATCGTATACCTGATGGTACCGACTCTCAATGACTCCGAGGAGGAGATCGACGGGCTTTGCACGTGGATAGCGGACAAACTGGGAGCCGATGTGCCGGTGCATTTCACCCGCTTCCACCCTCAGTACCGCTTGAAACACCTGCCGGTCACTCCGCTGGACCGCCTCGAGCGGGCGCTGGGGATTGCAAAAGCCAAGGGTTTGCATTACGTTTATGTGGGTAATGTGACCGGCCACGAGTCCGAGTCGACCAGATGTCCGGCCTGCGGGAATGTGGTGGTGCGAAGAGTGGGCTATACAATACTTGAGGTATCCCTGAACGGGGGCAAATGTGCCCATTGCGGAAACTCTATCCCGGGAGTCTGGCATTGATGCGCAAAATTTTATCAGGACTTTTATTAGCGGCTGTTTTCTCCATTATCCGGGCCCAGGCAGGAGAAATCCGTCCTCCGGCAGTCGCCGGCTCGTTTTATCCCGGAGATTCGCTTGAACTCTCCAGGATGGTCTCCGAAATGCTTACCCATTCCAAGCTCTCCCAGCCCCGGATGAAGCCTCTGGCTCTGATATCTCCCCATGCCGGCTATGTCTATTCCGGTATGATCGCCGCAGCAGGCTACAAACAGCTCAAAGATTTCAGCTACTCGACAGTGGTTATAATTGCACCATCGCACCGGGAGTATTTCGGGTTTGCCTCGGTTTATCCCGGCAGCGGCTACCGCACCCCGCTCGGCGTAGTAGGGGTGGACAGCGTTTTTGCGGCTCGCCTGGTCGAGGCAGGCGGGGATCTTGTGCGCAAAAGCTCCAGAGGGCACAGCCAGGGGGGGTTGGGTATGGGCGAGCACGCGCTTGAAATCCAGCTTCCCTTTCTCCAGCTGACGCTCGGGGATTTCAAGCTTGTGCCCATTATCATGGGCGAGCAGCCTTTTGCGCTTTGCAAGACTCTGGCGGAGGCCCTGGCCAAGGTTATCGGCGCAAGAGAAGATGTGCTCATTATCGCCAGCAGCGACCTTTCACATTTTCACACCTACAGGGAAGCGAACAGGCTCGACAGCAAGCTCGCTTCTTATGTCGAGCATTTCGACTATCTGGGTTTGTCCTCCGCTCTGGATCGGAGAGAGGTCGAAGCCTGCGGAGGCGGCCCCATTCTGAGCGTGATGATGGCTTGTGAAAAGCTGGGGGCCCGCCAGGTGCGGATTCTTCTTACTGCGAATTCCGGGGATGTGACCGGAGATAAAGACCGTGTGGTCGGTTATCTCTCAGCCATGTTTTATAAATCCACTCAGTCTGAAAAAGATATTAAACAGTCCTCAAACCTGGGGGGGAGCCCAATGGGCCTGACCGAGAGAGAAAAACAGTATCTGCTTGACCTTGCCCGCAAGACAATAATCCACGCGGTGGCCGGCGGCGAGGCTCCGGAATATGAGGCGATCACTCCGACTCTGGGCGAGAAGCGGGGAGCCTTTGTCACGATCAAGAAAAAGGGGCAGTTGCGTGGGTGCATCGGCCAGATCATCGCCCTGCAGCCATTGGTGGATACCGTGAGGGAAATGGCGATTGCAGCGGCTCTGCGCGATCCCAGATTTCCTCCGGTCACTGAGGACGAGCTGAAAGACCTGGAGATCGAAATTTCCGCATTGACGCCCATTCACAAAGTGACAGATATAAATTCCATCGAGGTCGGCAAGGATGGCTTGATTATAAAACGCGGGGCTTTCCAGGGCCTGCTTCTCCCTCAGGTGGCAACCGAGTACGGCTGGGACAGGGACACTTTCCTCGCCCAGACCTGCCGCAAAGCCGGGCTGCCGGCTGATGCCTGGAAGCAGGAAGGCACCGAGATCCACTCTTTCAGAGCCGAGGTTTTCGGAGAGAAAGAACGGCATTAGCGCTCTTTCCAGCTAGAAATGCATAATAGAATTATGGAATGACGGTTCAATTTTGAATAGGCTGAAGGCCATAGGCTATAGGCTGTAGGTAAAAAGCTGTAGGCTTCCAATCTGAGGGCAATCAATGAGAGATCATACAAAACTACGGGCTTTCGAACTTGCGGATTCTCTGGCCTTGGCTGTTTACCGGGCCACGAAATTATTTCCAAGGGAAGAACAGTTCGGCCTGACTTCACAGATGAGGCGGGCGGCTGTCTCGGTGGCCTCGAATATCGTTGAGGGTTGTGCTCGTAACAGCAAAACAGAATATCTTCGTTTTTTGGAGATTGCCTTTGGTTCCTCTCGGGAATAGGAATACCAAACGAACCTTGCCTACCGCTTAGAATACTTTAATGCTTCTGATTACAAGGAGCTGAGTAATTTGTGCGTTGAGACTGCGAAAGTCCTTGGCGCACTGCTGAAATCTCTAAGATAAGACCCTACAGCCTACAGCCTATAGCCTGAAGCCTGAAAGCTGAATAGTTCTGAAAGAAATGAACATACCACATTTATCTGAATTGACGATATACTAGCCATTTATGTTCTTCTGGAAGTATCAAAACCGTGCATTGTTTATTCAGGTAAGCACGTTTTAGCTGAAATTTATCTTGTATCAGAGATTTAGCGGAACCCGGAAGAACCGGAGCGTGTAAAATCAGAAAGCGTTGTGGTATTTTTAGTGTAACTATGGAACGTATTTTGCAGTTAATAATCAAGGAAAAATATATTTAACTCAAGGAGGTGTCATGAATAAACTATCTGTAATTTTTGCTTTGCTGCTAGCCGGGATGCTGGTTCTG
Organism: archaeon; assembly: GCA_035528795.1. Lineage (GTDB taxonomy): Bacteria > Gemmatimonadota > Glassbacteria > GWA2-58-10 > GWA2-58-10 > DATKXY01. The sequence goes on along the minus strand of DATKXY010000280.1, from coordinate 23,439 downwards.
GCCGCAGGCCCGGCTCTTCAGGCGGCCCAGACAGGCACAGATACCCAGGGCTACGATGTCCGGCTCACCGCCACTACAATCGAGCTCTCTTTTCCGGACGGCTCGGTGCTTTCTACGCCGAAAGATTTCGACGGCAAGAGCCTGGATAAGCTCAGCGCAACAGGCGGGATGGCTAAGGAACTGCTGGACATGGCTTACAAGCAGATGGGCCTGGAAAAAAGTGCCGCTCTGCCGAAAGTCTATTCGCTGTCGCAGAATAGTCCCAACCCGTTCAACCCCTCGACCACAATCACTTACACCATTCCGGAGGGGGCATCCAAAACTGCGGTCAGGCTGAGTGTTTTCAACCTCCGCGGCCAGATGGTCAGGACCCTCGTTGACCTTACCCAGGGTCCGGGGACTTATAATATCAACTGGGACGGCGCTGACCAGCAGGGGAGCAAGGTCTCGAGCGGAGTTTATTTTTACCGGCTGGTTGCCGGAGACTATGTCTCGACCCGGAAAATGGTGCTGTTGAAATAGGATTATATGACCAGAGTCAGGGCAGGGAGATCTTGCCTGGAAACTCCGGCCTTTCGAGTCTTGTGCAGAAAAAGCATGGCCAAAGGCAGCAGAAATCAAATAAACTGTCAGATTTTTGAATAAAGGTATCAGAAATTTGAAAGAGGTACGAGCCCATAAAAAGGTTCATGCCTCTTTTTTTTGTTCCGGGGAGCCTGCCCATTTTCTCTTCTTTATATTTTCCCTTTTATCCAGGGGGCGAACATGCACAGAATGGTTATTATTTATGTTAAAAGCGGTTTTCAATAATAATTACCAGCTATCAAGACACATTTTGTAATTTATTTCAAATATTAAGAACTTGACATATCATTATTTTATTTGCATAATTAAGAAATACCGGGTATTCAGATTTAAAAAGACAGCGGAAGATAAAAATATTTTACATATTTTTAACCCGCATTATTTATAAAATTCCGCTTGAGGAGTATTTTCTTGCAAATCCCCCTCGATCCCCCTTTTCCAAAGGGGGAGGGCGGCTTCCCCCCTTAACCAAAGGGGGGCCAGGGGGGATATTAACAGAGATTCGGCTAATGAACAGACCCGTGTATCACTGTCTTATTTCCCTTATTCTGCTTGTACTGCTAATATCCTGCTCTGACAATGAATCCCCCCTGGCCCCGGAGGAGCCCCCTGAGCCGCCGGTGGTAAAGAAGCCCGTTATCTGGCCCCTGGCCCCGGGCGCAAGCTGGAAATACAGCCTTTACGTGCGTAAATTCCCATCGGTCAGTGATTGGGAACATAAAACTAAGGAAATCCAACAGGGGCTGATGGAGATTGAAGTAACAGGGGAAAGGCTTGTGGCGGACACTATCTGGTACGAGCTCGAGAAAACAGTATTCGTGGACACTATTTACAGGATAAAATATCGTTGTTTTTGGGATTATATGGTTGAAGAGGAGCGGGACTCCATATTTGACTACAATTACACGGGAAAAGAGACGCGCTCTCTTTTTTTCCTGGACGATACCCTGTGGCTTTCCTCAGAAGCAGGTCCGAAATACGTGATGCCCGGCGAGTTTGTCGAGAGGGGCTTGATTGACCTCTCTCTGCTGACCTACGTATTCAATCCCGGCCGGGTGGAAAAAGGCAGAGAGTCCGGCAATTACTATGTCTATTCAATAGAATATGGTCTTTCTCTTGGTATTGAAAAAACCAAGGTCTATTTTCTCAAGGAAACAGGACTTTTCAGATTAAATTATATACATTTTACAAGTGCCCATGATGTATGTTCAAACCCTTATTACAAATATGACTTGTATTTGCTGGAATATAAACCAGGAAAAGAGGAAAAATAGAAACTACTTGCCCAGCATAAATGGAGCTGGCTAGGAAACACCGTTGCTTGTAAAATAAAAGAGCTCACGCCGCGACAGTCAGCCAAGACATTCGCGCGGCGTGAGCCGGGTGGCAATCCACTGGGGACTGCCTGATTAATATTATGGCTCGTCCCCCTGGACTGTCAACCTTCTTTTTCTGATTCATTTTTCAAAAAGGAGGCTGGCATGGTCTGAGAATCTTTTTATCCGGTTTTGTCTTCTCTTTCCATGCACAGAATGATTATTATTTGCGGCGAACATCGGCTTTTCAACAATTATTTCAGCTACAAACATACATTTTGTAATTTATTTCAAATATTAAAAACTTGACATATCATTATTTTATTTGCATAATTAAGAAATACCGGGTATTCAGATTTAAAAAGACAGCGGAAGATAAAAATATTTTTAATCAATTTTAATGCAGCATGCTGGTAAATCCGGTTTAACGAACAGCTCTCTTTAGACAAACCGGCGGTCTTTTAAACAAAAAAGCTGTTGAGACAATGAACAGACCCGTGTATCACCGCCTTATTTCCCTTATTCTGTTTGTACTGATAATTTCCTGCTCAGACAATGACTCTCCCCTGGCCCCGGAGGAGCCCCCTGAGCCGCCGGTGGTAAAGAAGCCCGTTATCTGGCCCCTGGCCCTGGGCGCAAGCTGGAAATACAGCCTGTACGTGCGTAAATTCCCATCAGCAGGTGATTGGTTTTCGAATACTGATGAAATCCAAAACGGTCTGATGGAGATTGAAGTAACAGGGGAAAGGCTCGTGGCGGACACTATCTGGTACAAGCTCGAGAAAACAGTATTCGTGGACACTATTTACAGGATAAAATATCGTTTTGAGTTTGATACTATGTTTGAAGAGGAGCGAGACTCCACATTTAACTACAATTACACTGAAAAAGAGACGCGCTCTTTCTTTTTCCTGGACGATACCCTGTGGCTTTTCTCAGAAGAAGGAATGCAATACGTGATGCCCGGCGAACTGATCGAGGGCGGCTGGATTGACCTGTCTCTGCTGACCTACGTATTCAATCCCGGCAGGGTGGAAAAAGGCAGGGAGTCCGGAAATTACTATGTCTATTCTATTGTCTTCTCTTCTTCTAATATGGAACGTACCACGACCAAGGTATATTTTCTAAAGGGGACAGGACTTTTCAGACTAAATTATGAATTTATTCATAGTTCCTTGGAAGCACATTCTCAAAATTATTACAAATATGAATTGTATCTGTTGGAATACACACCCGGGGAACAGGAACAATAGAAACGCACTGATTGGCAAAAGGGCTGCGGGTTAGAAAACCCGGCCCTGTTAAAAAAAAGCTCACGCCGCGTCAGTCCGCTAAGACATTCGCGTGGCGTGAGCCGGGTGGCAATCCACCGGGGACTGCCTGTTTAATATTATGGCTCGTCCCCCTGGATTGTCAACTTTCTTTTCCTGATTCATTTTTCAAAAAGGAGGCTGACATGGTCTGAGAATCTTTTTATCCGGTTTTGTCTTCTCTTTCCCTTAATCCAAGGGGGGAACATGCACAGAATGAAATTTATTTCATGACAATTACGATATTACCTGCCCAGGTCTTCCAGCGCTTTGGCCACCTTTCCCCGGTACTCCAGCAACACCTTGGGATCCTTGGTATATTCCCGGCCGTTTTTGAACAATGACTCCGGCAGGTCCAATAATTTGCGCCCTTTGTCAGCCGCTTTTTTTTGATCCGGGCCGGCATTATCTATGGCGTTCTGCAGCAGCCAGAGATATTCGTAATCCTCGATCCCTTCCCGGAGGATTTCCCAGCGCACTGAGCTGACCGGCCCGCAGAGATATTTTGTCCTGTCGCTGTTGGGGTTCTTATTCGGAGGATAGATAAAGCGCCCGTCCCCATTCCCCCAGTTGTTCACCTGCCCGAAAGGAGTACTGTAGCCGGAACGGTAGGACATCGGGTCTTGCCAGGGATTCTGCAGCATACCGGGCGGGAAAACAGTGCCGCTGGACCAGTAATTGGCGCTCCAGACCAGAATGCCTTTCAGTTGATATTTAAAAGACATCCAGAGCCACAGGCGCAGGTTTATCGCCGGATGGTCTATAAACAGCGTGACCCACGGCCCTTTTGGCCCGGTGCAGAGATACGACCAGAACTCACGGCCCTGTTCGGTGAGCCCGGCCACGATTTTCGGATCGACCCGGTGGAAAATGGTGCAGCTTATTTCCGATAGATCCATAATATCCGGTCCGGGCTTGTGTTCGGTAATGAAACGGGTCAGCCGGGGCGCCGCCCTGCGGATATTTTCCATCCCCTCGCGGACAAAAGGATAGTCCTTTTCATCCGGCTCGTCAAACCAGTAAATATACTCCTTTCCCAGCCATCCGTTCAGGTCCAGATGGTTCTCGACCTGGAGAAGGTGACTCGAGAGCAGTTTATCGTATTCCGCAGTGCCTTGCCTGAAACCGGCGAACATCCCTTTCTGCCGTGAGTGGAACGAGCCTTTTCCCAGCCCGTCGAGACTGAGATTGAAGGAATTGAATCCTAAATCGTCCAGGTATCTTTGCGCTCCCCTGTCAAAGTCACTGAAATCGACATCCACCGTGACCAGGTCCGGATCGAACTCAAAGTCGCCGCACCTGAGAAGGTTATCACTGCCTGAGGCCGGGCCGAATCTCACATCGTCGAAATATGCGGTTCCGGTATTCCCGCCTGTCTCATCCCTGAAGGTCGGGAAAAAGTGCAGAGACACCTGTTCCACCTCCGGCACAAAGCCTTTGATATCAAGGGATTCCTCTTTCCAGTCCAGCGCGCCCTGATAGATTTTCAACAGGTTCCGGGCGATCAGATATCCGCCTTCATGATTGTAGCATTGGATCAATACCGTGTATTCCTGGGCCTCTTTCCCGGTTTTCGCAAACCAGGAAAGCTTATAAGGGACATTCGGGGCCACTGGAACGAATTCATCATACCGGGCTTCCGGATTGTCGGAAACGGAACTGTCCTCGATTTTTAGCGCCCTGCTCCCGCCGTGCACCGGATCAGAGACAAACTCGCCCCCTTTCCAATACTCGCCCGAAACATTGACATGCATCGGGTAAAGCGAGAGCGGGGAGGTGGGGCACACCCGGTGCTCCTTGAAATTCAGCGCGTAAAGGTCGTAAACCGTCTCGAGCTCTTCGCGTGTCTCGAGGTTGTGGTAAGTCTCGATTGAACCTGTAGAAAGACCGAAAGAGGAGCGGATGTGGGTTTCCTCGGGCAGGACGAACTTCCAGACCTCGAGGCGGAGGGGAATTTCTTTTTTCCAGGTTCCCGAGGTGAGGGTGATTGTCCCATCAAAGGGGCCAAAGTTTTCTCCGGGAGGCACATATACCGTAATCCAGAGCGGGCAGTTTTCACCGGGATATATGGTATAAGGGCCTTCATAGGGAGGGAGAGGGTCCGGCCATTCGCCTGCCCGACCATAGTCATCAGTCGGTGTGGTGACAGTGACATACTCCACATGCGAGACAGATATGTCATCCGGGAAAATCCGGAGACCGCCTGCCCCCTCAAGAGCGCTGATCCTGATCCTGAGATTGTCCATGCGCTTTTTCGGCCGCAGGACCAGTTGAAACGGCTCATATTCATTTGCCGCACACTGGAGATAAACTTGTTCTTTTTTCTGGGTGGGAACAGGATCGTCTTTCATGATCTTGTATGCCCCTTCAGCCCACCAGATCGAGCATAAAGGATTGTCCTCGATCAGGTATCCGTACCCCGCAGCGTTCAGCTCCGGGGAAAAAACGAGGACCCAGAAAGCGACAAGCAGCAAGCCGCTGCAATGGACCGGCTTGATTCCCTGGCGTTCCGGTAAAGTCTTCACGGCTCCTCCTTTAAGGATAAATAAGACCTAGATTTGGAGCATCTATTGAGGATTGCGAGTAAAGTCTCCGGGGCCAGGCGAATTCGCCCCGGATGTGCTTGAAATATTGATTGGCGTCCGGGACTGTTACGAGATCCCGGCGCTTACGATCTCCAGGGACGGTCCCGCTGGATGCCGCCGGCGAGAATGTCCCTGGCCAGGGCCGCATCTTCGGCCACCTGAAAGTCGAACATCCCCACATTGAGAAAATCGGCCCCCATCCTGAACGCGAGCTCGAAACCCTCCCGGGGCTCGACCACCCCTGCTCCCAGCACCTTGAAAGCAATCCACGGCTTTTGGATTGTTTTCATAAAAGAGGCCACCTCTTCCGGAGGCTCGGACCAGTAATCCGCATTGTTGATTGTCTTGAAATAGAAATCGAGCTCGAGGCCTTGTTTTTCGAGGGTCTTCGGAACATTCAGGGTATGGGAGCCAACCCCGGTGATCAGGCCGTTTTGCCTGGAGAGAGAGATAATTTCAGCGATATAATCGATGCGGCCCTCTTTGACAAAAGTATCTCCATTTGCGCCCTGGATGAAAAATCCCACGGCCCCGTTGTCCACAGCCATCTTGACACATTCCAACTGCCCGATCTCTTCAAAACTCTGGGCAATCCACTGGATTTTACCCCCTCTTTCCTTGCGGTACCGGTTGAGAACCTCGATAGTATGAGGCCAGCAAAGCATGATTGCGGTATTGATCCCGTTCTGCTCGCAAAGATCGAGAGTGTCCATGATTTTTTCCGGACTGAAATAATGCTTCATCAGCGAGGAAACATAAGCCAGCTTACGGCTGTGTGCGAACCCGTCAAACAGGTTCCCGCCGCAAATTATTCTGCTGATTTCAACATGGCCTATCTTTCCCACTTGTAATCCCTTGACAGGGCCCTTGATCCCGGAGGAAGATGAACTCCCGTCCAGCTTCGCCAGCAGGGCCTGATGCTCGAAACCCAGTCCGGCTGCAATTCCATAGGAGAGAGCCAGGGATTTTTCTATGAACCCCCGGCGGTTAAGACTCTTACTCATTGATCATTTCTCCAGGAAATTGTGTGATTCTGATAGAAGACACGGATTCCAGGCTGTCTTTCGGCGATTATTGCTCCCGGGAACAGCGAGACACAACTGTTGCCGGGCCTTAATAAAACTATGGCAATACACAAGAAAAAACCAGGGCAAAATCGCTGAACGACAGCAAAATGCCCTGGTTAAAATTCGTCTGAATATGATATTTCAGGAAGTCTCTCCAATCAATCTTCAGCTTGGCGCTGTTTTACGATCTCCAGGGGCGCTCCCTGTTGAGCTCGGCAGTCAGGATTTCCTTGGCAATCGCTGCATCATCCTGGACCTGAAAATCGAACATACCGATATTGAGAAAGTCGGCGCCCAGCCTGTAGGCCAGCTCGAAGCCTTCCCTGGGCTCGGTCGCTCCTGCGCCCAGGACCTTGAAAGCGATCCAGGGCTTATCGATGTCCTTGAAGAATGCTGCGACCTCCTCGGGCTTTTCGGAATAGTAATCCACCTTGTTAAAAGTTTTAAAATAAAAATCGGGATCGATTTTTTCACGCTCTGTGGCTTTGGGAACATCCAGGGAATGGCTCCCCACACCGGCCACAAGGCCGTTCTGCTTGATGAATGAAACCACTTTGCCCAGGAGATCGACCTGGCCGCTTTTCACGAACCCATCCCCGATTCCGCCCTGCGCGTAAGCGGCTACAGCGCCGTTGTCTATAGCCATTTGTATGTTACTGGTCAGGTCCTTTACCGTGGGGTAGGTCTGGGCGATCCACTGGATTTTTCCGCCTCTTTCCTTACGGTATCTCTTCAAGACCCCGATAATATGTTCATCGCATCTCAGGATGGCCGAATTGATCCCGTTTTTCTCGGAGATCTCCAGGGTGTCCATGATTTTTTCTGGAGTGAAATACTCTTTCATCAGAGCGGACACATAAATCAGCTCGCGGCTGTGAGCGAAGCCGCTGAACAGGTTCCCACCGCAGAGGAGTCTGGAAACCTGAAGCTTCCCGAGTTTTCCCTGGGGTAACCCCTTGACAGGTTCGGTCTTCCCCTGAGCTGCGCCACCCTCGCTTAACCTAGCCAATAAAGTCTGGTTTTCCAAGCTTAAACCGGCGGTTACTCCGAGGAGAGAGGTCTTCATAAACCTGCGGCGGTTGAGATTTTCAGCCATGGCGGTTCTCTCCTTTAAAAGGTTCGGTAAGGCTGAATCTAAAATACGTGCCGGCTGGAATAACGAGTCATGACAATCCAAAGAGAAGCCCGCGATACCGGCTGTTTTATGCAGGCGTCTTTATGTTTTACAGCTTGGCATTAATCAGAGAGGGATAAGGTAATCTCCTTTATGGCATTGCTGGCAGCTTTTGTTATCGTGGCACATCATGCATGAAGCTCCGTTATCCATTAAAACCTGGGCCACGTGCTCCACCATCCAGCTTTTCGGGCGGTGGTCCGCAGGTATTTTACCCTTGGGGTCTTCATGGCAGACAATACAGCTTTTATCCGCCGTTGTCCCGTCATGGCAAACCATGCAGGGCGCCATGGGCGGGAGGTGCTCCGTGGCCGCGGAGTCCGAAAGAGAAATCCCTTCATGGCACCGCTCGCAGCCGATCTCCTTTTTCAGGTGGACAGCGTGGCTGAACTTGGGGCTGTAATCAGTGACAGGCTCCAGGACACCAGGGATATCAGTGTCGCAGTTGAATTTCTCGCAGGCCTCGGCATCGTGGCATTCAAGGCATTCACTTTTGCCGGGCAGCAGATTATCAGTGCCCAGCGTGCTTTCCGCAGCCTTCGGGTGACAGGTCTCGCACTCGATCCCCAGCACTGCTGCATGCTGTCCGTGTGAGAAAATAATTTTAGGCGGCTTGCGTGCTCCGACCGAATTCGAGACAACGAAAAAGATTAAGCCGGCTGAAAAAAACAAAACTGCAATCATCGAATTCTTCTTGAGATAGAAAGGCATGACCTTTTCTCTGGAGATACTTTGTCTTCGCTTCGATATCATTCCCGGTTCTTTAGAAACAGCCAGCAGACAGTGTTAAATTTTTCAGTCTCGCAGCAAGTGGCCCGGAAGGAGTAATGCCACCCGAAACAAAATTACATTTTCAGGTGGAAAAAGCAACCATTTCTTTTCGGAAGTTCCGGCGTGAAATAGGTCTTATGCGGGACCGGCCCGTATTTCGTATCCGAAATTCATGGGGCCTGGGCGACTTATTAGCCGGACTATTCATAAATCGGTTATCAGGGGCGGTTAACCAGGCCCCGGGGGTGGCGGGCGCATGAAATGCGCACCGCTGCGCTTCCAAGCGCAGCGGTCTGTGCGACTTCGGTCGCACAGCCGCCACCCCATCCTCCATCGGCTGAGAAAATACCTGTCCAGATCAGAACACCTCTGCCCGACCGAGCATTTCATACAGAATCCGGGATTATAAGCGGAACCGGGTTTTTTCAAGAGGCATATTAATCACCCCGGCGAAAGAAAAAACACCCGGAAACAGCCAGGGTAATAGATTTGCCTTTTAAGAAGTAGCCTTTACCCTTTCTTCCTGAGACATCAAAGCCAGGCGGCTTACCTCATTCACATCCAGACCTAATCCCTTTGCCACACTGTGTCCGTATTCGGGGTCTGCCTTATAGAACAATGAAGTCTGGCGGAGCTGGATACGCTTCCGGGCGCCGCTTAAGTGGGCCACGATGTTACCTGTCAGGTGGTCACGGTCTTCATTGGTCATTACCTTACGGTAAAGGTCTCCCGCTTGTACGAAGTCATTATCGGTAAGTTCGTAAGCATGCCGGTCGGCCATACCCGATACATCGATTGGTGGACCGCCTGCCTCGGGACTGGGAGCCGGCCCGCCGAAGCTGTTTGGCCAGTAGTTGGGACCACCACCTCCATTAGAGTCCAAGCGCATGGAACCGTCCCGCTGGTAGCTGTTCTCCACAGAGGCTTTGGGGAAATTCACCGGAAGCAGGTGATAGTTCGGTCCCAGACGATGGCGGTGCGTGTCGTGATAACTGAACAGGCGGCCCTGCAGCATCTTATCCGGGGAGGGCCCGATTCCTGGGACAAAGTTGCCCGGTGAGAAGGCCGACTGCTCGACCTCTGCGAAATAGTTCTCCGGGTTCCGGTTAAGCACCATTCGGCCCACCGGCTGCAGAGGCGCATCAGCGTGCCGCCAGACCTTGGTAATATCGAAAGAATCGAAGGGGTACTTCTCGACCTGTTCTGGTGTCATGATCTGCACATACACTTTCCAGGCGGGATATTCGCCGCGCTCGATGCTCTTGCACAAATCGCGGGTTGCATGGTCCGGGTCTTCTCCAACCATCCGGATGGCCTCAGCCCGGGTTAAATTCTGAATTCCCTGCTCGGTCTTGAAATGGATCTTGACCCAGTAGTAGTCACCCTTGGCGTTATACCACATGAAAGTGTGTCCGCTGTAGCCGTTCATATGTCGATAATTCTTGGGTGTTCCACGGTCTGAGAACAGGACAGTGACCTGGTGAATGGACTCAGGAGTGAGCGAGAGAAAGTCCCAGAACATGTCCGGATCTTTGAGGTTCGATGCCGGATGGCGCTTCTGAGTGTGAATGAAGTCAGGGAATTTGAGGGGATCACGAATGAAAAATACGGGCGTATTATTCCCTACGAAATCGTAGTTGCCTTCCTCGGTGTAAAACTTTACTGCGAACCCCCGGGGATCGCGTTCGGCATCGGCCGAACCCTTCTCACCCCCCACGGTGGAAAACCGCACGAAGACCTCGGTGCGCTTGCCTGCCTCGGAAAGAAACTTGGCGCGGGTGTAAGGGGTGACATCGTGAGTGACCTCAAAATAACCGTGCGCACCAGCCCCCTTGGCGTGCACCACACGCTCGGGAATTCGCTCGCGGTCAAAATGGGCCAGCTTCTCGGTCAGGTGAATATCCTGGAAGAGAGCCGGTCCCCGCCTGCCCGCAGTCATGGTGTTCTGGTCGTTATCAACCGGCGCACCGAAACTCGTGGTCAGGATTTTCTTCTTCTCCTTCATTTAGAAACTCCTTTGGGTTTAAATAACTGGATAAATCGAGCATGAACAGATCAAACAGAAAAGGCATATAATTTTATAAAATACCTCCTGTTACATGTTTTAGATATGGTTGGAAAGATTACTAATTATATATAATATCTATTTAGTATTTAATCCTATTAATGGTAAAAAAAATATGATACAGCTATTCCAATTCGTTTTCTGGCCTGCATTTTCTGCAAATTCCCCTTAACTCAATATAAACTGTATTTATCTTTCCCCAGTTTTGAATATCTTCAGGAATTTTGAAGCTAACCGGTAAGTTGTAGTAAATATCCTTCACTGAGCCGCACTTGATACAAACAACATGATGGTGCGGTTCCGGATTAGGATCAAAACGAGCGCGGTCGGAAAACAACGAGACCTTTGATAATAACCCTCTCTTTTCTAAAAAAGTGAAAGTCCTGTATACTGTATCATGCGAGATCGTTGGAACACGTTTCCTCACTCTTTTGAAGATAGTGTCAACATCGGGATGCTCATCAGAAACAGCGATCTCGCGGAAAATTTCTAATCGTTGATGAGTTAATTTAAGATTGGCTGCTTTAGTTGTGTTAATAAATGTTTCAAATCGACGTTCTTTAATCTTATCGGATGGTTTCATTATCGATCCATTTATAATTAAGAATAATTCCTAACTAATATTTTATATAATTTGCCTGGATCAAAAAGTCAAGTCCAATTCACTCAAAATATAAAAGGATGAAGCTTCTTTTCTTTCAGGTCAGGAAGGGAAGGAGCATCCGGTCAAGGCAGGATCTTTTATCTGGAGGCTGTTTCCTCATTACTGTGCGAGGAGAGCACCTGGGTGATTTCATATCCCGGCTCACGGAGAGTGTCCTGGCTCGAGGTGAGCATTTCTCCGATCAGGCCTGTGGAGATAAGCTGAATGCCGCTCAGCATCAGAAACACGGCGAACAGGAGCAAGGGCACCCTGCCGCCGATATTTCTGTAAAGCAGCCAGTAATAGACAAAATAGCAGCCGATAGAGAAGCCTGCCAGGCCGAAAATGCTGCCGAGTGCGCCGAAAAGGTGCAGTGGCCTTCTGATATAGCGGTTGAGAAATACTACGGTAATGAGGTCGAGATAGCCTCTGACAAAGCGCGAGGCCCCGAACTTGGAGACACCGTATGGCCGTTTGTGATGTCGGATCTTGATTTCGGTGACCCGGAAGCCTTTCCAGTGAACCAGGGCGGGAAGGTAGCGGTACAGCTCGCCGTAGATTTTAAGCGAACGGGCGATGTATCCCCTGTAGAGCTTGAATCCACAGTTGAAATCGTGGAGGCGCAAACCACTTGCCAGGGAGGTCACATAATTGAAGATTTTGGAGGGGAGCCGCTTGTTTAAAGAGTCCTGGCGCTTGTATTTCCAGCCCGAGACAAGGTCGTAACCCTCGTTGAGTTTAGCGATAAAGAGCGGTATCTCTTCGGGATCGTCCTGCAGATCGGCATCCATTGTAAAAACGAGTTCTCCCCGGCTGGCGCTGAATCCAGCCCTTAGGGCGGCGGATTTGCCGAAGTTGCGCCTGAAGCGGATGACTGTTACGCGGGGATCTTTCCTGTGGAGCGCGGCAAGAATCTCGAAAGAGCCGTCAGTGCTCCCGTCATCGACAAAAATTATTTCAAAAGAATGGCCGAGCTTTTTGAATTGCTCGACCACTTTTTCGTAAAGCTTTTGCAGGGAGTCCTTTTCGTCCAAAACAGGAATAACCACCGAAAATTTGACTCCTGCCTGGACTATCTGAACTGAGTTTTCCATTTAAATACTGCTTCGTTCAATGTGAATACGCTGTAAAATCCCGACCGCCAGGTAGCAGGTCAAAAGGAACGAACCCCCATAGCTGAACAGCGGGAGCGGCAGGCCGGTTATCGGCATAACCCCTACTGTCATCCCCACATTGATGATTATATGTCCGAACAGGAAGCTCGCGATCCCGAAGGCAACCAGGCTGGAGAAGCTATTGACTGAAATTCTCGCCAGTTCGACAATCCGCTCGAGCAGGAAAAGAAACAGGATCAGGGATATGGCCACACCTAAAAAGCCGAACTCCTCACCAACCAGTGGGAAGATAAAATCTGTATGCTGAGCCGGTATGAATGCCAGGTTTTTTTGAGTGCCTTCCAGATACCCTTTGCCGAACAGGCCGCCCGAACCGATAGCGACCTTGCTCTGAATGATTTGCCAGCCGCTGCCTTGTGGATCGCGTTCGGGCTGGAAGAAAACCAGGATCCTGTTTTGCTGATAGGGTTTGAGGCTGTTCCAGAGGGGTGATGTAAGGATGCCGGTGAAAAGATTGGCCAGGGTAAAAATAACGGCGTCCATCAAATATGTGCGGTTATAGAAAATCAGGATACAGAGAAAAATAAAAAACAGGCCCCAAAGAGGCAGGCGCATCTGGCCGAGCAAAGTGATAAGCGCCAGGAAAAAACTTATAATCGGGCTGATCAGCAGAAAGAGGTAGATCAGAGGAATGCCTGCCCAGTAAAGCATCCCGTAAAGGATAAAGAAAAAGACGATCGATGTGCCGAGATCCGGCTGCAGCAGGATCAAACTCGCCGGCAGCATTACAATCAGGATCGGAATAATAAGGTCTTTAAGCGTATCGATACGCTTCTTGCGGTTTGAAATATATGTGGCGAACGCAAGGATAGTGGTGATTTTCGCCAGTTCGGCAGGCTGGAGGTTGATATTTGTTCCAGGTATGCTAAGCCATCTCTCGACTCCCTTGCCGCCGGTTACCAGAAGGGCAGCCAGAGCGATAATCGCCAGACCGTATGCCATGTATGAGCCCGCCTCCAGAGTGCGGGTGTTAATCGCACTCACCAGCAGAAGCCCGAAAAGCGCCAGGACCAGCCAGATCAACTGCCTTTGATAATAGATAACCCCGGTTGCCCGGGTCGTTTGAATCCTGTCGGCTGAGTAGATCATCAGGACTCCGAACAGGGTCAACAAAAAAACTACTGTCATCAAAATCCAGTCGAACCTCTTGATCCACATTTTTATCACATCCGGAAAACTAGTTTTTGGAAAGCTCAGCTACTTCTTGCCGCTTTTCTTCTTCTTTGAGATCGATATAGGCGAGAACCAGGTCACGGACATACCGGGCCACAGTCGAACCGTGAAGCCCGTGCTCGACCACGGTGGCGATAGCGATTTCCGGTTTATCGGCCGGGAAGAAGCCAACAAAAAGAGCGTGGTCGTCTCCATGAGGGTTTTGAGATGTGCCGGTTTTGCCCGCCAACTGGCGGCTCTGGCCGTAAAGCTTGCTTCCTCTGGCCGTTCCCAGCTCTTCATTAACCACACCTGTCAGGGGCAGGCGTAAAAGCTCAATATTTTGAGGCTTAAAGTCCAGATCAGGCAAACGGTAATTATCAATGTCCTGGAGAAGCAGATGCGGGCGGAGCCGCTTGCCGTCTGTAGAGACGAAAGCGTACAAGTTGACCAGCTGCAAAGGGGAAAGCGATATTTCCCCCTGACCGATGGAAAGATTAAGCACGTTTCCTGGCCCCCAGTTGCCCCTGCCGTAATTCTGATCATACCATTTTTCATCGGGTATCATGCCGGATTCCTCGTTCGGCAGGTCGATCCCGCTTTTTTCGAAAAAATGGCTCATCTTGCCGTACCTGGATAAATTTTCCAGACCGATTTTACTGCCAAGCTGGTAGAAAAATGTATCGCAGGATTGTACAATAGCCTGGTAGTAATCCATTTTGCCGTGTCCACCCGGTTTCCAGCACTTGAAAAATCGGCTGCCGTACTGGAGTCCGCCCCGGCAGAGAGTGATCTGGCCCGTGCCATCCGCCTTTATTAACCCGAGTTCTGCTCCGACCAAGGCTATAAAAACCTTGAAAGTGGAGCCTGGAGGATAGGTGCCCTGAATTGCCCTGTTAAGGAACGGCTTGTTCGGGTGAAAGAGCAGTTGCCGCCATTCTTCACCGGAGATTCCAGAGGAAAGACGGTTTGGGTCGAAGCTGGGTTTACTGACCATGGCCAACACCTCTCCGCTGTTAGGATTGAGGGCTACCATGGCTCCGATCTCAACAGTTTCCATGAGCTGATACATCGCTTCCTGGAGCCTGATATCGATAGTAAGCTGAATGTCCTGGCCCCTGACAGGCGGAATCGGCTGCCGGTCTATGAATGGTCCTAGTTCGCGGCCGCGGGCATCGACCTCGATGAATTTGATACCCCTGACCCCATGAAGCAGATCTTCGTATTGGGATTCTATCCCGCTGCGTCCGATAAAGGTGCCGATAGTGTAATTCTGATAGCGCTCCTGCTCGAGCTCGGTCTCGGTGATTTCGCCTACATAACCCAGAACGTGAGCGAGCTGTTCACCGTAAACATAGCTGCGTTTCATATCCGAGCGGATTAATATTCCGGGAAACTCGCTGTTGTGTTCTTCCACCACAGCTAAAGTTTTTTTATCAATGTCCGTGGCAACCCGCAGCGGGCTCTGGCGGCGCTGAAGATATTTCTGGATGAGCTGCTCCTGCTGCCCCTTATCGAGATTGAGCAGTACCGAGAGTTTTTCCAGAACGATACGCATCGAATCAACCGGCTGGGGGTAGCATTCGATGGAATAGGAGGGAATATTCTCAGCGAGGACTCTGCCGCTACGGTCTGTGATAAGCCCGCGAGGTGGGGGCAGCTCGATGCGCCGGAGGCGGTTTTCCTCAGAGTGCAGGGAATACTGGGTGGTGTGCAAGACCTGATATCTGAAAAAGATAATCAGAAGAATAAAAAAAGGTAGCAGAAAAAGGAACTTGGCTAACTGTGCCTTAAGGAGCCGGTTTGAGATGCTTTCATCCTGTAAGCTGCGGTAAGTCATGGTTTACCATCTTTTAGTTCTTGTCTTTAAATTAAAGGGAATATAGAGTAGAACTCCCAGAGAGCAGGTATACAGGGAGGCCGGGATAGTATGAAAGACAATCTGATGCCAGAAGCCTCCAGGGCTGTTGAATAAATATACTCCATAAAAGATAGCATCATGAAGAATTTTCGCTGAAAAAATCAGCGCTGCCTGAACGATGTATAAATTACTGAAAAAGCTGTGGCGCATTTTTCCGATTGTAAAACCGATAAAAGTCTTGGTTAGCACGTGCAGGCCGAAATAGGTGAAACTGAATGAGTCTTGAACCATGCCGCATATAAATCCCGAAACCGACCCTCCGACGCTTCCCCAGCGCAGAGCACTATAAACCACCAGTACTAGGAAGAGGTCCGGATAGACTTCTCCGACTGACAGGTACTGGTAAAAGAGCAGATGAGCGAAAAAAAGCACCAGTAAGAAGATAATAAACCTGAATATAGACATCAGGGCTTTTTCCACAAAGAAGTAAGCGAGTCGGAAGCTTCGTACAGCAGACTGGCCTCCGGCGAAGTGAACGCCGAGTCGGAGAGTACAAAAACTTCTGAAACCTTGTCTAGATCAACTGCAGGCTTTAATTTCGCGCGCAGCTTGATTCCAATCTCTTCTTCCTTTTCAATCTCTGTCACCGTGCCGACCGGTATGCCCTTGGGGAATATCCCACCCATGCCGGAACTCACTATCAAGTCGCCTACTTCCACCTGGGTGCGCAAGGGGATGTCGAACAGGTAGAATTGCTTTTCAGGGCCGCTGCCGGCAATGGCGCGTTCTTCTTTTTGCGAAGGCTTGGCGCTTACCCTGAAAGCAGGATGAGTGTAAAGTTGAACCACTGAGCGGAACGGATCGGTTTCAATTGTTTTGCCCACCAGACCCTCGGGCACCAGAACCGGAAGATTGGCAACAATGCCGTGAGAGGAGCCTTTGTCGATAATAAAGACATTCGACCTTTCGCCCAGTCCGCCGCTGATTACCCGGCAAGCGATAAAATGAATCGGAGTCCGGCTGACAAAATCAAGGAGTTTTTCCAGCCGCTGATTCTGTTTTTTCACCTCTTCCAGTTGATACAGCTCCAGCGAGAGCAGGAAGTCGTTTTTGCGCAAGGTTTCATTTTCTTTTTTTAAACGAATGAAGTAACCGGTCTGAGCGACTACCATCTGGAATGGGGTCAATACAGTGCGGTTGATTCTGCGAGCCATATAAAAGCGTTGTCTGCTGGGAAGAGACAGCGCGAATAATGAAAAAAGAATCAGCAGGAGGAAAAGCAGACTTTGTTTATGTTCCCAAAGAAACAGGAAAAATTTTGACATTGAGCCGGCAAGCAAAAAGATAAGTCAATAATCTGTCATGGCCAGAGAAAGAGAGTAGAGGTTCAACTTGATCTCAAAATTCGAGAGACTCCGGAAAAGCTGCAGCCAGGATTCAGGCTTGAGTCCAAAGCTGGAGAAACGCTTGTTCCGGTAGCCACTGAATTGATAAGTGTATTATTTACTTTGAGTTAAAACGTTCCAGTATCTCTTAGGATCGTCCAGAATGCGGCCTGTACCGCGAACCACGCATGTCAGAGGCTCTTCATCGATATTTATCGGCAGGTTCGTCTCTTCGCGCAATAGCTGGTCTAATCCTTTGAGCAGAGAGCCTCCGCCTGCCATAACAATTCCACGGTCGACAATGTCGCTGGCCAGCTCAGGTGGAGTTTGCTCAAGAGCCTGGCGAACAGCTTCGACTATAGCCATGATCGGTTCCTGCAGCGACTCCCGCACCTCGCTGGAATGAATCTTCACTGTTTTGGGAATCCCTGAAACAATATCCCTCCCCTTAACCTCCATTTCTTTTTCCTCGCCCAGCGGGTAGGCGCTGCCGATAGTGATCTTTATCAGCTCCGCTGTCTGGTCTCCGATAAGGATGTTATAATTTTTCTTCAGAAACTGTACAATGGCCTCATCCATTTCATCGCCGCCGATACGGATTGAAATATTGCTCACGATTCCCGAGAGGGCAATCACAGCAATCTCAGTGGTACCGCCGCCGATGTCGATAACCATGTTGCCGGATGGTGTTTCCACCGGCAAACCCACTCCAATTGCCGCCGCCATTGGTTCAGCAACCAGGTAAACTTCCTTTGCTCCGGCTGATTCAGCTGAATCCCTGACCGCACGGCGTTCCACCTCTGTGATCCCACTCGGCACACAAATGATTACTCGCGGCTTAACAGGGAGAAAACGATTCTTGAGCACCGCTTTGATAAAAAAACGCAACATCTCCTCAGTGATTTCGTAGTCGGCTATCACGCCATCTTTCAACGGCCGGATAGCGGTAATGCTGGATGGAGTACGACCCAGCATTGCCTTGGCTTCCATGCCCACCGCCTTCACTTTGCCTGTCTGGCGGTCTACAGCTACTACTGAAGGTTCATTGAGCACTATACCCTTGCCCCGGATGTAGACAAGAGTATTTGCTGTGCCCAGGTCTATGGCGATTTCATTATTCCAGAAAGATCCGCCGGAATTAATATTTCCTCCTTTTATATTTGTAACTGACTCCCCAGCAGGCCGTCTGGTGAGCAGATAGAAAATGACGGCACCGCAACCAAGTAGTACAAGAAGGACTATTGTAATTGAAGCCTGCGAAATGGCCTGTTTTCCCTTTCCTCAAATTGACCTTGAAAGACAAAGTGAAACTACTGAAACCAAAGCGATTATCAGCTCACCCTGCAGCGCAATAGAAAAATATTTAAAAACTTTTTTAACCGAAGTATAAAGCTTTTCCCTGGTCAATACTCTACTTTTCAACCGATGGCTTTGAATTTTAGAATAAGATATTAGTATATAGTCAATTGGAATGCAAGATTTTTTTAATTGGTGAACTTATCAATTATTTAGCTTGGATTATAAAGGCAAAAGAGCCAGACTGTTTTTCTGATAAAAGCGCAGGTGCCTTTGTCCCACTACCGCTTTAGCTTAAATTACCGGCCATATTTTGTAAGGACACAACCGTGTGTGCGCCCGATGGGCAGACACGGGTCTGCCCTATAAGCGCTAAGTATTTATTGTTGAAAGTTAATCTTCAGGATGATTTGAATGACACACCCCGTCGACTGCGTCGCCACCCCTCTTTTTAGAGGGGAATTAAATGCCCGTCTTTCGGGCATTTGCAAATAGACCGGTAACGGCAAGAAAAAATCCCCTCTTGAGAGGGGTGCCCGCGAAGCGGGCGGGGTGTGTAAATCTCCTAATCATAGGGATGAAATATAACTTTATAATTTATAAGGCATTGCGAATTATTGAAAATAATCCGGCTTAGAAATATTACAACAACTTAGCGCTTATGGAGCAAACTCCCAGGCTGTGAGAATATTCAAAACCCGCCATTTATTTAAGCGGCGGGGCCAGGTAATCCTGCACATCCAGCCAGTGGGCGCGCATGATACGGGCTTTCTTCTTGAGCTGGCCGACCAGGTCCGGCCCGAGGAGAAATGTGTCCTCATACTTCGGATCTTTGGCCCGGGCCACAAGCTCCAGGCCGCCTTTTTCGAGCATGACAATCAGCTCGCTGGTGTTGTCGAACTCATCCCGCATGATCTCATTCCATTCGAGGTTCCCCTTTTCTCCGTCCCAGGAGGCAACCTTGGCCGGAATCCTCGGCTTGCCGGCAAGAACTTGCGCATTCTGGTCCCGGATCAATTGGGCATGATAAAAATTGTTGATCGAGCGCACCTCGCTGGCCCACATCCTGAGTCCCACGGCAATCTTTTTAAGCCACTCCTTCTCGGGGGCGCTGTCGAGATTCTCAAGGGCCGCCGCAGCGTTTCTGGCCAGGCCAAGGGCGTTCGCCAGACCGCGGTCGTCCCAGTTCGCAGGGCCGTACATCCGGCCGCCGTGCAGGTCGATATAGTCCATGCGAGCTTCATTCTCCCGGATATTGAAAATATGGGGCAGGAAATAGGCTTCCTCCTCAGCAGTGAGCAGCTCGGGCTTGATCAGCAGCGGGCGGGTAAGGTAACGAATGGACACTCCGCAGTAGAAATTGCTGTAGCGCGGAGCCACGGCGCCTTTCAGAGCGAATGCCTGATGCATGTTGTAAAAGGCTTCGAAAACCTTTTCCCTGTTCGTTTCCCCGCCCCAGCGCCCGGCTATCTCAGCCAATTTGTCCAGCCGTTCTCTAAGCCCGCTCGTGGGTTTATTGATACAGTCCTCCACAATATCCAGCAGCCTGGCAACCGACTCGGGCGTATCTTCGTACCGGTCGTACATCGCGGAAAAGCCGATTGATACATTCCTGGTACCGCTCCTGTGGTACCGCTCCATGGACTGGATCACAGCCAATGGATCGATTATCCCGAGGAACGGATAGTTCTGGTTGATCAGCGTGCCTACACTCATCAGCGAGGGATCGCGGCTGTTTATGAAGCTGTTGGGCGGCAGGAGCGGCAGGACCACATCCATCTCGTTCTGCCAGAAATTGACATTCCCCCAGCGGAAAACAATGTCTCCCCCGCCTTTTTGCGCCCCGCGCTGCACGGTTTCAACCAGGTCCCTCACTCTTACCCCGACATTGCGGTTCTTGCAGTGCTGCGGGCCGTTTGGGCCGGGATACTGCGCCGCAGCCCAGCAAAGTCCCGACCCGGCATCATTGGTTCCGGAGATAAAAGTCTTGATCTCCGGCACATTCCGCAGGAGCTCAGCCATCATCCACTCGATCATCTCCTGGGTCTCCGGCAGATCGACGCACCAGGAGAAGGCTTCTTTCCTGCTGCGGCGCGGATGATCCACCCGGGGGCCCCTGAGGTGCGGATACTCCTGGAAAAAAGATTCGGGCAGCATCTCCGAGTTCTTGCCGCTGAATATCGCCTCAAGGCCCAGCTCGCGCACCACGGCCGCCTTGGCCAGCAGCATCTGCCGGTTCCTGGCCACCCAGTCTGCCGGAATGTGCGGGGCTATCCTGGGATGCGGGTAAAATTTCCACGGCGCAGGCATGTAACAGGCATACTCATGCCAGGGACTGCCGCCCTCAGGCATCTCGAACCAGCTTTTATCGGCCAGGGCGCTGATTGCGATCTGCACCCTGCCGTAAGGTTTCAGCCTGGCGGCCAGTTCGGCGTAAGTGCGGAACTGGTCCAGATTCCTGCAGCCGCGGATAGGGAACATAAAGACCTTTTCAGCGGCCTGGGCAGGCAGAGGGCCGGCAGAGACAAGAACCAGCGGCAGAATCAGGCAAAAAACCGGAAGAAGCACGATCCGGCAAAATCTTGAATGCCTTTTACGGGGGGTGCAGACAGGTCTGCGAATCAAGTTGGTACCTCCCTTCGCTTAAGGTTCAACAATGGCTTATTTTAAAGGAACTATCCTGTATTATATGGTTCCACAATGCTCTAACTCATTAAATAATAACTTAGAAAGCCGAAAGGGCCGGTTGAGAATTAAGAAAATCACACTCAGCGGTTTCTCTCCCTCCACATGGTTTCCTCATCCATCCCCGCAGGCCGCGGACCGTAGTGGGGAAGCTCCTGGCCCAGCTCGTAGGCTCCGAGGTCCGGGCCTTTGCCGGTAAAATTGTCATTCACATTCGGGATGACCAGCCCGGCATCCACTGCAGCGGAGCCCTCTCTCAGGCGCAAGTCCGCAGGCTCCCGCTCGGGGATCGCCGGGTTGGGGAATGCCGCGCCCTCTTTAAAGACACTCATGTCCACCTGGACAGCGTGCTTTTCAGTGGTCAGATTTTTCAACTCCCCCAGACTTTTGAAATGCGCCCTGCCGAAAACGCCTTCAAAGGGCATGCCATGTGCGCCGACTCCGTTATAATCAGCGTCGCATGTCTCATTCGCCCTGGGAAAGTTGACCGCATAGCCCGGGCCGCTGCCGAAAACGCCGAACATGCCCCCGCGCCTGGTGTCGCCGCCTTCTCCGCCGATCATCAGGTTGTTCCTGAACAGGGCCAGGGATGGATTGTGCGACACCAGGAAACCGTCACCCACCTTGACCACCGTATTGTGCAGCACCACATCGCCCTTGCTGGAACGGGAGAGCTTATAGGGACAGTTAATAATGTTGTACATCACGTTGCGGATAAAGTAAGTCGGCCCGCCCAGGCCAGGCTGGGAGCTCAGGGCGATAAAGCAGTTGGTCAGCCGGTTGCGCATGATCCGGCAGTTGCCCTGGGCGAAGTCTGCCTCTATCCCGTCATCCGCGCCCACATAAATATCGTTGTTATAAATGTCATTGCATATCTGTTCGTGGACCGGGAGGTCTTCCATGTGGGAAATGCAGTCCCGGTAACCCTTGACCCGGTTGTAGCAGATCACATTGCCCGGGCCGGTGATCTGGATGCCTTCGCCCACACAGGCCGCCCCGGCGTTATTGTCCAGGCAGCAGCCCATGCCGAAACCGACCCAGGGCATGACATAGGTAACCACATTGTCCGCGATATAGCAGTTGGTGCAGCCCGGCGGGCTCTTGGCGATTATCCCGTACTTGGCGTTAACCGTGCAGCGGCGCACAGTCACCTCCCGGGCCCCAACCAGGTCCACGCTGCCGTAAACAGTGACTCCATCGAGGATTACATGCCTGCGGTTGCCCAGGTCAACGCGGTCGAAAGTGCTGTTTATAACTTCATGAGCCCTGTCGGCGCGGATCACTATCGGCCTGCCCGGCTCCCCGTCCCTCTGCATGGTAAACTCGCCGTAGTAGCCCGGGGTAAGAAGGAGTATATCTCCAGGCCGGGCTGTAAGAGCGGAATCCGGAAAGGTGCGCGGATTGACTTTTTTTACCACCGCATCAGGAGCAGGCTTGGGCACGGTTCTGGTGCTAGCGCGCACTGTCTTTTCTGCCGAGCCGCCGTCCGGGTCCTTGAGTACGAGCCTGATCTCGTACTCAGTGCCGGGCCTGAGATCGAAAATGCTGCCTGAAAGCTTGTTCTCCCAGAGGAAAGGGCGGCGGGCATCGGCGCTTTTGCCGGCCGGGACCCGTCTCAAAGGCATGGCTTTATGCCAATCTTTCTCATCAGCCATGCGGTATTCCACATTTACCATAGCGTTCAGGTTGTCATCGCCCTTGATCAGCCACTGTACCGCCAGGTTTGTAACCGTGGGATAAGGCGTGCTTATCTCGCCTGGAGTGGTGGCATTTTCAGCGAAAGAGGGGTGGTTCCCTCCAGAGGCGAATAAAATAGCGGCAGAGAACATTCCAGCAAACGAATAAATATTAAACGGTGTTCTTGACATTTTGGCCAGCCTTTCTCCTGTTCAATTTCACAAACTCAAACAAATTGTCCCTTTAATAAACTCCAGGCAAATCTGTTTTCCGGAGACCTTTGAAAAAATCACAGATAAAAGGATAATATTCGATTTATAGGGCGCATCGCGAACCGCCCCAACAATAATCTATTGATTTTTATAGCGTTATAAAAAGCAAGCCATGTTCCTCGAGTAAAATGACAACATTTTTCAAAGGTTTTTTCTTTCAGTTTAACAAGGTTACTACAGGGAGCATTAAATAGTTTCCATTTATATTGTTTTTATATGCTTTAGCCTTGGTTATTTATAAAAGTCAAATAAGCAGGAATGATTTACCAGGTGTCAATTTTTACATTTAAGGCGCCGGCGGCTTACTTTACCTAACAACGATTGATACCAATTTGCGTTCAAGATGAGTTTTAATTATATTTGAGGTACAACCCTTTTATGGGAGGTGCCTCTATGAGTAGACGTCCTCGAAACATGCCT
>DATKXY010000279.1:0-30470 GCA_035528795.1 archaeon | reverse complement strand
GAGAAGGAACTCGAGGAATTGCCGGTGGCTGAGGAAGAGGCCGGGGAGCTTCCGGAGGCTGTGGAAGAGCTGGAAGAGGCGCCTGAGGCAGCGGAAGAACACGAGGAACTCCCTGTAGCTGAGGAAGAGGCCGTGGAGCTTCCGGAAGCTGTGGAAGAGCTGGAAGAGGCGCCCGAGGCAGAGAAGGAACTCGAGGAATTGCCAGCGGCTGAGGAAGAACTCGAGGAACTCCCTGTAGCTGAGGAAGAGGCCGTGGAGCTCCCGGAAGCCGTGGAAGAGCTGGAAAAGGCGCCTGAGGCAGCGGAGGAAGTCGAAACAGCGCTATTCGAGGAGGAAATAGAGAGTGCGGAGGTTGGCAAGAGTGATTTAGATGAACAGATCAGTATAAACCAGGAGGAGATAGACAAGCTTTTTAAGTAGACATATTTGCCCTGACCGCTTGAAAGAGCTTCTTGACTTTAGTGCTTTACCCGGTTAATTTTATCTTGCCTCATCATTTTCATCTGACAGGAACCATTATCTGAAGGAGGTAATTGAGTGCCGGAAGTTATTATTGGGGAAGGCGAGTCTTTTGACAAAGCTCTTAAGCGGTTTAAAAAGAAATGCGAAAAAGCGGGTATTCTTTCTGATCTCCGAAAACACAGACATTTCGAGAAACCAAGTGAAAAGCGCAAACGTAAATTAAACGCAGCCAAAAGGAAGCTCAAAAAGGAGGCCACACGCCGTTAATTCAAATGTCCGCGGGAGTGAAAATGGCCGTTATTATCAGATTTTCCGGGGAGTCAGCCCTTTTTTGTAGCCTTTAACATTATAAAGCTGTTAAAGGCTTTTTTTTTCAACCTGAGTTTTAACAAGCCCCCAGAGTGTCGGAAACAGAAATGATCAGTAATTCTCCTGCCGTGGTCAGCCGTCAGGTTCGCCAGATACTGGAATATGACCGCGTGCTTCAGATAATCAGCGGGTATGCTGTCAGCCAGGCCGGAAAGGCGCGGGTGCTCGCCCTTGCTCCCGGGACCGACATTGAATATCTCGAGGCGGAATTTGACCGTCTGAGCGAGATGCTTTCTATCTCCGCAGGCGAAGCCAATTTCAGTCCGCCCGAGACGCCTGTGCTCACAGAACAGATAGCCCGTCTCGCCAAGCCGGGAGTAGTGCTCGAAGGCAAGGAGATTGTGTTGTTCGGCAAGCTCCTGGCTGATGCGGCGTTGGTCAGACACTACATTTTGCGCAGGGAGGATTCCCTGCCGCGTCTGAGCCTGCTGGCGGGCCGCTTAAATCCATATGATGACCTCTGTCGCGAGATCAATCGCATATTCGATGAGAACTCCGAGGTGCGGAGCGGCGCTTCCCCTGTTCTGGCCAAGCTTAGAAAGGATTCACGTGCCGTGCGCACGCGGATCGAGAACAAACTCAAGGAGATCGCCGAGCATCTCAAGGAAGAGGCCTCATCAGGGGAGAATTTCATTACTCTGCGCCAGGAAAGATATGTGCTTGCTATCCGCAGGGAAGAGATGCACAGTTGTCCGGGAATAATCCAGGGGGAAAGCGGAAGCGGCAACACTCTTTTTATCGAGCCGGAGCAGGCTGTCCACCTGAACAACCGCCTGCGGGAGATAGAGCTTGATATCCGAAGGGAGGTTTATCGGATCCTGGCCGGGTTAAGCGCGGAGCTCTCCCAAAAACGAACTGATCTGGAGATAAATATCGGTATTCTGGCAGAACTCGACTGCCTGTATGCCAGGGCCTGCTATGCCCGGGAATACGGCTGCTACTGTCCCGCTTTAAGCTGTGACAATGGGCTCCTCTTGAAAAAGGCCCGCCACCCTCTGCTGCTTGCCAGAGCCGGCCAGGACCAGAAACATGTCGTGCCGCTGAACCTTGAGCTCGAGCAGGAAGAGCGTACTCTGCTTGTCTCCGGGCCTAATGCCGGTGGGAAAACGGTTCTTCTCAAAACTGTCGGCCTGATCGCCTTGATGGCTCAAAGCGGAATATTCCCGCCGGTCGATGAGCGAACTTGTCTGCCGGTCTTTGAGTCTGTCCTCACTGCTATTGGAGATGAGCAGTCGATCGATAAGGATTTGAGCACTTTCAGCGGCCATGTCCAGGACCTGAATCAGGCGCTCCGGAACGGCACGCCGAGGAGCCTGGTTCTCCTGGACGAGATAGGGGTGGGCACAGATCCGACCGAAGGGGCGGCCCTGGCCTCATCCGTGCTCGAACACCTGACCCGGGTGGGCTGCCTCACCCTCTGCACTACCCACTTCGGAGAGCTCAAGCTGCTTCATGAGCGCTTGCCGGGCCTGGTGAACGGCTCGCTCGAGTTTGACACAGAGAAAATGAGGCCGACCTTTATTTTCAACAAAGGGATTCCCGGTCAGAGCTATGGCCTGGTGATTGCGCGGAACATGGGCCTGAGCGATTCGGTGCTCCAGCGGGCCAGAGAATACATGAAGGGTGAAGTCGTTAATATAAACGAATATATCGCCAGGCTCGAGGAACAGCAGAAAAAACTGAGCCGTGAGCTGGATTCTGCACAGCTGAAAAGCGGGGAGCTTGAGATGATGGCCCGAAAAATGAGGGAGGATAAAGTCGCACTGGATGAGCGCACTCGGGAGCTTGCGAAGAAGGAGAAGGAATTCGACAGCCGGATTGCCGAAAAGGAGCGCTCGATGTTGCTCAAAGCGCGCAAGGATGTAGAGGAGGTGATCTCAAGGCTCGAGCGTGAATTTGCTCAGGAGAAAATTCAAGCGGCGGCTAAGGATGCTCGCAAAGCTCTTGAAGACAGGATTCATGAGCTCAAAACAGCCGACCGGACCCCGGCAGTAAAAAGACGTGTTCCCAGGGAACCCGATGTCCCGATTCAAGTCGGCGACCGCGTCCGGATGGCCGGGCTTGATCTGGAAGGTGAAGTGATGGAAGGTCCGGACAGCTCGGGTAAATATACCGTAATCTCAGGCCGCGCCAAAATGAGCCTGGCCGGTGATGCGCTTGTTCGGCTGGGGCGGAAGAGACCCGCCGGATCGAGGGCTGTCTATGATTTATCCGCTGTGGAGATTGCCTCGGGCCAGGCCTCTCAAACAGTGGATCTGCGTGGTATGCACGGTGATGAGATCGCCGAGGTTCTCGACCGTTTCCTGAGCGAAGCCGAAATGGCGGGTTTGGGCGAGGTGGTGGTGATCCACGGCAAAGGTACAGGCGCGCTGCGTGCCAGGGTGGCTGAGCTTCTGGCGAACGACCCCCGCGTGGAAAGCTTCCGGGCCGGTGCCTGGAATGAAGGAGGAACCGGAGCCACGGTAGTCTGCCTCAGACATTGAGGACATGGATTTGCAAAAAGATGATACATTATAAAGGCCAGGCTTGTCTCGCTTCAAATTATATCCTGCATGATTTTTCATTTTAATGGTATTAGCATAAAATGGGCTCTTTCTTTCCGGACGATTTTATCGATCAGCTCCGCGATCAGACGAATCTGGTGGAGATAATCGGCGACTATGTGGCATTGAAAAAGAGGGGGCAGAACTGGGTCGGACTGTGTCCCTTTCACTCCGAGCGTACACCCTCTTTTACTGTCACTCCGTCAAAGGGATTTTTCAAATGCTTCGGCTGCGGCAAGGCTGGGGATGTCTATGCCTTTTTAATGGAGCACCAGAAACTGAACTTCGCCCAAGCCGTGGAGCTGCTCGCCGGGCGGCTGGGAATTTCTGTGCCCCGGGGCAGGTACAAGCAAAAAGAGGATGAGACAAGAGAAAAACTATTTTACTCCAACCAGTTCGCCAAGGAATATTACCATAGTTTGCTGGTCTCCGAAGACCAGGGGAGGCGGGCGCTCGAGTATTTGAAAAAGCGCGGTCTGAATGAGGAGATGATCCGCAAATTCGAGCTAGGCTGGGCTCCGGCGGGTTGGGAATCTTTCAAGGAAGGGGCGCTTGGACACGGGATCGAGGAAGACATCCTGCTCCAGGCGGGCCTTCTGTCACGCTCGGAAGCAGGCGGCACTACTTACGACCGTTTCAGGGAACGGGTCATTTTCCCGATCAATGACACTCAAGGCCGCACGGTCGGTTTCGGCGGCCGGGTCCTGGACAAGGGTGAGCCAAAGTATCTCAACAGTCCGGAAACGCCGCTGTTTCACAAAGGCGAGGTTCTTTTCGGCCTGGATAAGACAAAAGGTGCTATCTCCAGGGAGTCCAGCGCGATCGTGGTCGAAGGGTATATGGATTTTTTAAGCCTTTACGCTAACGGCCTCGAAACAATGGTGGCCCCGCTGGGCACCGCCCTGACCACTGAACAGGCAAGACTCCTGTCCCGCTACGCCCGCGAAGCTTTTCTGCTTTACGATGCTGATACGGCAGGTCTTAAAGCGACATTCCGCGGGGGTGACGAGCTGCTTGAGGCCGGGGTTGCTGTCAGAGTAATAACTCTCCCCAAAGGCATGGATCCCGATGATTTCATCCGCAATGAAGGTCGACAGGCTTTCGGCCAGCTCGCTCGCAATGCAGCCGATTTTCTCGATCGGAAAATAGAGATACTTTCCGCCCGGCTCAATCTCGAAGTGGTGTCCGAAAGGGAAAAAGCAGCAGAGAAGCTTCTGGAGAGCGTGGCCCGCTGTCGGGATAAACTGGCAAAAAACCTGTATCTGAAAAAAGTATCGGAATTTATCGGAGTGCCGGAAACGATTCTGGCCGAACGCCTGGCAAGTATCCGCTCCCAGCTCTCGTTCCAGGCCTCCAGAGCGCAGCGGTTCGGGCGGACAGAAACCACTGCCCCAGGCAGCAAGAAATCCGAATATTACCTTCTGGCGCTCTGTGTTAGATATCCGGATTACATTGATCTGACTGTAAGGCACCTGGGCGAGAACCCTTTCTGCGATCCAGGCTGGGCCGCTGTTTTCAAGGCTCTGCTGAGTGCCAAAGAAAAGGGAGCCAGAAACCTGGTCGAAGCTCTTTACCAGAGCTTGCCATCCGGCTCTTTTTCACTGGTCGGACAGCTCCAGACCGAAGATAAAAAGCTTGAGCCCCCGGAACAGGTTTTCAACTCCTGCTGGCGCCAGTTGAAAATCGGGCGCCTCAAAAAACAAATGGACGAAATACTCGTAAAACTTGCGGATACGGATGATCCAGAGCTTGTGAAACTTCAGGAATCTCTCAATAAACAGAAAAAACAATTGCAAAAAGAGCTGAAAGAATTTCCGGCTTTTCTGTGGTAAAACCTGCGGTGACTTTTGCTTTTATTAGACTTAGGTTGACTTTTGCTTCTCTTGGATTTAGATTAAAATATTATAAGTTTTAAAAATATGAATAATACTTGGCTTTTCGGTTAACATTTATCTTCCGGGTTAAGCGATTTTGGGGTTCTTTTTCGGGCTTTCCTGTGTTGGCAATTTTTTCTTGAAGTCAGGTCATTTCCCAAGCCAAGGGATCAAGATGGTTTTTGATTCACGAATCTATAATTTCTTACCCAATCCTTTTCATCTTGCTGAATTTATTAACCTGCCTGATAACGCGCCGGTCTCATTTCTTTCTAGATCAAACTTTGCTATCAGCGAAAAATTTTTGAAGGTCAAATCCTTTTTAATAGTCTACAGGTAGTTTGCCATGAGCCGAACAGCATCTAAAGTAGAATTAGGTAAAAAGAAAAACGCCGAAGAGATCAGCGGGTCCGCCTTGTCCTCTTTATTGAAAAGCAAAATTTCAACTGCTCTGGAAGAGGATCTCAATTCTGCGGGCAAGCTTAAGCTCAGAAGACGCATGCTCCGGAAAAAGGAAAACGAAGAGGATTACAGTGGAATTTCCGACGATCCGGTGAAATTGTATTTGCGCGAAATGGGCCGGGTTCCCTTGCTTGACAGACAAGAAGAGGTGTCTCTGGCCGAGGTGATCGATCAGGGAAGGCGCAAGATAAAATCCGCAGTGCTGGATTGTCTGCTTTCTTACAGGCTGCTGCTGGAGGAGAAAGACAGGATTGAGCAAGACTATCTGGCGATCGAAGATTTTATCGATTCCGATCTGAGCGATTGGAAAGGCTGCTGGCTCGGTCAGCGGGAGAAAAAACGCATCGTAAGACAGCTCTCCCAGGCCGAGCAAAAATATTTGAAAGTGATCGAGCTGAAAAGTATGCTGGCTGCCGCCTCAGGCAATCAGACTGACCGACTTGCCGCGGAGTTTGATGCCGGACGCAAGTCGCTGAAGAGTGTTTTTATGCGCATGTCTTTGAATTATCTGCAGATCCAGCGTCTTGTCGATTCGATTAACGATATCTCGGATGAGATGCAAGACCTCGTCAAGCGTCTGACCTATCTGGAAAAGATCATTGAACGGGTGGCAAAAGCTAAAAAACCGATTCCTGCAGCTAAGGTGAGACAGTATCTGGCCCGTAAAGCCGGTATGGGATATTTCGGGGATGGCAAACAGGAAGATCTCAAGCAGTACCACGCGGAGCTCTATCAGCGGCTCTACAAGATGGAGACCGATTATTCTCTTGATCAGCGAGGGTTTGCCCGTCTCAGCCGGCGCATACTGAAATATAACGATGCGGTAAACCAGGCTAAACAGATGCTGATCAAGGCCAATGTGAGGCTAGTTATTTCTGTGGCCAAGCGCTATATCAGCCGCGGCCTTGAGTTTCTGGACCTGATCCAGGAAGGCAACAAGGGCCTGATGCGGGCCACCGAGAAATTCGATTATCGAAAAGGTTACAAATTCAGTACTTATGCCACCTGGTGGATCCGTCAGGCGATTACCCGGGCCATTGCCGAACAGGCCCGCGTGATCAGAGTGCCTGTACACATGATTGAAACCCTCAACAAGGTGAACCGCATTTCCTGGAAGCTGGTCCAGGAATATGGCCATGAGCCCAAACCTGAACAAATCAGCGCCCGCCTCGGCCTGCCGTTGGAGAAGGTGCGCGAGGTGATGAAAATCAGCCAGGAGACAATCTCACTGAACGATTTTATCAAGGACAGTGAGGAGGGTTCTATCGGCGACCTGATCGAGGATACCCAGGCCGACTCTCCGGCTAAAAATGCAGCCTTTTCCATGCTGCGCGATCAGATCGCCAGTGCTTTGAATACCTTGACCAGCCGGGAAGAGAAGGTGATCAGGCTGCGTTTCGGCATTGATGACGGTTGTCCGCGGACTCTGGAGGAAGTCGGCGCGGTGTTTAATGTTACCAGGGAAAGGGTCCGTCAGATCGAGGCCAAGGCCCTGAGCAAGCTCCGCCATCCGAGCCGCAGCGGGATCTTAAGGAAATACATGTTTTTTACATAACACCATGAAAGTTTGAAAGATCCAAAAAAATCGAAAGGGATAGCAAGAAGATTGACATCAGAAAGAAAAGAAATTATATTAAATGTTTCTTTAAGATTATACTTTTTCAGATCCCTTGAGATTAAATCAGGGCTCATAGCTCAGTTGGTTAGAGCAGCGGACTCATAATCCGCCGGTCCT
This sequence comes from archaeon, assembly GCA_035528795.1. Taxonomy (GTDB): domain Bacteria; phylum Gemmatimonadota; class Glassbacteria; order GWA2-58-10; family GWA2-58-10; genus DATKXY01. Next base: position 23,025 of record DATKXY010000279.1, on the reverse strand, counting down.
AGGTTCGAGTCCTAGTGGGCCCACCAAATAAACTGGAAGATCTGTGGGCGATTGGCTCAGCTGGTTAGAGCGTCCGGTTCACATCCGGAAGATCACTGGTTCAAATCCAGTATCGCCCACCATAAAATGAAAATACCAGTTCGTATGGGACATTTAAAAAATAAATACCACTGTCTAAAACAGAATTCATATTCAAAAAGATCGAGTGTACTGTCCTGACGGCGGTACACTTTTTTTTTGTGAGAGGGTAAATCCCTAACCAAAGATATTTGAAATTTTCAGGTATATCCTATATAAAACAAGTCATTCGCAAAATTTAAACTTTCAGGCACAAAGTGGCAAAGGCACAAAGTTATTGTAACTGTTTATTATGGAATTATCAGGTTAAATGCCAAAAACAGTCGTTCAATTTTCGCCTTTCTTCGCGGATTTTCAAGTTTTCTATGTCCCTTTGCGCCTCTGTGCCTGGAACACTTTATTTATCAGTCAGTTAAAAAATTGTGAGAGATAATCTCTCAATTTGAAATGTGTAAGAATCTAACCTTTCTTACGGCAGGTGAAACAGTGGATTCTGCTAGGTAATTAGGAGGAGGAATATGGAAGAAATGGACGTCCTGCTCAAGCTCCAGGAAATAGACTTACAGCTTAATGAAATAAAGACCGAACACGAGAATATTCCATTGTTGATAGCGGAGCTGGATAAGGATGTCAACGAGTTGAAAGCGGATCTCGAAAAGCAGGGGGCTGATTTGAAAAAGTATAAGCTTGCTTCTCGAGAAGCTGAAAGTAAGGTGGCTCAACTGGATGAGATAGCCAGAAAGTATAAGCAGCAGTTGCTGAATGTTAAAACCAACCGGGAGTATTCGGCGTTGTTGACTGAGATCGAGGCAGTCAAGGGAGAGAAAGAGGAGCTGGAGGAGCAGATCATTAAGAACATGGAGCGCGCCGAGGAGATTACAGCTCAGGTTGAGCTGACAAAAGGCAAGCTTGCAGAAGCGGAAAAGTCAGGGCAGGAAAACAAAAATGAGCTTGCCGGGAAGATGAAATCTCTGGAGGCTGAGATGGCGGCGCAAGGGAGAAAGCGCAATGATCTGGTGTCGCGTGTCAACGGGCCGGTTTTAAATCTCTATGAGCGGATTATGAGATCCCGGGTCAAGCAAGCGGTGGTTCCCTTGCACAACGGCAGCTGCGGTGGGTGTTACGCTATCATTCCGCTTCAAAAGATAGTTGATATCCGTAAGGCGAATCAGATTTATACCTGTGACTATTGCGGCAGAATACTGTATTACGAAGAGAACCAGGGTAATTAGGCGGATTTTCGAAAAGTGGAGTAGGCGGCCGCGGCTTGCACTAGCACGCGGGTCGAGGAAAGTCCGGACTCCATAGAGCAGGATGCTGGATAACATCCAGGCAGGGTGACCTGACGGAGAGTGCCACAGAAAACATACCGCCGGCTGCTTGCCGGTAAGGGTGAAAAGGTGCGGTAAGAGCGCACCGCGCGTCCGGCGACGGGCGCGGCAGGGTAAACCCCATCCGGAGCAAAACCAAATAGGGGAGAAGAGGTTGCTCGCCTCGTTCGACTCCCGGGTAGGTTGCACCAGAGCGGACAGAGTAATCTGCCGCCCAGATGAATGGCCGCTGCTCTCACCTCAGAGGGGGTGAAAGTACAGAATCCGGCTTATTCTCCACTCCCAGAAAATCCGTTTTTTTTAAGAAATCAACTGGCAGCGCTTTTATAGGAGTAGTTTAAAATGCATTATCGTTGGGTCAGTCCAGCGGTAAATTACAATTATCAGATAATACAGCTTGGAGAACAGATCGGACTTCATCCTCTGGTCTGTCAGATTCTTTCCAATCGTGGATTTCAAAGTATCGACGAGGTGGAGAGGTTTCTCAACCCGAGCCTTAAAGACCTATATGATCCCTTTTTGATGAAGGGAATGGAGCCGGCCGTAAACCGCCTGGCCCGGGCTCTCCTCGAAAAAGAAAAAATAATCATCTATGGAGATTACGATGTAGACGGTATTACTTCCATTTCTTTGATGGTCCGCTATTTGCGCCAGCTTGGCGGCGATGTGGGCTTTTACATCCCCCATCGCATGATCGAGGGCTATGGTCTCTCAACCTCGGGAATTGACTGCGTGGCCGAGATGGGCGCCTCCCTGGTGATCACTGTAGATTGTGGAATTACCGCTCTGGAATCCATAGAATACGCCAATTCTAAAGGCCTCGAGCTGGTTGTCACCGACCATCATGAGCCTGGCGGAGAGCTGCCCAAGGCAGTGGCTATCCTTAATCCCAAGCAGCTGGATGACAACTACCCGGAGAAAGAACTCGCCGGTATCGGAGTGGCGTTTAAGCTTTGTCAAGGCTTGAGCCAGGCGCTCGGTGTAGGCCAGTACCAGCTCAACGAGCACCTGGATCTGGTGGCCATCGGCTCGATTGCTGATATCGTGCCTCTGCTCGGAGAGAACAGGATTTTTTCCAAAATAGGCCTGGAGAAGATAAAGGATTCAAAAAAGCCAGGCATCCAGGCGCTGATTGATACGGCCAATCTGGCCGATAAAGACCTGGAAAGCTCGGATATTGTTTTTTCCATGGCTCCGCGAATCAATGCCGTGGGCAGAATGGGAGATGCCGAGCGCGGGGTGAATCTTTTTTTGGCGGATGACATGGACCAGGCCAGAGAGTTGGCCCAGGTGCTGGAAAAAGAGAACCGTTCACGCCGTGAAGTGGATACCCTGACTTTGCAGGAAGCCCGTCAGGAAATATCCAGGCAGATCGATCTGGATGAGCGCCAGACCATAGTGCTCCATTCCCAGAACTGGCACCCTGGTGTTCTGGGGATTGTAGCCTCGCGGATTGTTGAGGAATATTACCGCCCTACTGTGTTGATCTCTTTCGACGAGACCGGTGAAGGCAAGGGATCGGCCCGCTCGATCTCGAATTTTCATCTCTACAACGCCCTCAAAAAGTGCGGAAACTGCCTTGAGGTTTTCGGCGGCCACAAACATGCAGCAGGTCTGCAGCTGCGCAGGGATTCACTTGAAGAGTTCGTAGAAAAGTTCGACAGAGTGGCTCACGAAATGTTGCGCCCTGAGGACCTTGTGCCGGAAATTTCCGTGGACCTGGAAATAGACTTGAAACAGGCTGATAATAAATTGCTGCAAAGCCTGGAAAAATTCCAGCCCTACGGGCCGGGGAATCCAAAGCCGGTGCTGGTAGCCACTGAGCTTTCTGTTATTGGTTATCCCAAAATAGTAGGCAACAATCATCTCAAGATGCGGGTACGCAAGGACGGTCACCAGTTGGATGTTATCGGCTTCGGGATGGCCGACAAGCTGAAAGAGATCAACACGGCCCGGGAGAAAGTCAGTATCGCTTTCATTCTGGAAGAGAATTTCTGGAACAATGTCCGCCAGTTGCAGGCCAATCTAAAGGACATTAAGGTTTCCGGCTGATGCGGATAATAGCTGGATCACTGCGGGGACGCAGGCTTCGGGCTCTCCCTGGCCGCCTGATCAGGCCAACAGGCGACAGGATGAAAGAGTCGATGTTCTCCGCTCTGGGTGATTTCTGCCGGAGCGCCCGCGTGCTGGATCTCTTTGCGGGAAGCGGTGCGCTTGGTTTTGAGGCCTTGAGTCGCGGAGCGATCCAGGCGACTTTCGTGGAAAAAAGTCGGACAGCGCTCAAAGTTATTGCCGGGAACGCCCGGACTCTGGGTGTGGAGGGGGAAGCGATTATAATCAAGGCCGATGTTTTTTCCTTCCTCAGGGATCTGAAAAAGGAAGCTCCTTTCGATCTGGTCTTTGCCGATCCGCCTTTTAAAAATGATCTGGCACAAAAAGTGCACTCCTGGTGGCTGGAACACCATCGGAAAGGTTCGGTCCTGGTGCTCGAATATCCATGCGCTTTTCCGCCGCTAGAGGAGAATGACGCTTTCAAGCCGGTAAAGACTGCGAATTTCGGTGAAAGCTCCTATAGCATATACCTCGCCCCTTAAAAAATTGGAGCAAGCTGTGAAAATAGGCATCTATCCCGGCACATTCGATCCGATAACCTTGGGCCATCTGGATATTATCCAGCGGAGCCTGAAACTGGTCGACCGTTTGATTATTGCGGTGTCCAGTAGAACCAACAAAGAATCCACTTTCAGCGCTGCCGAACGGGCCGACCTGATACGCAAGTCGCTTTCCGATCTGAATCTCGATCTGGAGGTGGACTTCTTTGACAGCTTGCTGGTCGATTATGCGCGAAAAAAAGGAGCGATGGTGATTTTTCGGGGCTTGCGTGCGGTTTCGGATTTCGAGTATGAGTTCCAGATGGCCTTGATGAACAAGAAAATGGCGCCGGATCTAGAAGAAGTTTTTTTAACTCCTGACCAGTCTTATATTTATCTGAGTTCGAGTCTGGTCAAGGAAGTCGCTTCCCTGGGTGGTAACGTCTCTGATTTTGTCACCCCTTCTGTGGAGAAAGTTTTGCACAGCCGGTTTGCAGGTAAATCAGCCAGCGCCCCAAAGCATTAACCGGACTTTACCCCTCTGTTGCGAATTGGCAGTGCCGGGATCAAAGACGGTCCAAAGACATTTTAGCCAGAAAAATAGACAGTTACAGATCGTTTAGAGCTGTTTTCCTTGATTTTTTCGAGATCAGCCTTTATCTTGAAAATAGAGTGGGGAAATGCCCCACTCTTTTTTTTAAAGGGCACCATTGGGTTCCCTTTGGGGCAGTAAAATGGATTAAGGGTGCGAGGATGGATTTGGAAGCGAAGTTGTTCCAGCTCTCGGAACCGGTATTGAGAGAGTCCGGTTACGAGCTGGTGTGGGTCGAGGTGGCCGGTGCCGGGGGGAACCGGAAAGCATGCTTTTTTATTGATAAACAGGGTGGCCTTAATGTGGAGGACTGTGCGGCAGCCAACCGGATTATCGGTCCTGTGATCGAGGAACATGGTGTCTTTCCTGGTTCTTATGTGCTGGAGGTATCCTCGCCCGGCCTTGACCGCCCGTTGTTCAAATTGTCGGATTACGAGCGTTTCACCGGCCGCAAGGTCCGTATACGCTTGCGGGAAAAGCTCGAAAACCGCAGAAATTTTACCGGGATATTACGCGGCGTAAAAGATCAGGAGAAAGTGCTTATCGAGCTGGATGAAGGCGATCTCGCGGAGATTCCCTTGCAAGCTGTCTACCGGGCAAATCTTGTTTTCGAGTGGAAATAAAAATCCGGCAAACAGGGGCAAAGTCCCCTGAAGCCTTATATAGACTAATCCTAAAAATACCTTGACAAGTTCCGGGTGTTTCATTTTGAAATTTGGAGTGGGGTTGTTTCTATGATTAATCCTATTTTGGAGGCTTTCTCCGAGATCGCGCGTGAGAAAAGCATTGGGCGAGAGGAACTCGTTGGAATGATCGAGGCCGGTCTGGTGGCCGCTGTGCGGAAAAAGTACGGTTCTAGCTGCGAGGTCAATGTTAAAATAGATCCGCTGAGTGCGCGGATTATAATTCAAGTCGGCCGTGAAGCTGTCGTTGAGGTGACAGATCCCAGCGCCCAGATTTCACTGGCCGAGGCCAGCGAGCTGCAAAAAGAGATTCAGCAAGGCGAGATCCATTGGCAGGAGGTGCCGTTCGCCGATTTCGGGCGTAATGCCATCCAGGCCGCCAAGCAGGTCGTAATTCAGCGCATCAGAGAGGCCGAGCGCGAAAAGATCCGCACTGAATATTCAGGAAAAATCGGAGAGCTGCTCTCCGGCACAATTCAACAGGTTGAGCGTGGCAACTATGTTGTTTTTCTCAACCGGCAGACCGAGGCTGTTTTACCCATGAAAGAGGTCAACCGCAAGGACCATTTCAAGCAGGGTGACCCGGTCCGGGCCTGTTTGATTGACATCCGCGAGACCACCAAGGGCCCGCAGTTAATCTTGAGCCGCTCACACGAGAGTTTTCTCAAGGCCCTTTTCCAGCTTGAGGTTCCCGAAATATACCAGGGGATTATCGAGATCAAGGGAGTTGTCAGAGAGTCCGGCAGCCGCTCCAAGATTGCGGTTCGCTCTAATGATGAGCATATCGATCCGGTTGGCGCCTGCGTGGGGCTTAAAGGCAGCCGGGTCCAGGCCGTGGTGAACGAGCTGGGCGGCGAGAGGATCGATATCATCCCGTACAACGATGATCCGCAGGAGTACGTGCGCGCTGCGCTGAATCCGGCAAAAATCTACAGAACCTCGATAGACAGGGAGGATCATATTGTTACTGTGGTTATCGAGGAGGATCAACTCTCCCTGGCTATTGGCAAGAACGGGCAAAATGTGCGCCTGGCCTCCATACTGACCGGATGGAAAATCGATCTGGTGCAGAAGAAAGATTTTTTGGCCAAGAGAGAAGAGATGCTGACCGATGTGTTCGGCAAGTCGAAAGAGTCGGAAGAGAAAGAAGCCGCTGAAAAACTAAAGGAAATAGTCAAGTCTCCTGGCGGGAAGGGGGCCGCCGCTGCGGTTGGAAGTGGCCGGATTACAAAAATGGAGGCTGTCTCAGAGGACACCGGCCGGATTGACTTGAAGCATCTTGACCGCAAGCAGTGCGATATTATTGACGATTTGCCTGTCGAGGATTTCCCTATCTCCCTGATCGAGTCTTTCACCCCGGCGCTAAGGGCAAAGCTCGAGTCTGCCGGCTTCGAAACCTTCTATCAACTGGTGCTCGTCGACCAAAGCGACCTGAACAAGATAAAGGGTATCGGAAAGCAGTCGAGTGCAAAAATAAAAGAAATGGTAAACCTGTTAATAGAGCATTACGAAGAAGAAGTGGAGGATGAAGGATAAAAGGGGAGGATTTAAGTATCAGTCGGCTCGGTAATAGAGATCGATTTTGGCAGGAATCGTTAAAAGAAGAAATTATTTACAAATTTGGTTTTTAAGGCTATTTTTATTAGAATATATTGGAATATTGATCTTGAAGTGTTTCAGGGCGTTTTGTTATTGAAATACAACCCTTTCACGGTGTTTGAAGATCGAGGTTCAAGAGTTGAGCGGTTATCGAGTATATAATGTCGCCAAGGAATTCGATATTTCCAGCGAGGCTTTGGTTAAGCTTCTGGCTGAGATTTCTCATCCGGTATCGAGCCATATGAGTACCATTGATGAGAAAACTGTGGAGCTGATCACCAAGAAGCTGGCCCAGGAAAAGGCCGCCGTGCGCGAAAAGATAGAGTTAAAGAAAAAGAAGTTCGGAGTTGCCAGGGTGAGGGATGAAGAGGGCAAAGATGAAAAGCCGCGGCGGAAGGAATCACAGCGTGCTAAATATGTCACCAAACGTAAACGCTGGGAGGGGAATGTGGAGGTTTGGGACGAGGAAGAGGCTCCTAAAGGACCCTGGGGCAAGAAAAAGAAGAAAAAAAAGAAGGTGAGCCAGAAAGTTGTCGCCGAGAATATCCGCCGGACACTGGCCAAGATCGATGCCGGCGTGCGGAAGAAAAAACGCAAGCGCAGTATAGTCCCTAACACTATTGTCGAGGTGGAGGAAGATACCAATATTGTCAAAGTGATGGAGTTCGTTTCCCTTGCCGAGCTAAGCGATTTGATCGGCGTGCCGGCCTCCAAGCTGATCAGTACCTGCATCGATCTGGGCCTGATGGTTACTGTCAACCAGAGACTCGATTTCGACACGATCAGCCTGATCTGCGAAGAGTTCGGTTTTAAAGCGGTTAAGGATGAGGAATACGGTTATGAAATGCTGGAGGAAGCCGCCAAAGAAGAGCACGAAAAGATAGGCGATGTCCGCAAACGAGGCCCGATTGTCACTGTGATGGGGCATGTAGACCATGGTAAAACAACGCTCCTGGATTACCTGCGCAAGAGCAACATTATTGCCGGTGAATCCGGCGGCATCACCCAGCATATCGGAGCTTACAAAGTGATGACCCAGGGCGGCTGGGTGTGTTTTCTCGATACCCCGGGTCACGAGGCTTTTACGGCCATGCGCGCCCGTGGAGCCCAGGTGACCGACATTGTGGTTTTGATCGTGGCCGCCGATGACTCCGTGCAGCCGCAGACAATAGAAGCTATCAACCATGCACGCGCAGCAGGCGTGCCAATTATTGTGGCGATTAACAAGATCGATCTGCCCACGGCCAATCCGGCCCGGGTAAAACAGGAACTGACTAAACAGGACCTGTTAATCGAAGAGTTCGGTGGCAAGGTGCTTTGCGCTGAGATAAGCGCCAAAAAAGGACAAGGGGTGGAATACCTGCTGGAGTTGATCCTCCTGCAGGCTGAAATGATGGAGTTGACAGCTCCCTTTGCCGGTTTGGCAAAGGGTGCAGTGATTGAGGCCAAATTGGATAAAGGCATGGGCCCTGTAGCCACGATTCTTTTGACCGGCGGGACACTGAAAGTGGGTGTCCCTTTCGTTTGCGGTCTGGTTTCCGGCAGGGTCCGGGCCATGCGTAATGAACGCGGAGAGCACCTCGATAAAGAGGGTCCAGCCTCGCCTGTGCAGGTGCTCGGGTTCGATGGCGTACCCCAGGCCGGGGACAATTTCCACGTAGTACACGAGGAACGCGAGGCCAAGGATATCTCAAATGTCCGCCGGAGATTGAAACGCGAACAGGAGTTCTCCCGTCATCACAAAATAACTCTCGGACAGCTTTTCCAGCGTATTGAAGCCGGAGAGATCCAGACCCTCAATCTGATTATCAAAGGTGATGTGGACGGTTCGGTCGAGGCGCTCTCTGATGCCCTGGAAAAATTATCCACCAAGGAAGTTCAAGTGGTGGTGATCCACAGAGGAGTCGGGGCTATCTCCGGCAACGATGTCATACTCGCCTCGGCCAGCCAGGCCATTATTATCGGCTTCCATGTCCGGCCGGATATGAAAGCCCGGGAAATCGCACAGCGCGAGGGAGTGGACATTCGGCTCTACCGGGTGATCTATGAAGCAGTCAACGATGTGCGCAAGGCCATGGAAGGGATGCTCTCTGCGGAAGAAAAAGAAAGTCTACAGAGCGTTTGTGAAGTGCGCCAGGTGTACAGGCTCTCCAAGGTAGGGGTCATCGCCGGCTGCTTTATTACCGAGGGCAAAATAAGCCGCAATCACCGCGTACGTCTGATTCGGGATGGCGTGGTGATCTGGGAAGGCAGTCTCGGCTCCTTGAAACGTTTCAAGGATGATGTGAGAGAGGTGGCCAGCGGTTTTGAATGTGGAATCCGCCTGGAAAATTATACGGATATAAAGGTCGGTGACATAATTGAAAGCTTCACTATCGAAGAGGTGAAGCGCCAGCTTACCGGCCAACTTACTTAAAAATCGCGAGCCCACAGAGCAGATGGTTATCGGAGTCTGTACTTTTGAGCTGCACCTGGATGGTGTTCAGTCGCTGAAAACGAAGCGGGGAGTGCTCAAAAGACTTAAAGCGCGGATTGTTAATAAATTCAATGTTTCAGTCGCCGAGGTCGATCAGCTCGATAGCTGGCAGCGTTCTACCCTGGCCGTGGCCGTGATTTCAAAAGAGCAAAAATTCGCCAACCAGGTCCTCTCCAAAGTCTCCGAACTGGTGGCTTCAAATGGTGAGGTGATGCTGATCGGCCAGAAGATGTTTTTTCTATAAATGACACATTATTCTTTTAAAAGAAGCGATCGGATAGCACAGCTCTTGCACCGCGAGATCGGCAATCTTCTCCGGTTCGAGGTGAAAGACCCCCGGCTCGAGACTGTTACAGTCACCGGCGTCCGTTGTACAGATGACCTGAAAGACGCAACTGTTTTTGTCGCCATCCCGGGTGAGGATAAGCAGAAGATTTTTAAGAGCCTTCAACACGCCGGTAAGTTTATCCGCACTTGCATCGGGAGGCGCTGTTATTTGAAATATGTGCCCCGCCTGAATTTCAAACTGGACTATTCCCTGGAAGAGGCCGCCCGGATCGACCATCTGATTGATAGCCTGCACACCGGGAAAGATTCAATTTCTCAAAAAAGTGAGCCAGAGCAAGAGGCGGAGCAGGGATGATGGCTAAAACCGGTACAAAAAAGTTTTCAGGTGGAATACTGCCGGTGGATAAACCAGTTGGCATGACCAGCCATGATGTGGTCGACCGGGCGCGTAAAATTCTCGGTGTCCGGAAAGTGGGGCATACAGGGACCCTCGATCCGCAGGCTTCAGGGCTCCTTCTGCTCTGCGTGGGTGGAGCCACAAGGTTCGCCGAATACCTCACCAACCAGAACAAAAAGTACCGGGCGGTGATCGAGCTGGGCGTTTCAACCAGCACGGACGATATTGAGGGTCAGGTCCTTTTCAAGTACGGGGGTGATCTCGAAACCCTGGTAACTGAAGAGCGTTTAAAGAGTGCCCTCGTGTCTTTCACCGGAACTGTGCAGCAGGTGCCGCCGGATTACTGCTCGAAGAAAGTCGATGGAGTTCCGGCCTATGTTTTAGCCCGGCAGGGGAAAAAACCGGATCTAAAGCCCGTAACCGTGTGGATTGATTCGATCAGTCTGCTCTCGTTCGAGCTGCCCCGGGTCGAGATCGAGCTGGGATGTTCGGCTGGAACCTACTTACGTTCCCTGGCCAGAGATCTGGGTGCCCAGCTCGGCTGCGGCGGGCATCTGGCTTCGCTTGTACGTACGGCGATCGGCGATTTTACGCTTGAGAAGGCTTTCACTCTGGACCTGCTTGAAAATGCAGGAGCTCAAAAAGTCGGGCGGAGCTTGCTTGTGCCAGTGGAGAAAGCTCTGGCCATGATGCCGGCTCTAATACTATCCGACAAGGCTTGTGAAAAAATCTATTTCGGCCAGTCGGTTGACCTGGAAGGCGGTGAGGCTCTCCAGGGTGAGTTTCCGCAAGAATCCTGTAAGGCGCGGATATACGACAGGGAAAACCGCTTTCTGGGTATCGGGTTGATTTCGCCTCTTGGAGCCAATACCGGAACCTTAAGTCCGAAACGGTTGATGGTCGAGGCTTTTCGTTCGTCTGAAGAGGCGACTGATCCCCCGAACTCTGCCGGTTTGACGGCCGAAGCGAAAGGTTGTACCCGAGGCCTCACGGAACGAAAACTGATCTGATGATGAAAAACAGGCTTACAGAAGTTGCCAGATTGCCCGAAAACGTAAGAACAGCGGTAACTGTCGGGACTTTTGACGGAGTGCACAGGGGACATCTCGAGATCTTGAAAGGACTCTTGAAGGTGGCCCGGCGCCAGGGCTTGCGGTCTCTGGTAATTACTTTCGAGCCGCACCCGGGCCATGTTCTTCACCCCGGGAACAAGATAAAACCGCTCACGGACACCCCTTTAAAGGTTCGTCTGTTGACTGAGCTGGGCCTGGACTACCTGGCGCTGCTTCACTTTGACCGCGCCCTCTCTCGGGTCGGTCCGGAACGCTTCGTGAGCGATTATCTTATCTCCCGCTTCGGGATGCGTACTCTGGTAGTGGGCTACGATCACGCTTTCGGCTCAAACCGCGCCGGGAACGAGAAGGTTCTGACCGAGCTTTCAGCCTCCAGAAATTTCACTTTGATCAAGGTTCCCCCTGTGCTCCTCGATGGTCAGCCTGTCTCGAGCTCCAGGATCAGGACGGCTCTCAGCGAGGGGAATATGCCGCTTGCATCAAAGCTCCTGGGAAGGTTTTATTCTTTTACCGGTCAGGTGGTTACCGGATCCGGCCGGGGGAAAAAGCTGGGCCATCCGACAGCTAATCTGGTACTGCTGAACCCGCACAAGCAGCTCTTCCCGGATGGGATTTACGCTGGCTTTGTGGACCTGGATGGAAAAATCGTGCACGGCGTGCTGCACCACGGGCCCAGACCGACTTTTAACGATTCGAGTTCGACACTCGAGCTTAACCTGTTCGATTTCAACGGCAGCCTTTATGGACGCCAGCTCGAGGTTTCAATTATCCAGCGTATCCGGCCGGTATTGCGTTTCGAAACCGCAGAAGAACTGATCCGGCAAATGGATCGGGATGACCAGGAAGTGAAAAAAGTTTTCGAGAGAATAAAAATACCAACCGACTCTTTAAGCCGTGCAGTTTAAAAGTGATAACTGCCGGACAGATCAAAGATGACATTTTTGGAGGGCAATGCATGAGTAAACCCAAGGTATCGAAAGCGGGTATTATCAAAAAATTCCGGTTGCATGATGGCGATGTAGGATCTGCGCATGTGCAGATCGCTATCTTGACTGAACGTATCCGCAATCTGACTGAACATTTTAAGTCACACAAAAAGGACTTTCATTCCCGCCAGGGGCTCCTGCAGCTTGTCGGCAAGAGGAAGAGGCTTCTCGATTACTTGCGTAATAATGATTTTGAAGCCTATAAGAAGCTGATCGACAGGCTTAAGCTGAGGAAGTAAACTGGATGCCTTTGCTGGCAAAAGGTTTTTTTGGAACTTGAGGATGGTTGACATAGAAATAATTTTTTTCAGAACAGTATGCAATATTTTCGCAGGCTGGATTTTGAGCCATCTTCAGATAATTAGGTTTAAGCCCCATTTGGGGGCGGAAGGTAGGTATGGTTTATAAATTTGAAGCAGTTATTGGCAACAGAACTTTATCAATCGAGACAGGCCGTGTGTCCAGGCAGGCCCACGGAAGTGTTTTGGTGCGCTATGGCGACACCGTGGTGCATGCCGCAGTGGTCGAGAGTAAACAACCTAAAGAGGATGTTGATTTTTTACCGCTTTTTGTCGATTACCGTGAGCGCTCTTATGCCGGCGGTAAGATACCGGGCGGTTTTTTCAAGCGTGAAGGCCGCCCCGGAGACAGGGAAGTTTTATCCGCCCGTCTGATCGACCGGCCCATCAGGCCTCTTTTCCCGGACGGGTACAGGAACGATATGGTTGTGATGGTCACCGTGCTCAGTTCGGACCAGGAAAATCAGGCGGATGTGCTGGGGCTCATTGGCTCTTCGGCAGCCTTGAGCTTAAGCCAGATACCCGTTTTAGACATAGTGGCCGCTGTGCGCGTGGGCTACATCAATGGTGAATATGTGCTTAATCCCACCTTTTCACAGATCGAGCAGAGCAATCTGGATCTGGTGGTGGCAGGCACCCGCGAAGCTATCGTTATGGTTGAGGGGGGCGCCAATGAATTGCCCGCTGATATTGTCCTGGGAGCGCTCGAGTTCTCAAGGTCAGGAATCAACAGTATTCTGGACTTGATCGATAAAATAACCCGGGCCGCCGGTTTGCCGAAAAAAGAGTTTGTTCCGGAAGTAGTAGATTCGCGCCTGAAGGAGGCAGTCCGAAAGAGAGTGCAAGCCCAGCTTGATGAAATTTTGCAGACTGCCGGGAAAAAGGAGCGGGAGGACAAGTACGACAACCTGGTGCAACAGGCATGTGCTGAGCTGAGTGAGGAGTTCCCGGAAGCCGAGAGACAAATTATCGAGATTATCGGTAATTTGGAGAAGGAGAAGATGAGGCGGATGGTGCTCGAGGAGGGCCGACGGGTCGATGGGCGCAAAACGAATGAGATCCGCGATATTACCTGCGAAATCCAGATTCTGCCGCGGGTTCACGGATCAGCCCTCTTTACCCGCGGCCAGACCCAGGCTCTGGTCTCAGCCACTCTCGGGACCAGCCTGGACAGCCAGGTCATTGACGGTATCGAGCAGCAGGAATACCGCAAGACTTTCATGCTGCATTACAACTTTCCCTCTTTCAGTGTGGGAGAGGCCAGTGTGCCCCGCGGCCCGGGACGCCGGGAAATCGGGCACGGGAATTTGGCAGAGCGGGCGATCAAGCCTGTGATCCTGAATGACGATTCTTTTCCTTATACTATCAGGCTGGTTTCCGATATCCTGGAATCCAATGGCTCAAGCTCAATGGCTACAGTCTGTGGCGGGTCGCTGGCTCTGATGGATGCTGGTGTGCCGATTAAAAAAGCCGTGGCCGGAATCGCTATGGGTTTGGTCTATGAAAAAAGTGGAGAGGCCGTTCTGAGCGATATTATCGGGATGGAGGATCATCTGGGAGATATGGATTTCAAGGTCGCCGGCACGCGGGATGGTATGACCGCTTTTCAACTGGACAGCAAGATCGGCGGCATTCCGTTCGAGGTGCTCGGACGGGCCATACAACAGGCTTGCGCGGGTTACAATCACATTCTCGACGTGATGGACACGGTTATCTCAAAACCCAGGGATCAAATAAGCTCCTATGCCCCACGCATTGTCACTATCAAGGTCAATCCGGACAAGATCCGCGAGATTATCGGTCCAGGGGGCAAAATGATCCGCAAGATCTGCGAGGAAACCGGGGCCAAGATTGAAATCGAGGATGACGGGACGGTGGTTATCGCCTCAGCCGATGAAAAGGCTTGCGAATCGGCAGTGCAAAAGATTCAGGACATCGTCCAGGAACCCGAGATCGGCAGGATTTACGACAGCGAGGTCAAGACTGTTACCTCTTTTGGAGCTTTTGTCGAGTTCCTTCCAGGCAGAGAGGGCCTGGTGCATATCTCAGAGCTGCAGAAAAGCCGGGTTCATGATATTGAAAAAGTAGTCAAGGTTGGGGATAGATTCAAGGTCAAGCTGATTGGCATTGATAAACAAAACCGGGTCAGGCTCTCAAAGGCAGCCGCCATGGAAGAGGAGAGCTGAAACAGAACCTCGAACACAAAGGCCGAGTCACATTGATGAAAGAAAACGTCCGGAGGATAGTTGAAAATAACGGGATGCGTCTGATTCTTGAGCGCATACCCCATGTCAGGTCATGTTCTATCGGCGTATGGGTAAGCCGGGGCAGCCGCCACGAGCCGCCAGAAAAGATTGGGATCAGCCATTTTCTTGAACACATGGTGTTCAAAGGGACCCAAAAGCGCAGCGCAAAGGAAATCGCCTCCGCGGTCGAGTCTGTCGGCGGCGCCCTCGATGCTTTTACCGGCCGGGAGTATACCTGCTTTCACGCCAAAGTGCTCGATGAGTATGCGGAACTGGCCGTGGATGTGCTGAGCGATCTGATCGGTTCACCGGTCATCTCCGAGGAAAACCTTCAGCGGGAAAAACAAGTGGTGTATGAGGAGATCCGGAATCTGGAAGACACTCCGGACGACCTCATCCACCAGCTTTACTCTCAGGCTATCTGGGGGGACGATCCGCTGGGTTATCCCCTGCTCGGAACTTACAAGACTTTGAAGGACCTTCAGCGAGAGGATATCCTCGACTATCTCGATCGGGAATACATCGCTCCCCATACAGTGTTTTCCGTAGCGGGCAATATCGATTTCCAGGCCATGATCGATCTGGTGCGCGCCAAGTTCAATTTTCTTGATTCACGTACCGGCAACAGAAATAGTATCCAGGCAATAAGCCCTGGACCCGTGAGACCGGATAAAATCAATCCCGTAAGCCGCCACCTCGCCCGTGATTGCCAGCAAACACATCTCTGCCTGGGCACGGTCGGCTTTGCCCACGCCGATCCCAGGCGCTACCCGCTGCTTCTTTTGAGTAATATTATCGGCGGCGGGATGAGCTCGAGACTTTTTCAGAGAGTGCGCGAAGAGGAAGCCCTGGCCTATGTGGTTTACAGTTTCCAGCAATTTTATGTGGATACCGGCTTGTATGGCGTTTATGTAGGAGTAGAACCCTCACAGCGCGAGAGGACAATTCACGTTATCGGGGAGGAATACGGCAAACTTCTCCGTGATGGGGTAGCCGAGGAAGAATTACGCCACGCAAAAAACCAGTTGAAAGGGCAATTGCTTCTCGGACTTGAAAGCACTACCACAAGAATGTTCAGGCTGGCCAATTTCGAAATCAACGGCGTGGGGTACCAGACTGTCGATGAGGTGATCCAAAAGATAGAAAATGTAGGAACCGAGGATATCAAAGAAGTGGCTAAAACAATACTCGATCCCGAGAAAATCTGTTACGTTTCCCTTGGTCCGAACCACAACTGAAACAGGCTGGGAAACTGTCCCTGGTTGAGCGGGCCTGGTATTATTAACCCTGGAACACCTTGTGTCCAGGGTTTTTTAACATTATCTTAAACCAACAGCAGTATTTATTTCAGATTAGAGAATGAAAAAAGCTAATTACCGGGCCTCAGGGCTCAGGCGTTCTTCGAGTGTTTATCGGCGCAAGATTTTAGGCCAGCATTTTTTGGCCTCCAAGGAGGTGGGAGACCGCATTGTCGAGTCTCTCGGCACTCTTGAGAGAGTCCATGTTCTGGAAATCGGCGCCGGGTCGGGCGCGCTCACTTATAAGCTCGCTGATTGCGCAGAACGCCTGACAGCGCTCGAGGTTGATCCAGGGCTTGCTTGTTCACTTGAGGAAGCCTTTAAAAAAAGAGACGACGTAACGATCAGCATCCAGGATGTGCTGGAGTTCGATTTTCCCGCCTGGTCCCGGAGCTGCCCCCCGCTCGTGCCAGTGGTGGTGGGAAATATTCCGTACCGGATAACAAGCTCCCTGCTCCACAGACTGATCGACTGCCACCGGGAACTCGGGCTGGTGGTTTTGATGCTCCAGGAAGAAGTGGCGCGCAGACTCACTGCTCCGGCCGGGCGGAAACCCTATGGTATGCTTAGTGTTCTCGCTTCCTATTATGCCGAGGTGAGGTACCTGTTTTCCGTGGAGCGGAAGAATTTCCGTCCCCAGCCCAGGGTGGATTCTGCGGTTGTTAAACTGGATTTCGCAAAACCTTATCCCAGACGGGCAGTGGATGAAAAACTTTTCGTGTCCATTGTTCGGCGTCTCTTTCTCGAACGCAGAAAACAGGTACAGAAAATGCTGCGGAAAGATCCGCGCTTCAACCTCTCCACTGTGGCTCTGGAGCGGCTTTCTCTGGATACCGGTCTGGATTTAACCTGCCGGCCGGAAGAGATTCCGGTGGACCGGTTTGTAGCCTTGGCAGACAGTTTGTTCCGGTTGAAAGGGGAAGCGAAGCCTTAGACATGCCCGCTTATTGCTGGTATGAATTTTGCTAACTTATTTCCTCGGACTCCTTGAACCGGGCAATAATCTCGAGCTTCTTGGATCATGTGAGATTTTGCAGTTCTTCTCATACTTTGGAGATTTCATGGATCAAAAGACAAGTCATCCAAAAATAAAAAAGCTCGAGTTCGAACGTTTTGAATCTCCAAAGCCGCTGGAGACTTCTTTCGATCTCAAGCAGTTGAACGACGTTTCATTGGAGCTGCTGGCCGAGCTCGGCCGGACCAGTGTCTCAATCAGGGAGATCCTTGCATGGAAAAAGGACACAATCGTCACCCTTAACAAGCTGGCCGGTGAAAATGTCGATATCTTCATCCATGGAGTACGCTTCGCAAGCGGAGAGGTTCTTGTAGTCGAGGATAAATTCGCCGTGCGTTTGACCGAGCTCTTGAGTTACATTGAAAGAGTAAAGCTCGGTATGGGCAGGGTTACAGATTAAGGCTGAAAAGCGCAGTCTTATCGGCATTTTTTTCTTAATTTCTAGATCATCCCATCCGCAGGGTATGCTCTTTTTGGAGAAAGGTTTAGCCGGATGTAAAAGAAGGCCGCGTCAAAGGGCCGGAGCAAGGAACTTTTAAATGAGTGGTTTCAAGACCCGGATCCAATCCCTGAATACTGCTGGTTTTGGCAGGCTGCTCTCTGGGACTGGATTCGGTAAAATGGCACCTCGAGTTTCTCAAAGCTTTTCAGCACCACTCCTCGATTTTCGATCTTCAACTCCAACCCTTTCCGGCCCATGACTCAAATCGCGGAAGGACGGGGAGACAGATGCCGCCGGAGATGAAAAATATCCTGATCACAATCCCGTTCGTGATAATTCTAGTCGCGTTATTTATCTGGCTTTTCAAGACCCTTTTATTGGGACCGTCGGCTGCTGAATTTAAAAGAGACAAGTTCGAAGAGGCGGGATACGAAACGATCGGTTTAATTCGACGCAAAGAATACTCGGTGATTGGGTTGGGGACAGGCGTGATTATACTTTGCTTGTTGATTATGGGATTTTTGAGTTACAGGCTCTTTGCTGATGGTTTCCCGACGGATTTAAGCGATCTTAAAATGCTGAATTTGATTCTGATTTTTATTCCAGCCATAGTTTTGCTGGTTTTTATAGTATCCGGTTCCAGGCATTACATCAAACACCAGCAGTTAACTCTTAACGAGTTCAGAAGGTTCAAGGTCTTACGGAATAAGGCAATATCAGAACATCAGGATAAAAGGTCCGGCAAGACAACGGAAGAAAAGAAAGATAAAGCTCCTAAAGGGGAGGTGAAAAAAAGAGAACGGAGGATACCGACCCACCTGAAAGAGAAAAAACGCAGGCCGAAATCCACTAAACATTAAAAGAGTTCTAAAAAAGCCAGGCCAAAGCAGGCATTTTCTTTTGACAGTGGCTTTTTATTATTTTCCCTGCCTGCAGATTCAATTCAAGTTTTCTTGTATCGCGCAATACCCTCTTTGAACAAGTCGCCCCCATGGGCGTCATTAGCCACCACCACCCGGAAATCTTTGACCTCGATCCTGCGGATTGCCTCAGGCCCCAGATCCTCGTAAGCGATCACCTCGCTTGAAACAACGGAACGGGCGATAAGAGCGCCCGCCCCGCCAACTGCGGCAAAATAAACCGCTTTTCTTTTTTTCATTGCCTCGAGAACCTCAGGGCCGCGGTTTCCCTTGCCGATCATTCCCTTGAGCCCCTGCTCGATAAGGATTGGAGAATAGGAATCCATGCGGTAACTGGTGGTCGGTCCGGCTGAACCGATTACCTGGCCCGGTCTTGCGGGTGTGGGTCCCACGAAATAAATAATTGCCCCGCGAATGTCAAACGGCAGTGGCTCCCCTTTCTCGACCAGTTCCACCAGTCTTTTGTGAGCCGCATCCCGGGCGGTAAAGATAAAACCGTTGATACTTACCTGATCCCCGATTTTGAGCCGGAGAACATCCTCTTCGCTGAGCGGGGGGGTTAGTGAAATAACCTGGCTCATCAGCTCTTTGCTCTCCCTTTGGTTTGGGAAAAATTATGCTGCCGGCGCGCCTTTGTGGATCCTGAGAATCAGCACACACAATGCCGGGCCGCTATGGCTGATCGCCTTGCGCCCGCAAATGCTAATTTTGAACGCCGGCAGAAAAAGTGCAGACTTTATCTCGCCAAAAAGATTTTAAAGAGTAGCCGATAGGTGCCTGGCTGAGTGGCACTGTATGTTTACGGCCACCGGCAGACTGGCGATGTGGCAGGGATGGGTCTCAATGTGCACGGCGAGCGCGGTTGTCGTGCCGCCAAGGCCTTGAGGCCCGATCCCGGTTTTGTTTACCAGCTCGAGTAATTCCTCTTCCAGTTTTTGATAAAACGGATCCAGGTTTTTACTGCCTACCCGGCGCAGCAGAGATTTCTTGGCCAGGTAGGCGCTGATTTCGAAAGTGCCGCCGAGGCCAACACCCACAATGATCGGGGGACAGGGGTTCGCGCCCGCTATCTCCACTGTTTCCACCACAAACCGCTTGACACCCTCGATGCCATCCGCCGGTTTGAGCATCGCCAGCCGGCTCATGTTTTCGCTGCCGCCGCCCTTGGGTGCGAAAGTCAGGGTGAGCTTGTCCTCCGGAACCAGGGTCAGATGGATAACAGCCGGGGTGTTGTCTCCTGTGTTCCGCCGCCTGAGAGGATCGGCGACAATGGACTTCCTCAGGTAGCCCTCGGCGTATCCCTGGGCCACTCCACGGTTAATCGCCTCCTCAAGGGTACCCTCTCCCTCGAGCTCCAGCCCGGTGCCCAGCTCAACAAAGAAGACGGCAACCCCCGTGTCCTGGCATAGGGGAGCGCCTTCCTCTTTGGCCAGGCGGGCGTTTTCCAGCAGCTGGTCGAGAATCTCCCGGCCGGTGGGAGATTCCTCCGTGACCCGGGATCTTTCCAGAGCAGCGATAATATCTTCACCGAGCACACAATTGGCTTGCTGACAGAGCCACTTAACCCGGTCGGTTATCTCTTTGAGTGGAATCTTTTTCAACAGTGACCTCCGGATTGTCAAGCCTTCTTAAAGCTTAAGTTTGGCGATATTGGCCTTGACATCCTGGGCTGACTTTTCGAGTGCGCTTTTCTCTTCCGCGGTCAGTCGGAGCTCGATTATTTCTTCCACTCCCAGTTGGCCCAGCTTCGCTGGAACACCCACATAAACCCCTTTGAGCCCGTATTCACCATCCAGATAACAGGAGCAAGGCAGGATGCGCTTCTTATTTTTTACCACGGCTTCCACCATCTCAGTTACAGCCGCTGCAGGGGCATAGTAGGCGCTCCCGGTCTTGAGGTATTTTACGATCTCAGCGCCGCCATCCCGCGTACGCTGGATAAGCCTGTCCATTGTCGCCTGGTCCATTACCTCTGCAAGCGGCACTCCGGCAACTGTAGTGTAGCGGGGCAGAGGAACCATAGAATCTCCGTGACCCCCCAGTACCATGGCGGATATATCGCGCACCGAAACCCCGAGCTCGAGCGCGATAAAGGAGCGGAAACGGGCTGTGTCCAATATGCCGGCCATGCCGAAAACCCGCTGCGCTTTGAAACCTGTAACTTTCAGCACTACATAGGCCATGACATCAAGGGGGTTCGATACCACGATAACAATTGCCTTAGGGGAGGTCCGGCGGATGTTTTCGCTGACGGATTTAACTATTGCGGTATTCGCCTCAAGCAGATCATCCCTGCTCATTCCTGGTTTTCGGGGAAGACCGGCGGTAACCACCACGATATCACTGTTGACAGTATCCTCATAATTATTCGTGCCGCTGCAGCGGGTATCGAAACCCTCGATAGGCGCCGATTCCCAAAGGTCCAAGGCTTTGCCTTGCGGGATACCTTCAATAATGTCCAGAATCATAACCTCGTTGGCGAGGTCTTTCTTGACCAGATCGCAGGCGGTGGTAGCGCCGACATTGCCTGCCCCGATAACAGTGATTTTCATCAGGATCCTCCTTGGGGAAACCGTGTAGAGGGTGGAATTGGCTAACAAATGAAGTGCAGCTGCCAGTTAGAAAAGTCAGCAGAACACTCGAGATTTTGTTGATAAAAGGGTTGTAACGCGTGTTGATAAAGCTTGGGCTTAAGTTTCAGTATTCAGCATTGATAAATGAAGAGTGGGTTTGATCAGGTCACTTTGCCCCAGGGGTAATTTTTTTCGAAAGCTTCCTCGAAATCGAACACGTCCTTGAAGTCTTCCTTACTGTCTTGCTCGGTTTTTGTAAGCTGTCTGGCTTCGATAAGGTTGAAAACAATCTCACCGAAATCCTCGGTACTTTTTATTCCCCAGTAGTCGAGCACCGTGCGGGCCAGCGGCCCGTAAAGTTCGAGGGCGCAGCGGCGGCAGCTTTGACTCAGCTCTTTGCCGGTTACGTGGCGGGCTTCCTGGAGGTTTTCAATAGTCGCCCGCAGGGAGTCAAGCACAAAAATGTAGGCTTCCTTTTTGTAGCGCAGGTCATGCTCGATAAGTTCATCAAGAAAGTCATATTTATCCGGTAAATCCCACATAGCACTCAATCGGAAAATGTTTAAGCCTCAGGTTTAAAAAATATCCGGCATACCATATTAATATTAAGGTCAAACGCTCCGCTGTCAATGTCGTTTTTTACTTTTTACCTGTCGCACCAACTCAGACCGGGATGACAGCTCGAACCTTTAGCTCTGGTTTTTCCGGCTTTTCTTAATTGGCCTGGTTCGGGGTTCTAACAGGGCGGTATCCAGCACCTCATCCACGCTGGATACGAAACTGAATTTCAACTGGCTGGAAACCTCGGCGGGTAGATTGAGCAGATCTTTCTCATTTTCTGCAGGCAGGATGACTTGGGTTATTCCGGCACGGTGGGCTGAAAGCACTTTCTCCTTGATGCCGCCGACAGGCAGAACTTTGCCCCGCAGAGTTATCTCTCCGGTCATGGCCATATCGTGACGGACAGGGTGTCCGCTCAAAAGGCTGGCCAGGGCGGTAACTATGGCCACACCGGCCGATGGGCCGTCCTTGGGTGTCGCTCCGGAGGGCACGTGCAGATGGATGTCGTAGTCTGAGAATTTGTTATCCGCAATACGCAGGCGGCTGCGGTTGGCGCTCAAGTAACTGTATGCCGCCATAGCGGATTCTTTCATTACTTCGCCCAACTGGCCGGTGAGCTCGAGGTTTTTTGCGCCCTCCATCATTAAGGCTTCCACAAAAAGGATCTCTCCGCCGTAAGCAGTCCAGGCCAGTGCAGTGGCTACGCCGATCTCAGGATTTTTTCCCGCTGTTTCCGGCAGGAATTTCGGTGGCCCTAGATAATCCACAAGCTCTTCCGGCAGAACTACCGGATGGGATTGCCCTTCAAGCAGGCGCAAGGCGATCTTACGGGCTACTGTGGCAATCTCGCGCTCGAGCTCACGCATTCCGGATTCCCGGGTATAATGGTTGATTATCTTGCTGATTGTTTCATCCGGGAGCTTCAGTTGATCCGCTTTCAGCCCGTTTTCCTCGAGCTGGCGGGGGATCAGATGCTGGCGGGCGATCTGGAGCTTTTCACTGGGAGTGTAACCGGCGATTTCGATTATCTCAAGGCGGTCGCGCAGGGCGTGAGGGATCTGGTGGATGAGATTGGCAGTGGCGATAAAGAAAATATTGGAAAGGTTAAAATTCACTTCGAGATAATGGTCCGAAAAGGCAGCGTTCTGCTCCGGGTCGAGGACCTCGAGCAGGGCATTGGAAGGGTCCGAGCGGTGGTCCGAGCCTAATTTATCGATTTCATCCAGCATCAGCACGGGATTATTGATACCCACTTTGCGGATCTGCTGGATTAGGCGGCCGGGCTGTGAGGCGATATAAGTCCGCCGGTGACCGCGTATTTCAGCTTCATCCCGGATCCCTCCCAGGGCGATCCTGCAGAACCTGCGGTTCAGGGCCCGGGCAATGGATTTGCCGAGTGAGGTTTTACCCACGCCTGGAGGGCCGACAAAGCAGAGTATCGGGCCTTTGGTGTCCTGTTTCAACTGGCGCACCGCCAGGTACTGGATAATTCTTTCCTTGACCTCTGAAAGGCTGTAATGGTCCTCATCGAGAATGCGGCGGGCCTCTTTGATGTTCAGGGAATCCTTGCTGTTTTT
>DATKXY010000278.1:0-30116 GCA_035528795.1 archaeon | reverse complement strand
GTACAGTTTGAATATTATCCAGAAACCATGGAATTTTTCAAGGTCCCAAAATAATTAGCAGTCGAGTTGAAATAATTTTGATTGGGATTCATCTCCCGCGCTTATTACTGTCAACACGAAAAGCCTGCTTTTTATTATCCTCTGAAAATACGGGCCAGGATAGTAATAATCACGCTTAGAAGGATACAGGTGGTCAGGGGAAAGTAAAGGGTGAAGTTGCCGCGCCTGAGGACTAGATCGCCGGGGAGACGGCCGAGCCAGGGGACCCTGGGGCCGTAGGTTAGCAGGAGGCCGACAACGACGAGGACCAGGCCGAATATCAGGAGTGTCCGTCCCAGGCTGCCGCTCAGGCTGCCGAAATCCATCTTGGCTCCTTTATCGAAAAATCTCACTGGCCAGCGAAAAGGTTCCGCTGTCCGGGAAGCCCCCGATGGGCAGGAGGCTCAAGGCCCAGGTGCCTGTAAGCCAGATCAGTGGCCTCTCTTCCCCTGGGAGTGCGGTTGATAAAGCCGCGCTGGATAAGAAACGGCTCGTAGACTTCCTCCAGAGTATCCGGCTCCTCCCCGACCGAGACCGCAAGAGTTCCCAATCCCACCGGACGGCCGCTGTATTTCTCGATCAGCGCCCGCAGAATGGCCAGGTCCATTTCATCCAGGCCGGACTCATCCACCTCGAGCATTTCCAGTCCCCGGCTGGCAACCTCGCGGCTGATCCGGCCATCGGCCCGCACCTGGGCGAAATCGCGGATCCTCCGCAGCAGGCGGTTAGCGATACGTGCCGTGCCCCGGGACCGGCGGCTTATTTCCCCGGCCCCCTCTGTATCGATCTCCACCTCGAGGATCCGCGCCGAGCGCTGGACAATCTTTTGCAGCTCCTCATCGCTGTAAAAATTGAGCCTTCCCACCACTCCGAAGCGTGAGCGCATGGGGCTTGTCAGGAGCCCGCTGCGGGTGGTGGCGCCGATCAGGGTGAAACGCTTCAGGGGTATTTTCACACTGCGGGCATTGGGTCCGGAATCGATCATGATATCGAGAGTGAAATCCTCCATTGCCGGGTAGAGGTATTCCTCGACATTGCTGCGCAGACGGTGGATCTCATCAATGAACAGGACATCTCCCTCTTCGAGGTTGGTCAACAGTCCCGCCAGGTCGCCCGCTTTCTCGAGCACCGGGCCGCTTGTTACCCGGATCGAGGCATCCATTTCCCTGGCGATAATATGGGCCAGGGTGGTTTTTCCCAGGCCCGGGGGGCCGCAGAAAAGGCAGTGGTCTAGCGCTTCATCGCGGCCGCGCGCAGCCTCGATAAATATGGCCAGTTTCTCTTTGAGCTTGGGCTGGCCGACAAACTCCGCCAGGCTGGCGGGTCTCAGACTGCCCTCGAAAGTCAGCTCATCCTCGAGCACGCCCGGACTCGTCAAATCGATCCTTTTATTTTCTTTTTCGGCCATTTTATAAACCTGACATTGATACCCAGGCGCAAACCTTCGCTTTCAGGATTCGCGCATCTTGCGCTTAATGGTTTAAATCACTGCAGCCTGTCAATGATAGAATCGTTTTGCTCTTTACCCAAGCCCCGCTTTACTGGACAGTTCGATGAACTACTCCACGGCAAGCCACGAGGTATCTGTTAGGAATTCGATTTATGAATCTGGTGCCACAATTTCATCCGCACCCGCAGCGGGCACGGCATGCCGTGCCCCTACACCTGACATCAGCAGCTACCCGAAACATAGCTCCGAGGAATTCCTTTCGATTAAACAAGAACCGAACTGTCTTATCGGCCAGCGGCTGACAACAAATTTTACATCCGCGCCAGGGCCCGGCGCACCAGGTCTGTGGTGTCGATCCGTTCGCCCGCTTCCTCGACTGCCCTGAAAACGGCTTTTTCGGCCTGCAGCCTGGAATAACCGAGAGCAACGAGAGCAGCCACAGCCTCCTCGCCTTCACCGGGCAGCGCACCGGCGGAGGCCGCCTCGGCGATAGGAGCGATCTCCCCGAGCTTACCCTTGAGCTCCAGAATTATCCGATCCGCGGTTTTTTTCCCCACGCCTGGAATCCGGTTGAACCAGACAGTTTGCGAGCTTTCCACTGCAGTGACCAATCGCTCGACACTCAAGCTGCTCAAAATTGCCAGGGCCACTCGAGGGCCGACCCCGTTCACGGTAATGAGCTTTTCAAATGCCTGTCTCTCCTTGCGCGAGGAAAACCCATAAAGCTGAAGGGCATCATCCCGGACGTGTAAATGGGTATGCAGGCTCACTATTTCGCCTGCCTCAGGCAGTTTATCGAAAGTGCTTAATGGTATGGAAACCAGATAGCCCACCCCGCCGGCGAAAATAACGACCGAAGCCGGGGATTTCTCAAAGATTTTTCCTTCCAGGAGAGCGATCATTTTATTGAAACAAGTCCTTGTGCAGTCAGTAAAACGAGCTTTTGAAGCATGCCATTAGCGAAAAAATAAAAAAAATTAAAAAACCCGGCGATGGGAATGACAGAGGGCAATTGCAAGGGCATCAGAGACATCATGGGGTTTTGGAGCGGTTGTTAGACCCAGAACCGCCTGGATCATTTTCTGAACCTGTTCTTTGGAAGCATCCCCCCTCCCAACCACAGCCATTTTCACCTCACGGGGACTGTACTCGTAAATCGCCACCCCGGCCAGCGCTCCGGCGAGAATCACCACCCCGCGCACCTGCCCGATTGATTTAAGGCTTTGTACGTTTTTTCCGTAAAATATATCTTCGACAGCCAGAACATCCGGCCGATACTTATCCACAAGCTCGGTAACGAAGCGGTAGATCCGGCAGAGTTTATCCGCTAAATTCTCACCCCGGCGGGCACGGCTCTTGCCGCAAGCGATCAGGCGGGTGACATTTCTTTCGCGGTGGATAACTCCGAAACCTGTCACCTCGCCGCCCGGATCGATCCCCAGGATGGTCTCACCTGCATGCAAAGTGTCTGCGCTGTCAGCTTTCAAACTTGCGCATCACCTCTTCGTCAATGTCGAAATTCGAGCTGACCCGCTGAACATCTTCGTGCTCCTCGATCAGCTCCATGAGCTTCAATACTCTCACTGCATCCTTCTCGTCCAGCTTGATCGTGGTGGAAGGCAGCATGACCAGCTCAGAGTCCTTGCTCTGAATTCCTTTCTTCTGCAGCCCCTCTCTTATGGCTGCCGAATCCTCTGTTGCGGTCGTTATCACATACAGGCCTTCCTCGGTCACGACATCCTCGGCGCCCAAATCGCTGGCCTCCAGGAATACGGTTTCCTCATCGTAGGCTTTCGCATCTACGAAGATCTGCCCCTTCTGGCTGAACATCCAGCTCACACACCCTGTTTCACCCATGCTGCCGCCGTTTTTGGACAGGATATGGCGTATCTCGCTTACCGTGCGGTTTTTGTTATCGGTCAGGACCTCGATATACAGGGCGACTCCACCCGGGCCGTAACCCTCGTAAACCGATTCCTCATAGTGCACGCCGGGCAATTCTCCTGTGCCTTTCTTGATCGCCCTCTCTATATTGTCCTTGGGCATATTAGCTGATTTGGCAGCTTCCATTGCTGAGCGAAGACGGGGGTTGTGTTCAGGATCACCACCTCCCATACGGGCAGCCAAGGAGATTTCCTTGATCAACCTGGTAAATATCCTGCCCCGCTTCTCGTCTTCCTTGCCTTTTTTCCTTTTAATTGTCGACCATTTAGAATGGCCAGACATAAAAGCCTCCTGAGGTGCTACAAAGAATTCGGGGTTGATAACTACTTTCAAGAGATTCCATAAATCAGGTGATATTTTTTAACTTTTACCAGCCTGCTTTTCGACTTTATCCTCCGCACTATGAACTCCAGCCAATCATCCTTTAAATCCTTATCTGTCCTGCATTCTAATTAAGAAATCCGGCTATAAAATAATATATTGATCCAGAATATAAAACGCAATCAAAATAAGAATTCAAGCTTTGGCTGCGGAAGCAGCCAAGCAGGTTGTAAAAAAGTCATATTTTAATTATTTTTATAATTTATATCTAAATTATTAACGGGGACCACGCCTTTGAAGACTGTTCGAACAGTTATTTTCGCTGAGGGCTCATTTGCCGATGATATTCACTGCAAGACCGGCTATGGTGTCCTTCGGTATGCCCCTGATACTGTGGTGGCCGTAATCGACAGCCAGCTCGCCGGGCGGGACGCTTATGAGATAAGCCGCCTTGGCCGCGGCATCCCTGTGGTTAGTGATCTGACTTCCGCCCTCAGGTTCGAGCCCAATCGTCTGTTGATCGGTGTCGCGCCGGCCGGAGGCGCACTGCCTGAGTCCTGGCGCCAGGAAATCCTTTTTGCTCTGCGAAAAGGTCTTGAGGTGTTAAACGGCCTGCATACGATCCTCAGTGAAGACAAGGAGTTTGTGGAGGCAGCCGAAACTGGCGGCGCAAGGATTATCGACTTGAGGAAAGAGCCGGATGATCTTGATGTGGCTCTTTGCCGAGCCCAGCGGGTCGAAGCCAACGTGGTCCTGACTGTTGGTACGGATTGCGCTTGTGGAAAGATGACCACCGCATTGGAAATGTTGTACGAAGCCCGGAGGCGCGGAATTCCCTCGGATTTCTGTGCCACCGGTCAGACCGGAATCGCCATCGCGGGCTGGGGCATATCCGTAGACCATGTGTTGAGCGATTTTACAGCCGGAGCGGCTGAAAGGCTTGTTCTAGAGGCCGGAGCGGATAAAAATGTGAAGCTGATTTTAGTCGAAGGCCAGGGCGCACTGGCCCAGCCTGTTTACTCTGGAGTAATGCTTTCGCTGATGCACGGAAGCCTGCCCGATAATATGATCCTTTGCCATCAGGCCAATCAGCAGCTTGTCGAACTGGTTGACCGGCCGATGCCGCCACTGGCGGAGCATATCTCCCTTTACGAGGAATCCATGCGGATTATAAAGCCGGCCAAAGTGAGAGCCATATCGCTCAAAACGCGAGGAATGGATGAGAATGAAGCCAGGCGCGTGATCGAGGAAACCGCCATCGAGGCCGGCCTGCCTGTCACCGACCCGGTTCGTTTCGGCTCCGGCGTGCTGCTGGACGCTGTCCTGAATGATTGCCCGCAAAAAGTTCCCCTTTCCGGCGAAATGGCCCACATAGATTTGAACCCGCCGTTTTAAAACGCGCTGATCTCTTAAACTCAATCTACGGAATATTACTCGAATGGTATTAAGAAGAATGTTGGCTTTGTCTGTTATCACGCTTTTTACGACTATTTGCGCCTGCCAGTTGCCGCCTGAAAAAAAGGCGCTCCAGGAGGCGGAAATGTACCGTAAAAGCCTGCAATATGAAAAAGCTCTTGAAAGTTACCGGAAAGCCCTAGAGATCAATCCTGATCTTACGGATGCCGCTCTTGGAATCGGCTTTTGCCAGATTGAGCTCGAGCGGTTCGATGAAGCGCAGAAAACCTACCAGGAGTTAGCAGCCAGACATCCCGACATTGAACAAGCCCACTTCCGCCTTGGGCAGCTCTACCTGCATCAGAAAAATTTTCAGGAAGCGATTGCCGCTTTCCAGAAAGCGCTTACGCTCAATGACCGGTTCGCGGACTCACACTACAATCTCGGCATGGCTTACGGAGCAGTGAAACAATATGATAAAGCACTCAAAGAGTTCACGGCATGCGTGGCCATAAACCCGGGTTTTATTGACGCATATTACAATATGGGCAATGTTTATACCCGGCTGAAAAAGTACGAAAAGGCGATCGAGGCTTATGGGAAAATCATCAAGAAAAATCCCAAACACCTCATGGCCCTCTACCTGAGCGGGGATTCCTACTTTGCCCTGGGCCGCTACGCGGAAGCCGAGGAAATGTTCAAGAAAGCTCTAGAGGTGAATTTCGGGTTCACCGCCGCACAAATGGCTTTAAAAAAATGCCAGGAAAAACTAAATCCATTGCCCCCGGACTCCGGATCGGCTTCTCCCTAAAAAATCAAGTTCCCTGCCTTTTCAGCCGATAAATTTTGTAAGGCGACTCTCTCTTGAACCGATATTACTTGAAATAAAAAAAAGATTATGCTACCATAAGGCTGCTTGTATAAACGCTGAGGGGATTTTTTATGCCAATAAAGACCGGGACCGGCGGAATTTTTATTCTGGCGTTGTTCTTTGTCTGCCGCCTGACTGCACCGGCACTGGGCGAGGTTTACAGCTATACGGATGAGAACGGCGTAATCCATCTTGCCAATCGACCGGATGGAAAGATTAGGCCGTTCAATAAAAGCTCTGTCGGCTTAAGAGTTCAGAATTCCGCCCGGTCAGGCAGGCCGAGGATTTCATACGTCAGGAGCAGTTACGATCATCTGATTCAAGCTGCGGCGGAAAGATACGGGGTAGGTTTCGGTCTGATAAAAGCCGTCATTCATGCAGAGAGCGCTTTTAATCCCCATGCGGTAAGCCGCAAGGGTGCCCGTGGCCTGATGCAGTTGATGCCGTCCACGGCCGGATATCTAGGGGTCCGCAACTCTTTTGATCCCGAAGAGAATATTTTCGGCGGCACGCGCTATCTCAGGGAAATGCTCGATCGTTACGACTACGATCTCAAACTGAGCCTTGCTGCATATAACGCAGGACCTGAGGCAGTGGACCGGACAGGCGGCATTCCGCCTTATCGGGAAACCAATGACTACATCCGGCGCGTCTTCAACCTGATGAGTCATTACAGCAGTGTCGGCTCAAACGGCGGTAGAATTTACAGAGTGATTAAAAACGGCAGAATTTTGCTTACCAACCGGCCTCTTCCCTGAAACCATCTCTTTCCTCTGTCTTCCCGGTTTTACCTGTGTTTCCGCTCATCGTAAGCCCGGTCGAGAAGCTCCTTTATACCGGAGAGGGTTTCTTTTCGCAGGCGGGAGGCCACCCGCGCTTTCAAGCGGGCGATAGTCTCCCGGCAGGATGGACAATAAATAACCAGTCCGCCCATGAGGAAAAGGTCCTCGTCTTCCAGCTCTTTCTGCAGTTGGTCATCGGCGGTAATCTGCCCGCTTTCAATCTTTTTCTCAATCCCGGCATAATCGATCTTGCAAGCAGGACAACCCATTAAGATTTCCCTCCTCAAGATTGGGCGGCGAAACCCTTTTTATCATTAAAAATAAGTGGATTGGGAACTAACAGGCGACAAATAATAAAATTATTCAACAAGAGCTATATCTAAGTTATCGAAATGAAAACAGGTGGGCTTTAATTTTTTACTCCGGGTTTTCCATGGCTCAGGAGAGCAAATCCCGGGTGGTCAGGATTTTTGCATACCAGAGGGCGAGAGTGCGTAATGCACCGAGATGCAGTTCTTCGTTGAGCGAGGCGCAGGCATCGGCTGGTATGAAGACAAAAAAGTCGTGCATGAAAGCATCCCGCACAGTGGCCTCGACACAGACATTGGTGAAAAGTCCGGCGACTATCAACTGGCGGATTTCCATAGTGCGCAGGGTAAGCTCGAGGTCGGTCGCGTGAAAAGCGCTGTACCTTCTCTTAATGATAACTTTCTCGCTCGGCAGAGGCTTAATTTCCCTTGCCAGCTCGGTATCCCGGCTGCCTTCGAGCGGTGTCGCGGGCCACCAGACCCTCAGCACTTCACCCCGGTCGATAAATTCACCCCTGTTCATCTGGGCGGCGAAAAGCACTGGCCTTTTCTTTTGGCGAAAGTTTTCTATCAGGAGTCTCAGATTGGGAATAATCGCCTGGCCGTTTTCAGTATAGAGGGGATAGGCGGGTTCGAGAAAACAGCGCTGCATATCGATAACCAGCAGCGCGGCCTGGTCGATTTTAAAGGGGATCTCGCGGTGGTTGTAATGTGCGATTAGTTCCAGGTACCGTTTTGTCTTTCGAGCCAGGTTACCCCGGGTAACATAAGTTTCACGAAGATCCTCGATAGAATTGGATGTCATCGAATAAACTCCTTCAAGCTAGTGCCCGGAACTTTTTTCTATTTCATCGAGAAGCTTTGTGATATACTCGTGGTCCCTGACTGATATGCCTGAAAAACGGATCCCCGCGTTGAACTGCCCGCTATCCGCCTGCCTGACCCAGCGCACCATTCCAAAACACGTCACCACTGTGTTTTTGTAAGTCTTTTTCCCATCCTGATCAACCTCAAAAGCATTTAGATCCGGCAGCTCGATCCGTGCAGTGAGCTTATCTTTAGCCTTTAACTCCTCTTCTGTTTCGATACGCGCCCCGCTGATACTGAAATCGAGTGTCCGGGACTTGATTAATTTCAACATTCCCGAACCGGAAAGAACCGAATACTCAACCACGAATTCCAACTCGTGGCGCGGGTGGCGGCGAATATCCTCTTGTACCATAGTAGGCTCCATGTGAAGCGGTTTGTTTTTTCTAAAGCTATTTATAAAATATTCAGCAAATAGTCCGTGTGTCAACTAATTACTTAGAATCCGGTTATTCTTCCTCTCTTTTCTCGTTCGTTTGCAGAATGGTGGTAAAGGCGCTGTCTCTTTCAATCCGCGCCTTGCAGATAATCTGCCAGCAGGGCTCCCAGCGCGAAAACCCCCGGCTGAACCAGCCCAGCGGAGGCTCTTTTTCCCCACGGTGCAGGCTGACCAGACACCGCTCATCCGGTTTCAGGCTCAAAGAAAGCGGGCCGTTTGCTATCCGGAGCAGACTGTCACCATTGTTTCTCTCTTTTACGCTGCAATCCGGATGCAGAATAAAGCTTATCCAGACCTCATGCGGTTTGCCGGTCCGGAAAAAATCCCCGATCTCGAGCCGGCCCGGACCGCCAAGCAGCCTGATCCGCCTTCTGTGGAGAAGTCCGGCAGACTCTTTTTTACCTTCAAGATATCCCCAGTGGGTTCCTTCGAGAACTGTTTCCTCAGTTCCTTCTTCCAGGCTGGTGAGCTTTGAAATAACGGATGAGCGCCACAGGAAACAGGCCAGGGGCTCGCCCTGCGACCTGCGGTCCACAGTAACCGTATTGTGGGCCAGTGTCGAGCGGAAGTACTCCCGGAACCGCCTGTCAGCCAGATAGGCGCCAGTGCCCGAGTCGATAAAGAAAGGCCGGCTGTCGAGAAAAAGCGAAAATGAAAGGCGGTCCGCGTGTGAGTGCGCCCAGATGCGCCCGTCACCCCAATGCCCGCACTCAAAGCGCAGGAATATCTCCGGTTTGCCGGGCAACTGCGCCTTGTTGGTCGAGCTTCCGGCGGCTGCCCTGAGCACATAGCGGCCGCTGGTGTCGAAACGCTCAACGCGCGGAAGCCTTTCCGGCTCCCTGCGGGAGGCTTCCTGATCCAGGGCGCGCAAGCCGAAAAGCCAGATACTTTCCTCATCCGGCTCGAAATGATGTGCCAGCGGCTCTTTCTCAAGAAAAAGCCAGAGCAGGTTAAAAGTGCTTCTGTAGCGCCTGACAATATCAGTCGGGGCAGGCGCTGGCACCGAGGCGTCATCGCTGTCCCCGAACTCGCTGACAGAGCCTCCACGGTCTGTTACCGAGCATAAAAAGCGGTAAGCCAGGGCCAGGCGCCCCCGGGCCTCTTCTGACAGCAAGGGCTTGCCCTCTCCCCGGCAGAGAACTGCGGCCACCACAGCCAGCCGGCAGACAAAAGTTAGATAGTGGAGAGATCCCTCGAGCGGCCCGCCGTCGGACAAAATCAGGCGTAAAACGGTTTCTTCGAGAGTTTTTTCGCCTCTTGCGCGCCATTTCTCCGAATCCGGCATGCCGGGCAAGGCGCTTCCCAGAACCGCCATAGCAGCGGCTTCCCCAGCCGCATGATTGAAACCGGTCGAGCCTTGTGAAAAATGTCCGGACAAATAGTGTGCATGAAGGTATAACAGGCGCGAGAGCCGCTTGATAAAATATTCATCCAGGACTGCGCTGCAGCCGCGGATATAAGATACAGCGAGCAAAATTGAAATGCTGCGCAGTCCGACCTCGAGAGCGCTCGACCAGTTGACTGTCCGCAAGTAGGGATTGGCCGCGGTCCAGGTTTCGATTACCTCCCGCACCCTGTCTGCATAGCGCTTCTCGCCGGTCAGGCGAAAAGCCCTTCCCAGATCGACCAGGCCCTGGAGACGGTTTAACTCCCAAATGCTTCTGATATCCGCTTTCTCCCTCCGGTAAATCCCGCTCCAGAGGCTAAGCCGGCTGGAGCTCTCCAGCCTTTTTCCCCCGAACGGTTCTGCGAGCCAGTCTACAGGCCAGGTCAAATCCGCCGGCCTGCCGAACAGAATCCAGCGGCCAGCCAGCAAATTATCAGCCCGCGCAACAAGGCCTGTCGACTCCAGCGCAGAGCGCATCCTCGCAGTGTCCGGCTCACAGGTCAAAGGCTGCTCAAGCAGAGGCCGAAAGTACTCTAATTTCCAGTCCTGGTCAGTCCACTGGGCCTGTAAAGCGCGAATCCAGGAATCAGCGGCAAGACAGGCTGTGCGCTTAGCGATTTCAGCTGGGGTCATGGCCCGCAGACGGTAATACAAAGCAGTAATGTTCATTCTGAGGGAAGACAGAGTAAATAGACGGTTAAAAAGCTTGTCAAGGTTTAAATTATCCGGAGATTTCCCGTTGGAAAATATAAGCTGCCCCCTTGTGAGCGGCAACTCATTTGCGCTGAGTTATTGACTGATATTATTGGAAAATCAATCCCCGATAGAAATAAAATAGAGCCGTGTCTGACCCCGACATTGGTGATAATGCAAAAGACTGTCGGCCCGCCCCGCCCATCTGCAGCATGAGAATACATATTAGGAAACATGGTCCATCCGCAATGACTTCTAACCCCAGGTGCGCAATTTATCAACAGTTGATTTATTACCGGCAGCCTGTTATTATAGAGCCAATTCAGTCTATCACTTTGTTTCACAATTCTTATCCGATCATTTTTTAGAATATGAAGCCAAAGGGAGCTCATCCGGAATCCGTGAGTATTCCCGTTCACTTAAAAGGCTCCACTTAATCCCAAAGCCTTATTCACCCCCGGGGAATCAGGCATAAAAAATAAAAAACCACATGTGAGATAGAGAGCGATCCATGCGAATACTGATGATTCATACCGCTGAATTCAACTACTGGGTGACTGAGCGGACAAGCGCCGTGGGAAAGGGTGAGGAGCTCGACTCTGAGCTCATGAAGGGGTCTACCGGCGATTCCCTTGTGGTTTTCTGCTGCTCTGAGAAGGGGGATGAAAAAGGGATCGATTCGGTGGCCGCACAAGTGGCGAAAACCTCGGCAGACCATGCCCGGCGCATCAATACTGATACGATTATGGTTTACCCGTATGCCCATCTTTCGAGCAACCTCTCCAGCCCCCGGGTGGCGACCCGGGTTTTAGACAGGATTTACGTTCTGCTGCAGAAAGAAAAAGAGCTTAAAATCAAGCGTTCCCCTTTCGGCTACTACAAGGGATTTTCCATAAAATGCAAGGGCCACCCGTTGAGCGAGCTGGCGCAGACAATCACCCCGGAGAAGGATAAAAAGGCGCCTGCAGACACCGGGGAAACCGAGGCTGTCAAGGCGGAAGGAAGGCTGAAGAGTGAATGGTTTATTGCCGAGCCTGGTGCGGAGTATGTGCCTGCCGAGAAATACGATTTCAGCAAGCGGAAAAGCCTCCAGAAACTCTACCGCTATGAATCCGACAAGGACCGGACCTCGGCCGAGCCTCCGCCGCATATCGAGCTTATGCGGCGTCTCGAACTGGTGGACTACGAGCCGGGCTCAGATCCGGGGAACTTCCGCTGGTACCCGAAAGGTCAGCTTATCAAGCAGCTCAGCGAAGAATTGGTGAACGAGATTATCTCCAAATACGGCGGCATGCGGGTGGAAACTCCGATCATGTACGACTACCAGCACCCCAAGCTGAGCCGCTACCTTCAGCGCTTCCCGGCCCGCCAGTACGTGCTGCTCTCCGAGGACAAGGAGTATTTCCTTCGTTTTGCGGCCTGCTTTGGCCAGTACATGATCCAGCATGACATGCAGCTCAGTTACCGTCACCTGCCCTGCCGCCTGTACGAGCTGACCCATTACAGCTTCCGCAGGGAGCAGACAGGGGAGCTCGCCGGGCTGAAACGCTTGCGCACTTTCACCATGCCTGATATGCACACCCTGACCAGGGACATGGAGCAGGCCAAAGAGGAGTTCGCCTCCCAGATCTCCCTCTGCAAAACCTGCATGGAGGCTTTCGAGCTGGATTACGAAGTCGCTGTTCGCTTTGTCCGGGATTTCAGGGAACAGAACGCCGGGTTCGCCGAGAAGCTGATCGAACACTGCGGACAGCCGGCCCTTGTCGAATTGTGGAAGGAACGTTTTTTCTATTTTGTCACCAAATTCGAGCTAAACTTCGTGGATGCTCTGGATAAAGCGAGCTGTCTGTCGACAGTGCAGATCGATGTGGAAAACTGCGAGCGTTTCGAAATTAAATATATCGATGAAAACGGCGAACCGAAGCATCCATTGCTCTTGCACACCTCGATCAGCGGCTCTATCGACCGCGTGCTTTATGCGATTCTCGAAAAGCAGGCTTTAGTGATGAAGAAAGGGATAAAGGCCCAGTTCCCGCTCTGGCTTGCCCCGACCCAGGTGCGTCTGGTACCGGTATCCGAGAATTTCAATGAGGCTTGCGAAAAGCTGATGGCGGCTATTTCTTTCCGTGTCGACCTGGACGACCGGGACCTTACTGTAGCCCGGAAAATCCGCGAGGCTGAAAGAGAATGGGTGCCTTTCATTGCGGTGGTCGGCGAGAAGGAGCTCAAAGAAGAAAACCTTAATGTCAGATCCAGGGATGGCAGCCAGTGCGCCATGAAAGCCACCGAGCTTACAGATTTGATCTCCGGCAAGACCGAGGGCAAGCCGTTCAGGCCGCTCAATTTGCCGGATCATCTTACCAGACGACCGATTTTTGTGGGCTGACTTTCAGTTCCAGTTTTATCTGCCTTAATCTCAACCAGTTAAAGCAGCTCCTGGAATCTTATTTTGGGGATGGGTGCGAGGTATAAAACATCATTTATCCTTAGTAACATTTTCCTTACAACTTCATCTCTCTTCCACTTTTATGCCAAACTAATATATATAACCCATATTTGCAGGATAAGCCATATCATAAAACTTTGTCGCTTTGTCCCCCCGTGCCTGGTTTGTCCCTTTATCTCTTTACCGCTTCAGCTTAAGTCAGCGGGTGATTTTCATCTCTGGTGGTGCCGGCGGGAGGGCATGAGTGTTTTATATCAGTTTTGGGATTATGCCAGATCTGCAGCTATTTGTTTAACAATACGATTTTTTAT
Organism: archaeon; assembly: GCA_035528795.1. Taxonomy (GTDB): domain Bacteria; phylum Gemmatimonadota; class Glassbacteria; order GWA2-58-10; family GWA2-58-10; genus DATKXY01. The sequence continues at coordinate 16,863 of DATKXY010000278.1, read as the reverse complement.
CCAAGCCTGAAATAACCTGAAACGCCTTGATTGATCCTTGTATTTTATCTGAAAGAGACTTTTTTAGCTAAACTATTCAGTTTTATTTGACGAGTTTATTATTATAATCTTAAAATACACCTTCGGTTAAACTCAAGGTTGGCGATGAAACATTCTCCAGTCTCATACAAACCCGTGCAAAAGCACTCCTTTCCCTGGCTCATTTCAAAAAGATCGAGCCTTTGGGGGCTTGGAGCAGCATTCTGCCTAGCGTTCCTTTTGATAGTCGCCGGCGGCTGCAACAATGAAACTCCCCTCGGGCCGAATCTCTCCCAGACTCTGCCGGTCGAGAACTCAAGCCAGCTAGAGGGACGCTGGTCCAGTGTGAGCTTTTTTGTCCAGGGACTGCCGGTTAGCGCTTATCTGATTCCGGCCTTCGAAAAAGACAAATACAATGCCCGTCTCACCTCTTATGATACGGACCTGTTGATCGGCGTGACAGGCGAAAAAACAGGCATTTTTTCCCTCGAGGCCTCCGGGGCCGCTGTGGATACCGCTGAGTCCGACAACACCACAGATGGCTCTCATCACAGTTTGGGCAGCTTTATTATCGGCGAGGAAGGCTTGCTTACAGTAATCCTGCCCTCTGCTGATGGGCAAGGGACCGGTAAAACCCAGACCTACGGCTGCAGCGCCGGTTTACTGGGAGACACCCTGATTCTTTCTTTTACGCTTACTGCACCTCCTCACAAGCCGGTCGGTTTTCTCCCTGATACCACCTCTTTTATTGCCCGGCTGGTTAAATATTGACCGTTTTAACCGGCCAAAAACGCTTCTCCCGGCCCCGATAATCCCTGCGAAATCCGCATCCTGAGCGCCTTTTCGCTGATATACCGGATAAACCCATTGACAATCCCTTCTGCCTGAAAGTATATTATCTTCTTATTAATTAGCCACTTCAACCGGTATTTATCGACTGAACTCCCTGTCTAAGAAAAAGGTATGGTGTGGAGGAATAACATGGAAAAAAAATCTCTCGACCAGTTGGCTGTCAATACAATCAAGATTCTCTCTGCCGAGGCGGTTCAGAAGGCCCGGTCCGGGCACCCAGGCATGCCAATGGGCATGGCGGATGCGGCTTTTGTCCTCTGGAACCGGTTCCTGCGCTATGACCCCCGTCACCCCGACTGGCCCAACCGCGACCGCTTCGTGCTCTCCGCCGGCCACGGATCGACACTTTTATACAGCCTGCTTCATCTGGCAGGCTTCCAGCTCAGTATGGATGATATCCGCGCCTTCCGCCAACTGGGCAGCCTCACTCCCGGACACCCGGAATACTGGCGTCCGCCCGGAGTGGAAACCACCACCGGGCCACTGGGGCAGGGATTCGCCAATGGAGTGGGTATGGCGGTTGCCAGGCGCTTCATGGCGGCGACTTTCAACACGCCCGACTATAAACTGTACGACCATAAGATCTATGCCATTGTCTCAGACGGCGACCTGATGGAAGGTGTCTCAGCAGAAGCGGCCTCATTAGCCGGCCATCTCGGCCTGGGCGACTTGATTTACCTCTACGATGACAACCATATCACTATCGAGGGCGACACCGCCCTGGCTTTTGATTCCGAAAATGTGCTCAAGCGTTTCGCGGCTTACGGGTGGCACACGCAGAAAGTCGATGGTGAGGATCACGAGGCCGTGGCCCGGGCCATCCAAAAAGCGATAAAAGTCCAAGACCGCCCCTCCCTGATCAAATGCCGGACCACTATCGGCAAGGGCAGCCCGAACATGGCCGGCACAGCCGAGATCCACGGCGCCCCGATGGGAGAAGAGGAGCTCGCTCTGACCAAGAAAAACCTCGGCTGGCCCGCACAGCCCGAATTCTATGTCCCTCAGGAAGTCTACGGCCTTTTCGCCGAACGCACACGTGAACTGGAAAAAGTCTATGATTCCTGGAGCTCAAAGCTCGCTGCCTACCGCAAGAAATATCCGGAAAAGGCCGATCTCTGGGACAGGTTCTATCACCCCCGCGTGCCTGAGGATTTCACCGACAGGCTCCTGGCTGCTGTGGGCGACAAGCCTGTCGCCACCCGCAGCAGTTCAGGAAAAGTCATGCAGGTGCTCGCCGGGATTTTTCCTAACTTCATCGGCGGTTCGGCTGACCTCGCCCCCTCGACCAAAACCCTGATCAGCGGGGCGGCCGATCACAGCCGCTCCTGCCCTACCGGCAGAAACTTCCATTGGGGCGTGCGCGAGCATGCCATGGGCGCTGCCCTTAACGGCATGGCTCTATACGGCGGGCTGAAAGTGTTCGGGGCCACTTTCTTTGTCTTCTCGGACTACATGCGCCCTGCAATCAGGCTCGCTGCGCTCAATAAAGCCCCGGTGACCTATGTCTTTACTCACGACAGCATTTTTGTCGGAGAGGACGGGCCTACGCACCAGCCTGTGGAACACGCCATGGCCTTGAGAATTATCCCGAACCTGGTGGTTATCCGCCCCTCGGATGCCACTGAAAGCGCGGTCGCCTGGGAGGTGGCTGTCTCAAGCAAAGACCGCCCTGTAGCCCTGCTTCTCACCAGGCACAATATCCCGGTAATCGACCGGTCGAGGTACGCAGATGCGCGCGGGCTTAAAAAAGGCGCCTATGTGCTGAGCGACCCGCCAGGCGGAAAACCGGAGCTGATCATTATCGCCACAGGCAGCGAGGTCGATACTGCCCTCCAGGCGCAAGGACTGCTCGCTGCAGAGGGACACGCGGTACGGGTGGTCAGTATGCCGAGCTGGGAGCTTTTCGAGGAGCAGCCCGAGGAATACAAAAACGAGGTCCTGCCGCCTGAGATCGAGGCCCGGGTTGTGGTTGAAGCCGGCCAGGCCCTGGGCTGGGAAAAGTATGCCGGGCCGCGCGGCGTGATTATCGGGCTGCGCTCTTTCGGCACCTCGGGACCCTGGAAAGAGCTGGCCAGGCTCTGGGGATTCACCCCGGAAAACGTGGCCCGGAAAGCGCGCGAGCTCTTGGAAAAAAAATAGGAGCAAGGCCTGCCTTGCCCTTTCCCAAGGCAACATCCATTTTATTTACATCTCATAGGGGCACGGTACGCCGTGCCCTTTATATCTTCCACCTGACCTGATCTTTAATAAATAATTTTCGAACTTCTCATGTTGATAATTAAACCCTTGATTTTTCCTGCGTCCATTTCTCAGGAGGCAAAATGAGCTGTCTTAAAAACCGTCTTCGTACAATGCTTTTAATATTATTTTTTCTTGCCCCTGGCCTGCTTTGCGCCCTCGAGGTGCCCCTGAATGTCCGGGAATGGGCAGGCTGCAACCGCCGCTCCGAGCTTGTGACTGTAGGCTTGCCTTTGCCGAGAGGTGCATTTCAGAGCCTTGAGTCGCTCCGGGTGGCCGCGCCGGATGGAAAAAGCGTGCCCGCCCAGTTCGAGGCCCTTTCCTCCTGGCCGGATGGGTCTGTCAAATGGGTGCTGGTCAACTTTCTGGCAGACTGCGCGAGCCTGGGGACAGCGAGCTACAGCCTGAGGGACGACAGCAGAGCCCCTGAAAGCCTGCCTCCGCTCAAAGTATCCCAGGACAGCGAGTCTGTGACTGTCGAAACCGGCGTGATGCGCTGCGTGCTGAACCGCAGGTTTTTCGACCTGTTCAGCACCGTTTACCTGGACCACAACGCTGACAGTCAGTTCTCGGAAAATGAAAAGGTCACCGCTCTTGAAAATGTGCCCGGCATGGAAGCTCTCGACGCGATGGGAAGAAGGCTTGCAAGCCGCTGGGGCCCGGTGAAAAGCTTCGAGATCGAATCACACGGCCCCCTGCGGGCCACAGTGGCGGTCAAGGGATCGCTCTATGAATTCGACAGTTACAAACGGGGCGAGCCCCTCGTTGACTATACCGCCAGGCTTCATTTTTATGCCGGCAGCGGCCAGGTAAGGGTCTTTTTTACCCTGGAAAACCACAATCCCACCCTGCCGCTCAAGGATGAGGACGGGGACCGCAGCAACTGGGTCATGGGTCGCAAAGGGAGCTTCTTCTTTGATGACATGTCTCTCGCAGTCAGTCTCGCTTTTGACCGGCCAATCCAGATCTCAGCCGGGGACGGTCCGGAGGATGTGCTCGACCGGGTGGTGCTTACCGGCAGGGGCGGAGTGTACCAGGAATCATCCGGCGGGGAAAACTGGTTCCACAGGAACCACATGAACCACCTGGGCAAGATTCCGCTGACTTTCCGCGGGGCCAGGTATTTCCTGGATGGCGCTGAGCCGTACACGCGCAACCGGCCGGATGCCTGGCTGCAGGCTTGCGACCGTCGATTCGGCCTGGCAGTGGCTGTGCGCCATTTCTGGCAGAACTTCCCCAAGGCGCTCTCCGCAGACCCGGAGGGAGTGGTGAAGGTGTCCCTCTGGCCTGAGGAATTCCCTGACCACCATGAGCTTCAGGGCGGGGAGATCAAGACCCACGAAGTCGTCTTTTTCTTCCATACCGGTCCCCAGGGATCGAGCCCGCGTGAGAACCGCGTGGCCACAGTGATGGGCGCTTTCCATTACCCGCTCTATGTCCGCGCCCCTGCCCAATGGTACCTGGCGGGCGGCTTTTTCAACGATGCGGCTGTCTACGACCCCGTGCGCTTCCCCAAATACGAGAACCTGATGCACGGCGCTGTCAACGCCCAGGGAAACAACCTGTTTACTGACAGGGAGGCAATCGATGAGTACGGCTGGCGCAATTTCGGCGACACGTGGGCCAAAAACGAGATCGACCAGACCAGGGGCCCGCATACCGGACGGATCGTGCTGAGCCACTTTAACCACGAGTACGACCACGGCTATGGAATGCTTTTCCAGAGCCTGCGCACTGTCGAGGGCGACCCGTCCACCAGCTACAAGTGGTGGCACATGGCAGAGACCGGCCTGAGACATCAGAGCGATATCGACTACTACCACTCACCCGATGACCCTTTCCGGGACGGGATCCACAATGGCGGCAAGTTCACCCACTCGGCCCACGGAGCCGAGAACGCCCTGGCAAGCCACCGCGGAAGCCCCCGCCTCACCTGGTTCGGCAGCCTGCGCTGGCCCTGGGGCCAGAGCATGAATCCCGAGTCCGGCCATTTCGACAACCGCGGGCTGATGGCCTACTACTACCTGACCGGCGACCGGGGCGTGCTCGAGACAGCTATGGCTATAGCCGATCTTGTCCTCTACAAGATCACAGAGAACAAGTTCGCCCAGATCGAGAACACAAGCCGTGAGGCAGGCAACAATCTGCAGATATTGACTGACGCCTACCTCTTTACCTGGGATGAAAAATACCGGGAGGCAGCGGAAAAGATTCTCCAGAGCACCCACCCGGACAGGCAGTGGTATACCTCGGAAACAGGGCGCAAAGCCAACCCGGACAAAACAGTGAGCGGTTTCTGGAGCGCCGGGATCTGTATCAACGCCGCAGCCCGCTTCACTGCGGTGATGGAAGAGAAAACCGGCGGACGCTACGAGCCGGGCCGCAAGTATGTCCTGGGCTATGCGGACTTTGTGAGCCGCTTCCTGGCCGCCGGGCCTGAAACCGGGTTTTACAATTCCTGGTCGCCCTCCAAGGGCGGCCAGGGCCCAGGCTATGGACCCTGGACATACCGCCTCTCGGACATAGTCATGTTCGGCCACAAGTACACGGATGACCCGGAGCTAAAAAAACGCTGCCTCAGGGCGGCCCGCGACGCTTTCGCTTACATGGACAAGAGATACCCGGGCCAGGGCCCGGTTTATGAGAACAGCAAGAGCAACACCATGCTTACCGGCGGCGGGCACGAGTATACCTCCTATATCCAGAGAGGCGGCTGGAAATAGATTTTTTTCAAAAAAGCCCGGGCTTAAAAGTGGCTAGCTCTTTGATTTCTTATTATATTGGTTATCCTTTTTAACCCGGAAAATTCATAAAAATTTTCCGTTCCCGTTTTTCGATAGGGGCGCACCCGCGTGTGCGCCCGATTGCCATCGAAAAATTACCGAACGACGGGCGGACACATGGGTCCGCCCCTACGAGTTTTTTAGTAATTCGTGAATAATCCTATTTAAAGATCCGTGCGGATATACTTCTCTAAAAAGTTAATACTCGACCCGGCAGCGGGATAATTTTCACCCCTGAATTCTACAAAGCAACAAAACTGACGATAAAATATTGTAAAAGGCTGTGAGCAAGAGAAAGGAGTTTTTTCATGGACAAGGTTCGTATTGGCATGGTCGGGAGCAAGTTCGCCGCGGATTTCCATGCGGACTCGCACGCGCGCAATCCCAAGGCTGAGATCGTGGCCGTGGCCGCTATCGACAACCTCGAGGAATATTCGGGCAAGTGGGGGATCAAAGAGACCATGACCGATTTCAAGGAGCTCTGCAGGCGGCCGGATATCGATGTGATCGATGTGTGCGTGCCCAATTTCCTGCACCACGATGTGGTAATGGAAGCCGCGTCGAACAGGAAACATATAATCTGTGAGAAACCTCTGGCCACCACTGTCGAGGAAGCCAGGGATATGGTCGAGTTCTGCAGGAAGCAGGGCGTGAAGCTCATGTACGGGGAGGACTGGGTTTTCGCACCGGCGCTGGTCCGTGCCGTGGGCCTTATCGAGGAGGGCGCTGTCGGTAGGATGCTGTGGGTAAAGGCCAAGGAGGTGCATAACGGCAGCCACAGCCCGTTCGCCCAGAATAAAAAATATTGCGGCGGCGGGTGTCTGATCCACCTGGCGATCCACCCTATCGGCTGGGTGCGCTTCCTGTTCGGCGAGAAAGTGGTCGAGGTCAATGGCTGGGTCACAGATGGAGGCGAGAAAAACTACTACCACAAGAATTATTCCGGCGAGGACTGGTCCTGCTGCATGCTCAGGTTCGAGTCAGGCCGCTACGCTTTCTGCGAGGGCAACTATATCACTGTGGGCGGCATGGATGACAAGGTCGAGATCTACGGCACAGAGGGCAGACTCAATATTGACCTCACCTTCTCAAGCCCGATCCAGGCGTACAGCCGCCCCGGCTTCTCCTATGCAATCGAGAAAACCGACACCACCAAGCACTGGACCTGGCCTGCAGTTGATGAGTTCGCTAACCTGGGCTACGTAGAGCAGCTTAGATATTTTATCGACTGCGTGATCAAGGATGAGGAGCCTAAGTTCGGGATTCGCGGCGAGGACGGCCTGGCGTGTGTGGAGATAGTTCATGCGGCTTATGAAAGCGCCCAGACAGGCAAGGCTGTGAAAGGAAGCTGGTAGTTTATTTTATATAGCAGGCAAAAAGCGGGGACAATAAATGTTCCCGCTTTTTTATATATTATTTTTGATATATTTATTTTTATATTAAACCTTTGAAAAATGTTATCATTTTGTATGAAGAACATTGCTTGCGTGCTATAACGCTATATATATCAATTGTTTATTGATAAGGGCGGTTCGCGAACCGCCCCCTACGGATCGAATATTATTCTTTTACCCGGGATTTTTTCAAAGGTCTGATAAAGTATTCAATTTTTAATTCTCAGCTTAAGACCGAGGTTCAAATTGCCTCTGTCTTCAGGAAGATTGAGTTTTTGAATCCCCTTGTCCCCGGAATAATACATCAGCCATTCCGTCTCTATGAAACCCTCATCGAGCGGATTGTTTTTCGCTCTTAAAAACGGCAGCAGCGGAAAATACGTAATATCCAATTCACGAAGCGGAGCCGGATTCAAAATACCCACAAGAGTCATTTCCGCACTCGTAAATGCGACAAAAATAACCGCTGAGATATTCCTTCTGCAATGCTCTGTTTTTTTGCTCCTCTTGTTAAATCTGAAAAAAATCGATTCCTCCAAAGATGACACCTCACCCAAATGAGTGCCATTTTTTATATTGACCCCTATTTTCGGTTTCCCTGTGAAAGCGTCCCGGGCAGCATCCCCTCCTAAAAATAAATGGGCATTAGCGTGCCAGGAGCCAACCGCCACTATCACCGGATATTTGATCCCGCGGCCAATCTGTCCCGATTTTTCGCTCAACTTTGTCCTGATTGTTTCTAAGCCGAAGCCGGACGCCTCTCCTTGAAAATAATTCGTATCCGGCAGGCCTGTTTTCTCTGAAATGCTCGACTCTTCCAGGGTGGTGGCTTCTAAAAGAAATATGTCCCCATTGGGAGTTGTAACTATATAATCAAGCCCCCCTGAACCGGGGAGATCATTAATTTCGATCTTGTGTCCTGCATACCTCAAATAACTCGCCATCACAACTTCGAAAACCCCGGCCTGGGGGTTCTCCTTCAGGGTGTTGGCCAATTTCTGTAAGTATTCATTATCAGTCCAGAAATATTTCTCGTGGTCTTTTAAGATATTAATGTACTGTGATATGTCGTGACTGTTCATTTTGGTTCCTGAAATACTTTCAAAATTTTTCTTTTAAATTATATAAAAAAAAGCCCCCCGCAAGGAATTCCTGGCAGGGGGCTTTGCCATCTCTCTGCAAAAAGCTTGAGCTGTTTTGAAAAATTGGTTTCAACGAGAATGTGTTCTATTTCCACTGCATGGGCACGGCATGCCGTGCCCCTACGGGCTGGTGTAATTTACCTTGAATTTGAGATACCATAAAGGCATTTTCTTAGCTGCACTGGGCAGACCCATGTGTCTGCCCATAGGGCGCACACGCAGGTGCGCCCCTGCACAAGTACGGGTCTTGAATTTTTTATTTCATGAATAGTTCAGGCTCGTAAAAATATAAACTCAGCCGTGAATGTTCCAGATCTTGATCCTGGCCGGGTCCTTGATAATCTTGGGCTTGCCTGCCAGGCTCGAGTTCTTGGGTGAAAGCTCCGTGGCCACCATGTCTATATTGTCGTTCGGGCAGCGGTAGATACAGATGCCGCAGGCCACGCAGAGCTCCGGGTCGATCTTCACATAGCTCTCTTCGTGGCCCCAGGCCAGGGTCAGGCAGAGCTCCTCGCAGATCTGGCAGCCCACTCCGCAGCCGCAGAAAAGGCAGCGCTCGGCCTCCTCGACCGCTTCCCCGGCGGTCATTGTCTCCTCGTAAAGCTCATAGTTGGTTTTGCGCTTCTCAGGAGGAAGGTACCTTACGGGCACACGGGGCTTGAGCGGGAAATCCGGGTTGCGGTCGATCACCACCTGGGGGTCGACCACGTGCATCTCAGGCATGTATTCGAGGAAAGCCTCCGCGCCCCTGAGTTTTTTATCCAGGGTCACTGCAGCGTTGAATCCCTGGGCTGTCGAGCGGATCACTGTCGAGGGCCCCATCGCGGAATCACCTGCAGCAACGACATCCTTAATCGGGGTGGCCCCTGTCTTCTCGTCATACTCCAGTGTGCCCCAGCCGGTCATGGCGAGTCCCGGCTCTCTGAGCTCTTCATCCACGTGCTGGCTGATCGCGGTGATGACCGTGTCGCACTCGATCTCGAACTCGGCCTCTTCCACTGCCTCTGGCGGCCTGCGCCCGCCTTCCCTTGCGATTCCCAGCACATTGTTCCGCATGCGCAGGGCCTTGATATTGCCGTTCTGGTGGACAATCTCGAGCGGGCTCACCAGGTACATCACTCTCACCCCCTCCTCCTCAGCCTCGTACACTTCCTCCGGGATCGAGGTCATCTCCTCCTTGGTGCGGCGGTAGACCATGTAGACTTTTTCCGCGCCACGCCGCACGCAGGTGCGCACTGCATCCACTGCAGTGAACCCGCCGCCCACTACTGCGACGCACCTGCCGATCTCGAGATCATTGCCCCGCTGGCGCTCCTTGAGAAAGTCTATCGCCAGGTAACAGCGCTTGAGCCAGCTCTCTTCGCCGGGGATTCCGAGCCTGTTGCCTGCCTGTGTGCCGAAAGCCATCACGAAGCCCTTGAAGCCTTGCGCGCGAAGATCATCGAGCGTGAAGTCAGCTCCCAGGCTCTTGCTGCTGACAAACTTCACTCCCTGGTCCTCGATTGCCTTGACCTCAAGGTCCACTATGCGCCGCGGGAGCCTGAATTCAGGGATACCGTAGCGCAGCATCCCGCCCGGTTTGGCCTCGCGCTCGAATACTGTTACCGCATAGCCTGCCCGGGCCAGCTCGTGTGCGGCAGTGAGCCCGGCAGGCCCTGAGCCGATCACCGCCACCCTGGTCCCGTGCTTTCCGGCCTTGATTACCTTGGGCTTCCAGCCCTCGCGCTCCGCCAGGTCCATCACAAAGCGCTTGATAGCGCGGATCCTGATCGGCTCGTCCTTTACCCCGCGGGTACAGGCGGTTTCGCAGGGGAAGTTGCAGACATAGCCGCAGACATACTGCAGGGGGTTCTTGCTGGTGATCTGCTCGTAGGCTTCTTTGAACCGCTCCTGGGCCACCAGCCGCACATAGGCCTGCGCCGGCACATGGAACGGGCAGGCGTTATCGCAGGGCGCGACCAGGTATTTATCTTTCAGGGTGGCATACCCCTCATAAAGCGTAAGCTCAGGCGCAGTGGTGACATGTTCCACTACTTTGTCCCGCAGCTTCAGCGGCGTTTCCAGCTTGTTCTCTTCCACATATTTCCTGAAACTGCGGAACAGCTCAGGGAAGAAACCGAATCCGTAGAGGATAGTAGCCGAGCAGACACCGACCAGGTCCGCTCCGGCCATGATCATCTCCACTGCGTCCTCCCAGGTGGTCACTCCGCCGGTGCCCAGGATAAGCGGCTCAGGGCCTACCATCCTGCGCATCATATAAACATCCCGCAGGGCAAGCGGCTTGAGCCACTGGCTGTTCATGCAGTACATGCCCTGCTCCTGCTGGAGATAAATGTCGCTCATCCCGGGCTTGTCCACCCTCATGGCCGGAAGCGCCAGCCTGTTGCCCACGCCGCAGACCATATCCGCGCCGGCATCGAAACAGATCTTGGCGATCAGGTGCTGACGGCTGCCCTCAGGAGTGAGTTTTACGCACAGAGGCACCGAGGTCTCCGACTTGACCGCCTTGATAATCCTGGTCAAAGTCTCGGGGTCCTGGCCCATACTGGCTCCGGTATGGCGCTGTGCGCCGGTGGGGTCCTTGGCCAGCTCGACATTAAAAGACATGTTAGGGCAGCACATGTTGAGCTCATTGATATGGACCCCGGCATTCTCGAACCTCTTCGCCATGTTGACCCAGCCCTCGACATCATCCTCAGAATAGGTGAAGTTCGAAAACAGGACGAAATCCTTGATTTCCCGGCGGGCCTGCTCGATAAGCCGGCAGGCTTCATCAAGGTTGAGCCTTTTTTCCGCGGTGAAATAGAGCAGGTGATGGGTGGGGTCCCACCCGTAGCGCGGCCTGCGGTTGATATACGGCGGTGGATCAAAGGTCAGTTTGCAGCTTGCCCCGGCCCAGCCGTATTCCGCAGCTCTCCTGAGCTGGGAGATCAGCATGGTGGTGGGCCCGCTGGAAACGAAAAACGGATTGCGGAACCTGATCCCGGCCACCTCGACCGGCATGTCGAAATCGACATCGTCAAAAGGCTTGCGGTTCAGGTAGAGAATATCCGCGCGCGGCAAGTTGAATTTCCGTGGCATCAGGACTCCTCCGGCTGTGTTTATTTAACCCGAAGAATTCATAAAATTATCATGAGCTGCTCAGAATTAGGGTGCTAAGTACAATTATTTCTTAGGATTATGAGTGCCCTATATCTGCAGGGATACGGCATGCCGTGTCTCTGCAATTATGGATTTTTATTGCCGAAGATTCGTTTTATATCTGTGATCTGCCCTTGTGAGAACAATTTATGAATGATCCGGGTCAAAAGGTCAAGAATCATTTCCCCGGACTCTTTTTCGCAAAAACTGATTATTCAGCCCGGCTTGCGAGCCGGTATGGAAAACCGGGTGAAATTTTTTAACGAACTCTCATGCCTGCGGACCGGGTACAACGAAGCATGAAAATCAAGAAGACACACCCCATCTGCTTCGCAGCCCCCCTCTCAAGAGTGGATTTTCATGTAAAAATCACAGGGCATAGATCCAGGCAGTATACGGATTCCTATTATTCAACGCTGGCGCAGTACAATATGTTAACCTCGCACAGGATCTGAGCGAGATTATCTTGCTCTAGTGGATTTTTACTTAAAAATCCTGGATCAGCTTGAGGCTAAATACTACAGGGAGCATTAAATAGTTTCCATTTATATTGTTTTTTTATGCAAGAGCCTTGGTTATTCATAAAAGTCAAGTAAGCATAAATGATTTACTAACTGTCGATTCTCGCATTTAAGGCGCCGGCGGCTGATTTACGTAACAACAATTAAAGCTCCTGAGAGTCAAGCTTTTACAACTGCCGAAAAGAGGTTTTAGTGCAGCTACCTGGGATGATAAAGCCATCCCGGGTGAGACAAGGCTATAAAAATCCCTGAAGTCCGGGGACCCTGTTTCTGGAGCGTGTAGAAGACAAGTAATTTCCATTAATGGTTTGATATATATACAACGCCCAGGCAGGCCTTTGCGCAGGCTTCCTGCGCACCAGGCGAGCTTGGCGAAGCGGAGTAAAACACTAAAGTGCCAGGATTAACTTTTGTTTCTTTTTGTTTAAAAAGAAATGGTTTTGCTTCTTTTGCCATCAAAAGAAGAAAAAAATTTACCTTTACGGATAGATGTAAACAATTTTATGACCTGAGTAGTAAATATAAAATCGGATGGTCTTTTAAAAAAAAGATTTTTTTCGGAGTACTGGCGGCAGGAGATAATTCTTCCAGGGGCGGGTCAAGCACCCGCCCCTGGAAATGCTTAACTGACATGAGGCGGGGAAAGCTCCCCTTTGACCATTTCGATATTGCTGTTCGGGCAGCGGAAAACACACATACCGCAAGCCACGCACTCATCCTGGTCCACCGAAACCCTGTTGGCCTCCTCGGACCAGGCCTGGCGCATGCAGAGCTCCTCGCAGATCTGGCAGCCCACACCGCAGCCGCAGTGCAGGCACCTGGAGGCCTCTTCGACCGCCTCCTGGAAAGTCATCACCTTTTCATAGAGGTCGTAATTGGTTTTGCGCCGGTCTGCTGGAGCAATGTCGAGCGGCACCCTCTCGGCGAGTGGTTCTTCCCTATTGCGGTTTATTACATCTTTAGGATTGACCGGGGTAAGAACCGGATCGTATTCGAGAGCAGCCTTTTCTCCGGAGAGCATTTTATCGATTGTCACAGCAGCGCGTTTGCCTTCGGCCACGGACTGGATCACAGTCGATGGCCCGAGCGAAGCATCGCCGGCAACGAACAAATCCTCGACCGCCGTGCGGCCTGTGGACTCGTCATAGCTCAGGGTGCCCCAGCGGGTCATCTCAAGGCCCAGGCCGGCTGCGCTAGCATCCAGCTCCTGGCTCACTGCCGAAATCACCGTGTCGCAAGCGAGCACGAACTCGGCTCCCTCGACCCCTTCCGGCTTCCTGCGGCTGTCGCCTGTGTCCATGCCCAGCACGTTGCTTTTCAAGCGCAAGCCCGTTATCCGTCCGTCCCGAGTCTCAATTTCGACCGGGCTCACCAGATACATGACCCTCACGCCCTCCTCCTCAGCCTCGTAGACCTCTTCCGGAACTGCAGGCATCTCATCCTTGGTGCGGCGATAACAGATATAGACCTTCTCCACACCTTTGCGCACGGCAATGCGCGCAGCATCGACCGCAGTAAAGCCACCGCCGATAATGGCCACACTCCTGCCGAGCTCAGGCTCTTTTCCCGTGGCATTGGCCTGGATAAAATCAACAGCCGTATAATAACCCTGCGCTTCCTCGCCGGGGATCCCCAGACCCTGGCCTTTCTGAGTGCCCACAGTGATCGCGATCGCTTTGAATCCCCGGGTGCGCAGGTCATCCAGGGTGAAATCACGGCCCAGGGCTTTGTTATATTCGATCTTCACGCCCAGAGCCTCGAGCCACCCGAGCTCGCGGTCGATCAAACGGCGCGGCAGGCGGAAAGACGGGATGCCGTAGCGCAGCATCCCTCCGCCCTGGGATTCGCGCTCGAAAATTGTCACTGAATAGCCTGCCCGCGCCAGGCTGTGGGCTGCGCTGATTCCTGCAGGCCCCGAGCCGATCACGGCCACTTTCACGCCGTTCGGCCCCTTTTTCTCGAGGTTCGGCTGCCAGCCCTCGCGCTCGGCCATGTCCATGACAAAACGCTTGATCGCCCGGATCCTGACCGGCTCATCCTTGAGAGCGCGGGTGCAGGAATCCTCGCAGGGGTGGTTGCAGATATAACCGCAGACATGCTGCAGCGGGTTTTTACCGGTTATCTGCCCGTAGGCTTCCTCGAACTTTTCCTGGGCCACGAGCCTGACATAAGCCATTGCCGGAACATGGTGCGGACAGGCATAATCGCAAGGGGCCGATAGGTTCGGCTCTTTCTGCCTGGCGTAACCCTCCCAGAGGGTCAGCTCAGGGGCGGCTTTTACCGAATCGATTATCCTGTCCCGCATCTCGCCGGGTTTCTTGTAGCCGTGCTCTTCCAGGTAATTGCGGAAACCGCGGAAGAACTCCGGGAAGAAGCCGAAACCGTAAATAATAGTAGCCGAGCAGATACCCACCAGGTCGGCCCCGCTCATGATCATCTCGACACCGTCGCGCCAGGTGGTGATCCCTCCGGTGCCGAGGATCTTCGCCCCCGGGCCGCAGCTCTTGCGCATCAAATAAACATCCCGCAGGGCGAGGGGCTTGATCCAGTAGCTGTTCATACAGTACATGCCCTGTTCTTCCTGCAGGTTGATCGTGCTCTTGCCCGGCTCATCGACCCGCAGCGCGGCCAGGGCCAGGCGGTTAGCCACACCGCAAACCATGTCCGCTCCGGCCTCGAAGCAGGCCCGGGCCACCTCATGCTGATGTCCGCCTTCGGGCGTAAGCTTGACACATATTGGAATCGAGGTCTCTTCTTTAATGGCCCGGATAATCGCCTGGATCGCCTCGGCCTCCTGGCCCAAACTGGCTCCTGTCTTATGCGACTCAGCGGACTTGTCCTTGGCCAGCTCCACATTAAATGACATATTGGGGCAGCACATGTTGAGCTCATTGATATGGGCGCCGGCCTTCTCGAACTTCTTGGCCATGTTGACCCAGCCCTCGAGGCCGGGGTCCGAATAGGTGAAGTTCGAAAAAAGCACAAAATTGTCTATCTGCTTACGGGCAGCCTCAATAAGACGGCAAGCCTCATCCATGGTGATCCTTTTCTCCGCTGAGAAATACAGCAGGTGCTGGTCGGCATCCCAGCCGTAGCGCGGCCTGCGGTTGATATAAGGCGGGGGGTCGAAAGTGAGCTTGCAGCTTGCACCGGCGAAACCGCATTCGGCAGCCTTGATAAGCTGCTGAAGCATCGAGGTTGTAGGGCCGCTCGAGACAAAAAACGGATTGCGAAAAGGAACTCCGGCAACCTCGACTGGCAAATCAAAATCCAGATCGTCGTATTTTTTTCGATTGATATAAAGCATGACCTTACCTCTTTAAATTATCAAACTCTCATGTCCTTATGCGGACACAATGAAGCATAAAAATCATCTCAAAAACAATTCCCTGCTGTAAAACCATGCGGGAAGCAAAAAATCAGGCCAAGAGAACGGAAGGAACGCGAAATGAGTCTCATGGTAAACTGAAGAGCAGGAAGAGCTTGGAATATAAAAAAATCTCTCTGTTTTGCAAGCTTTTTATCCGCAAAATCCCTGGCCTGGAAGCTTAATAGAAAAGCCGCCCGCGCCTGTATTGGCGGACGGCTTTTAATTACGAGCTTGAAAAAAGATAGACTCTACATAGCGAAATTACTCGTCACGCCCTCCGCCCAGAAGGCCGGCACGCATGGCAAAATAAAGCAACTGCGCAATAGCAGTTACAGTGGCTGCCACATAAGTCATTGCCGCGGCGTTGAGCACCTTGCTCACTCCCTCCGCCTCTTCCCGATTAGCGAGAACTCCGGCTTTGACCAGAACCGCCTTGGCCCGGTTCGAGGCGTTGAACTCGACAGGCAGAGTGATAAGCTGGAAAGCCACCAGAGCCGAGAAAGCGATAACCCCCAACTGCAAGAGCTGCAAAGAGTGAAGGAGCATGCCGAACAAAATCATCGGCCAGGCGAGCCAGGACCCGAAACTGGCCATGGGTACCAGGGCATTGCGCAGTTTAAGCGGGGCATATCCGTGCGCATGCTGGATAGCGTGGCCAGCTTCATGGGCGGCGACACCGGCAGCCGAAATGCTCCGCCCCCGATACACATCCGGGCTCAAGCGCAGGGTCTTGGTGCGTGGATCGTAATGGTCGCTCAGGAAGCCGCCCACTTCCTCAACAGACACATTATGGATGTTGCCATAACGCAGTACAGCCTCGGCAGCCTCGGCCCCACTTAGCTTGTTGGCGGTCGTGTATTTCGAGTACTTGGAAAAATTCGATTTTACCTTCAACTGGGCCCAGAGGGCCAGAATCATTGTCGGGCCGATAAGCAGCCAGTATAAAGGGTCAAGTCCATAAATGAATCCCATTTTCCCTCCCTAGTGGTGATTTGAATCATGCATTTGATTTCGCTTGGAAAAAACCGCAACTTCCTTGATTTCCAGACTTCACTGCTAATTCTTTTCTCTTTTCTATTACACAAATATGCTGGTCTGGTTCCCGAAAAGCAACTTATGGACCAATCTCTAATATTACTCCGACATATTTAATATTTTATACTTAGCTCAAGGAATAAAAAAGGGAAATTTATCTGTCCGGCGCAACGGCTTAATCGGGATAATAAAACATGCAAAAAAGGCATGGCCCTCTGCATTTAACCGTAATACTGTTCACTTAAAGCGACAACACTCTCTTTTTGTCACCCCCGCGAAAGCGGGGGTCCAGAAAATCGGCTTAAAAACCTGGATTCCCGCTTGAGCGGGAATGACATCGTTTGCCTTTCCCGCCTAAAGTGAACAACA
>DATKXY010000277.1:0-6231 GCA_035528795.1 archaeon | reverse complement strand
TGACCGAGACCGCCTTATCCGGCGCGCGGAAAGTACCGCCCGCTTTCCGCCACTTGCCGGTCCCGGGGATTTCCGACACGTACTCGGGCTGTGCCACCCGGCTGCTGTCCGCTCCCCGCCAGTCCTGCCGGGCGGTTACCTGCTGCCTGGGGTATGGCACACTCTCGGTCTGGTAGCTGGCCTCGAAACTGTAGCACTTGCCGGGCTCGATCCCGGTGACATTTTTCAGCCAACAGCCGTGCGCGGAACTGTTGGCCGCCCCGGAGATCATCAGGCTTCCGGACCCGCCCAGGCTGGGCAGCACGGCCACTCCGAACTCGGGTCTGGTCTCGGGCCGCTCGTTCCAGACACTCCAGCCATCGACCTGGCTGATCTCCCCGACCAGTGTGAAGCTATCCGCCTGGAAAAGGATTTTCCCGCCGGTCTCGCCCTTCTCGCCGAGGGCCGCCGCGGAAAAAATGAAGCCCGCCAGAAAGATCCAGGCTGCACTCTGCACTATTGTTCTGACCGGCCGAACGGCCGCAAAACCCAATCTGCGTCTCATCTCTCTGCCCCTTTCCAATGCTCGTTGACAGTCAATGTTCTGTGATGAGGAAGTACATATCCGACACCCCCGCACTGTCAAGCGTGATCGCGTGATCCGGGCGGCGTGTTTATGATTGTCTTTTTTGAATAATCAATTTAACCAACATCTTATTAAACTCGATATGCCGTATTTTATCCTGCGACCCGGGTCTTCACCCTTTTGGTTTGGATATAAAGTTTCCTCAGTCTTTTTCCCGATAGATTAACTGTCTGGCTCAAATGTTTAAAAATTAAATCGGTCAAAAATGAAAAAAACAGTATCACGGTCTTCGGCAGTATCACCCGCGGCATCCGGGTCGATTCATTCCTGCATGATTTCTCCTGCAAGCCCCTGCACAGGCACGTTGTGTTCTGCCGCGAAATTTTTGGTCAGGGAAATTAGTTGCGCATGCCAGTTTTTCAATCCTATCCGCTCAAAAGGCGCCAGCATGTATTCGAGTCCGGGACGGCGGTCGGCAGAGTGGTCCTTGAGGTCGTCCATGATATGGAGGAACTGACGGCCTTCCACACTCCTCCCCTTGGGATAGCGGCTTTTCTCCCAGACCCTGGTGAGTTCCCCCCACATCCAATTTTCCCACTCCAGGAGGGAAGCCACCCTGTTGCCTGCCTCCACCAGATGGCCTACCGCGATTTCCGGCCTGTTATCCGCCGCTGCTGCTGAAGCCCGGACCAGGAACTGTTCGGCTGATTCGAGTTCCAGCAGGGTCCTGATGAAATAGCGCTCCATGTAAGCGATGGAAAGAAGAACTTCCAGGTTGTAGCGGTTTCTTTCGACATGGGAGAGGTTGCGGGAAAGCAGGTTTATCAGGCGGTCGTTCTGCCGCCTTTGGACAGCGGCTCTCTCTATCGAATCCCTGTACTTTTTACCGAATGCCGGCTCGAAGGCGAGGCTGCCGGCCTGAGGCAAGGAAGGCGGCGAAAGCACCAGGTCAGTGCGGTGGTGGTTGGTTTCGAACTTCCTTCCGCGGTCGTCGTAAGCGCGCTCTCTCTCCCGGGAGTCAATCCGGTCCCAGCCGCTCTCGAAAAACCTTGCACCCTC
Organism: archaeon; assembly: GCA_035528795.1. Classification (GTDB taxonomy): domain Bacteria; phylum Gemmatimonadota; class Glassbacteria; order GWA2-58-10; family GWA2-58-10; genus DATKXY01. The sequence goes on along the minus strand of DATKXY010000277.1, from coordinate 4,607 downwards.
TTCAAGCATTTCGTACACCTCGACCATATCCGGGCTTGAAGGGCCATAGAAAACATCCATGAAATCGGCCACGTTCTGTTCAACTGTGGGGTAGCGATAGGTCCAGGCATACTGGGTTACCGTGACCCAGCCCAGCCAGAAAGTCTCTTCGTGCAGGCCGGAATCATCCCAAGCCGCGGAGAATGACCCGATGGGGTTCGCTCCTGAAGCCAGACCCTCCCGGACAGTTCTTTCGGCATCTTCAAGCCGGCCCTCGTTCCAGCGGCCGCGGTATTCGGTGGGGAAGTAGTTGGGGAAAAGAAGCTCTGACCCCTGTATCGGAGTATAAGCCAACTGTCTCATCCCGATCTTTCTCTGGTTAACGAGAAACTCCGGGTCGGAGCCCATCACGCCGTTTATCAGATCAGGCGGAAGCTGAATGATGTCCCGGGACAGGACCGGGTACTCCACCCAGCAGAGCATCCTGCGTCCCCGCTCCGCCAGCCAGCGATAGGCACGCAGCACATAATCCACCCAAGCCTGGCTGCGGTTCTCCGGATTGTACGGTTTTTTGCACCTGGCACAGATCCCTGCAAAATAGACTTCATCAGTGGAAACATGGAAATACTTCACCCCCGGCGTGGCGTCGATCATGTCCTGGTACATGTCAAAAATAAGCTGGATCGCCTCCTCATCACACATGCAGGCCTGGTAGTTGCTGCTGCTGTCCGCGCGCAGGCGGGCGAACTCCGGATGCTTGAGCACATAAGCCATGTGGGCCGGCGCCTGGATTACCGGCACGAGCTGTATCTGCCGCTCCAGTGCGTAGCGGGTGAACTCCTGCATTTCCTGTTTGGTATAAGCCCCTGGAGCGCCGATAATCGGATGTCTCGGGTATTCGTACTTGTCTTCCATCTCGAAGCCGATACAGTTGACCTTGAACAGAGTAAGCCAATCCATTATCCGCTTCAGCGTTTCCGGACGCTCCTGATGGTGTTTGGTATCCCAGTGGATAAAGCGCAGCTGGAGGTCCGGCCAATCGGTGATCGTACAGGCAGGCAGGGTTATCTGGCCCCTGCTGTTGCGGCGCATGAGCTGAATCACGCTCTGCACACCATAGAAAAGACCGGCCCCGGCGTTGCCAGTAATCTCGATTCTGCCGTTGGAAACAACCAGTCTGTAGCCCTGCTCGTTGAGCGACGGGTCATCTGTGCCTTTCACTGTGCCGGGTATAATCCTGAGAACTATCTTGCCCGGTCCCTGACTGTCAAAGGAGAGGCCCTGCAGCTTGCCGGCCCAGTCGATCAGCCAGTCAGCGGCGAAACGGTTTTCCCCTGTCTGAGATTCGATCGCCCACGTTCTGTCGATAACCACGTTTTCCTCTCCCAACTCCACTTTCTGCGGGGCAGGTATCAGGCTGTAGCCCCTGGCCCTCAGAGAGTTTGAAAAACCTGCAGCGGAAGAAACAGCGGACAGAATTTGTGTCAGAACCAACAGGAGAATCCATCCTGATTTTTTCATAAATGCCCTCCTGTAGTTTGTATGGGAGAAGTTCCTGGCTCAGGCCCAGGCACTTTTACCGGAGCAGACATCCTGCCACCCGATGCCTGCCCTTTTCAAAGCATAGCCCGGCTTACTCAGGTCGACGCCATAGCAGATCGGCCAGCCAGTCGAGCACCTCTTGTTGTCTGTTCTCTTGGAAATGGTTGTAGTCTTTCGGCCCGGAAAAGCTGAGGTTGTTTTCTTTTCCGAGCAGCCGGTAGACTTTGTTCGCTTCGTCCACGCAAGTTTTCACATCGGCGAAGCAGGCGTCGCGGTCCAGGGTCGGGGCCACCACCAGCAGGGGTCTGGGCGCGATGGAGGCGAGCACTTCGTGGAAGTCGAAGGGGATTCGCGGCTCGCGGCCCACGAAAAAGCCTAATCTGGGGATCAAACCGTGGAGGTGCGAAAAGGCCTGGACACCTTCCATACCCTTGTCCGGGGTAGCCAGGCGCAGGGGCGTGAATCCGCAGACCGAGGCTGCGCCTGCGATGCGCTCATCCAGCGCGGCGCTGAACAGGGCCACTGTTCCGCCTATCGAATAGCCGAGCGCGTAAATGCGGCCGGGGTCGACAAATGACTGGTTCTGCAGCATGTCTACCGCAGCTCGGACATCGGCGACCATTCTGCCCATCTTGGACCAGTGCGGGTACCGTTCGTAGAATCGCCTGCCTTCCTCGATACGGCTGGCGAAACCGATCATGTCGAAAGCGAAGACAGCGAAACCCTGCTTGACCATGTTTTCCACAAACCTGTCCACCAGGCTGGAGAAGCCTGTGGGATAGGCAAAATTATGCAGGAAAATAACTACCGGCAGACGGTTTTTGGGTAGGTCGCCGTTTTCATCGGGCGGGTAGTAGAAATAGCCGAAAAAGCCATCACCGAAAGCTCCGCCGTAAGGATGGACCTCCAGGCGGCCCATTGTCTGTGTGGCTTCCGGCCTGCCGATCACCATCCCCAGCCAGTCGTCACCGGTGCCTGAGTAAAACCTCCGGGGACCAGGATTAATACCTCCCGGCGGTTCCTGGCCCAGGGCCAGTTTTATCCGGCCAAGAATATCTTTCTTTTTATCCTGCCAGGCCGGAAGTGAGTCAATACGCCGTCCCTGCTCTTCTCGCAGCAGATCGCTCAGGTCTTTTTCCGGGAAAGAGAGAGGGTCGATTTTCTCCCCGCTCAGCTTGCACCACCCGGGGAAAGTGTAGTTGTAATAAAGGGTGTTCAGGGGCGCAGAGCTGCTCCGGCCGAAAACATAATCCAGGAAGTCGATGTTGTTTTCGATATCGCTGGCCGCAGGGCAATGCGTTCCGTACCGCAGGTTGATAGCCAGCTTGTTTTCGGCCCCGAGGAATTTGTAAACCCGTTGGAGCGACCGAAAGTTTTCTTCTATGCCCCACGGGTTGCCGCCGTATTCGGTGATGGCTGAGCTGAGCAGGAGCGCGCGGGGCGCGATCAAGGCCATGAGCAGGTTCTGGTCCACCGGCAGCTTGTGTTCCCGGCCGACAAAGAAGCGCAGGCGGGGATGCAGCCAGTTGGGTGTGTTTGAAGTGATTTCGAGTATTGTTTCATTGGCGAATTTATCGTCCGTGTAGCGATAAGGAACCTCAGCCCCTGTTCCTCCACTGATAGGCATGACAGCCGTGATTCGAGGGTCAAAAGCGCCCGCCATGATCGACTGCTTGCCGTTGCGCGAATGCCCGGTGATAGCGATCTTCTCTTTGTCCACCATGGGCAGGGAATAGAGGTAGTCCACTGCGCGGTGGGCACCCCAGGCGCGGCGCATCAGCCTGGTGAAATCGTACTCCGGATACCAGACATCGGCAAATCCCTCTGTATCATCCTTCTCATCCGCGCCCGCGTAAATGCAGCCGAGATATCCCCGTCGCACGGCCACCAGGGCCCAGGTGCGATGGCTCCATTGGGTCAGGAAAACAGGAAAAGGCCCTTCGCCCGGAGGAACCAGCAGTTCCACGGTAAGCCTGGCCCGACTGTCCGGTCCGAAACTCAATTCCACGATCCGGGAGGTGACCGCACCGGATTTTCCCTCGCTTAACAGTTTTACTTTCAAATTATCCGGCGGAGGGGGGAAAGTGCCAGTGAGCCAGTATTTGACCTCACTCTCGATCCAGGCCTTTTTCACACGCCACTGCTCGCTGGTCCTGACTGGGATATTCCTACCACCCTCTTCCATGATCAACGGATCGGGAAGAAATGGCAGCGAAGGCAGCTTGGCAAAATCAGGAGGGAGTTCGCCGGTTCGTTCCTGCCACTGGCGCCAGGTACTGTCAAAGCGTGTAACCATACCCCTGTCCATGCGGACAGGGGGGAGGAAGCCGAGAAGCTCTTCCAGGTATTTTTTTCTTGCCGTCAAGTTTTCCCCGGAGGTTTGAGCAGCTATGTTCAGAGCGGACACAAATAGCAGAAATACAGCAGAGAGCAACCTGATATGCATAGCGCCATCCTTTCTGCCCAAATGTAATTATTTTATAGTATCCTCCAGCAATGGTCTCAATGATTCAGCCATAAGCAACAGTAGGCCCAGACTGGTGGTTTGCGTACCGTAGAGCACGGTTGATCATCATCCGTATGTGCGTGCTCATTTAATAACTAATCTTGTCCTTAATTTCTTCCATCCGAGTGATATTGCCACATAAAAATGGTTACCTGATAAAGCAACCTTTTAATCCGTTCGTGTTCGACCGGAGTTTTATATCCCAAGGTCGAATGCCTGCCTAAGTTGTTATAATAGGACTCGATATATTCAAAGATCTCATATTATAGATTCTTACACATTTCATTCTGAGAGATTATCTCACACAATTTTCTAACTGACTGATAAATAAAGTGTTCCAGGCTCAGAGGCACAAAGGAACAAAGGGACATAGAGAACTTGAAAATCCACGAAGAAAGGCGAAAATTGAACGACTGTTTTTGGCGTTTAACCTGATAATATGCCTTCTCCCGCAAGGTTATCGGCTGGGCTTTGGGTCGTACCCTGGGTTCAGAGCTCACTCTGGCTGCTTTAAAAGCAGCCTTGAAAGTAAGAAAACCACCTGCGGGTTGTATTCATCACTCGGACCGTGGAGTCCAGT
>DATKXY010000276.1:0-20942 GCA_035528795.1 archaeon | reverse complement strand
GGGCCGGCATCCTTTTTGCAAAAGCACCATGGGTGAGGTACCATTGCTGCGTCAGATAAAAGCAAAAAGGATGCCGGCCCGCCCGCACCGGTCCTCGAAAGTTACGCGAACTCGACTTTAGCTGTCCCTCACCTTGCAAGCCGATATTAAATCCGCTGGTCACGATCAATCCGCTTTGGCGCTTGAAAGGGAAATACGCTAGCGGGATACAGCCTTCTCGATCATCTCTCCGATCTCGATCCGGGCGGCGTCCCAGTTTGCCGGATTGTAATCCCAGATCTCGAGGTTGCCGATAGATTTCTCGCCGAAAGGCTGCTTGATTATCCTGTTTACCACTGCATCTGCGCGTTCCGTGCCCTTGTCCAGCTCGCTCAACATGCGGAAAAATTCATACTCCTCGACTCCGTCCCGCATGGTTTTAAGACGGATACTGGGGCAGGGAGCGTTTACATTCGGGATAACCCCCGGAGCGTAAATCTCCATGGCGTTGCCGTTGTAAAGGCGGAAGCACAGGGGACCCTCCCCGTGGTCGCGAAAAATGTCTTTAAAGGTCTCGGAGTTGTACCAGGCGGCCTCCCAGCCGCTGCCGATTCCCCAGCTGCAGAAAGTCAGCGTGCGATATTTCCAGCAGCTCCAGCTTATCGCACGCTCATTAACCAGCGGCAGATCAGTGAAAGTCGAGCTGCCGGACCAGCCATTCTTCTCGCTTTCATAGAGCATGGGGCCGTAGAGCCAGTCCTTTATGCCGAGCTTGCGGTAGGCCTGGATAGTTTCGAGATTATAGCCGATAGTGTGGCAGCACCAGTAGTCGATCGCATCATGGATCACTTTCATCGCTTCTTCATTGTAGCTGCCGTCTACCCTGAAAAAGGTTTCCGGGAAATATTTGTCAAAGAGCTTCCCGTAAAAGTCCATCCTGTCCCAGGCCTCCGGGAAGTAGGACTCATCGAGTCCGTTCAGATAGACAATCAGCTTTGTTTTTTCGGGATTGATCATGGAGAGCATGTGTTCGCGCACCTGGCGGATAGCCTCGATATATACGGCCTGGCGCGCAGGCTCGCGCTCCACATCCGGCTTGCCGATATCAGGCCAGCCGCTGGTTCCGTACTTGCCGTAAACATCGAAAGGCAGGACATACAGCTCGATAGGCTCTCCATAGCCCGGGCCGGAATAGCCGTACTTATCCGTGAAAGCCTCGCCGCTGAAATATTTCCCGAGCCGCTCATCATGGGTAGACCAGTCGATCGTTACCTTGCCATCCGGGGAAACCGAGATCGAAGGCGTATAGGTGGGGTCCACCGGAACGATCCGGTGGCGCTTGAAAAGCTGGTACACTGAAAGCTCGAGCCTTTCATCCATGCGCCGCAGGAATCCCTCGTGCTGAAGGTTCCCGGCGAACTTGTTCTCCCGCGGAATGGCGAAATTCCATACCTTGAGCTTTACAGGCAGGCTTTTTCTCTGCCCTCCGATACTGACTGTGAGCTCGCTTGAGTAAACCCCGGCGGGGGCTTTTTCACGCTCGAAAGGAATATACTGGTCGACCCAGATCAGAAGGTAGCGCTGGCTGTCCACGCGGTTGTGAAAGTCAGGGAGCTCCAAGGGGTAGGTGAGCCGGTTTTTCATCCGGGAGAGATCCTGCTGGATAAACTCGAGCGGGATCAGGGCATCCGGATACCAGCCGCCTCCTAAAGAACCCCTTTCGTATCCCGAGGTGTGCTCCTTTACCTGTACCGCCCATTCGAGAAAAAGCTCGGGCTCAACCTCGAGCGCAGAGCCGCTTTGGGTGAACGGCTTCATTTCGATAATTATATCCTTTAAGGCCGTATCGGCGTTGTTCCGGATTACGAGCTGGAAAGAGACATACTCTCCCCGTGCCGCATGCAGGGATACGGATTCGGTATCGTAAACCCAGTTCTTAGCCAGCAGGTCGCCCAGCGGTGCGGTCTCGTAGATGCCTGATCCGTCATCGATAATCCGCCCGCTCGCGGGATCGAGCCGCACCGAGGAGGGCAGGGCTCCAATCGACCAGGAAGAGGGTTCCGGGGCAGCGCAGGCAATCGAAAAAACAAAGGTTGCGAGATAACAGCAGGCGGTAATAAAAACCAGGATAATTATCGCTCTGATCATTGAATCTCCCGTAATTTAAATGATTTGAAGGCATTGAAGGGGAAAAGGACAGTCTAAAACTAAAGTGGCCCGGGATTAATCACAAGATTTTTGCCAAAATTTATTGACACCTGGCTCTAATGATATGAATTTTTGATAATAAAGATTAGAAAATAATATGAATGGACCTCAAGATGCCGGAGGGAAAATTGTCGATTAAAAGGAGTCTATCCAATTTGTTTTTCGCCGTATTAGCGGTCGCTCTATTGCAGGTCTCAGCAGCATTCTCGCTCACCTCGCCAGAGGAGTTTCTGGGCCACAGCGTCGGGGCGGATAAGGAAATCGTCCGTTACGACAGGGTGATCGAGTATCTCAAAACTTTAAGCCAGGAGTCCAGCCGGGTCCATTATGAGACAGTCGGCCGGAGCACCCTGGGCAATCCGCTTGTCCTGACAGTTGTCTCCACTGCCCGGAATATGGAAAGAATGGGGAGATACCGCGAGATCAGCCGCAGGCTGGCCGATCCCCGGAAAATCGATGAGAAGGAAGCCGCAAGGCTCGCGGATGAAGGGAAGGTGTTCCTGCTCCTTCTTTGCAACCAGCACGCAAACGAGATTGCCAGCTCCAATATGGTTATGGAGCTGGCCTATGATCTGGCCTCAGGCACGGACCCGGTGATGGAGCAGGCGCTGGAGGATGTATTTCTGATGATTGTGCCCTCAGCCAACCCGGATGGCCAGCAGATGGTGGTCGATTATTACAACAAATATTCAGGCACACCGTACGAGGGCGGGAGCCTGCCCTGGCTTTACCACCACTACGCAGGCCACGACAACAACCGCGACTGGTTTTTTTTGAACCTGGCCGAGACCGATGCCCTGGTAGAGGTCATGTACGGAAGCTGGCAGGCCCAGATCATGGTGGATGTGCACCAGATGGGTATGACCGGTGTGCGGATGTTCGTCCCTCCGTTTTTCGACCCGCCGAACCCGAACAACCATCCCCTGATCTGGAACCAGATCGAGATTCTGGGCGCATACATGAAATACAATCTCGCCGAGGCAGGGAAAAAGGGCGTGATCAACCATGCTTATTATTCCGGCTGGTACCAGGGCAGCGTGCGGCCCAATGCTACCCAGCACCATATTACAGCCCTGCTTACGGAAAACGCCGGCGTGCAGGTCGCCAGTCCAATTTTCGTGGACCCCTCGGAACTCTCCGGCACTCAGAAAGGATTGCCTGAATATGAGGTCCGGATGAACTTTACCGACCCCTGGCCTGGAGGCTGGTGGCGCCTGCGGGATATCGTTGAGTACCAGCTTGTCGCCTTCAAGGGCATGGTTGACGCCTGCTCGAAGCACCGCCGGGAGTTCCTCTGGAATTTCTACAGAATGGCCGCTGAAACACTCAAACTCCCTGAGCAGGGCGCTCCATACGCTTACCTGGTCCCTCCGGGACAGCATGATCCAGGGAGTACTGCGCGGATGCTCAAAATTTTCGAGCGCACCAGGTGCGAGATCCACAAGGCGCAAGCCTCTTTCGAGGCCGAGGGACGGCTTTGGCCTAAAGGCACGCTGGTGCTCAAAGTGGGCCAGCCGTACGGGAGGTTTGTCAAAGACCTTCTGGAGCTCAAACCTTATCCGGATTTGCGTAAATACCCGGGCGGGCCCCCAATGCAGCCGTACGACAACGCAGCCTGGACACTGCCCCTGATGATGGGTGTCGAGGCGGTCGAGGTGAAAACACCTTTCAAGGCCGAGCTTGAACTCTGCGATAAAGCCTCGCTGGCTGAGTCCTCAGCCTGGGGATCCCCGGCCCTTCTCGACTGCAGCAACATCAACTCGTACCGGGCGGTGAACCGCCTGCTGGCTTCCGGCGCCAAAGTGTACCGCTACGCAGAGGAAATAACGGCTTCCGGCAAACAGTTTCCTCCAGGGTGCTTTCTGGTCGAGGCTCCTCTTGATTCGCTCAAAGCTATTGCAGATACCTGCCAGGTAGAGTTTTTAGCGCTGGAGAACATTCCAGCCGGGGTGAAAACTCAGTTGAAATCCGGGAAAATTGGGGTGTACCGGGGGTGGGTACCCAGCATGGACGAGGGCTGGACCAGGCTGGTCCTCGACCGGTTCGAGTTCCAACACGAGCGGCTGACCAATGAGAGAGTAAAAAAAGGGAGCCTCCAGAAAGACTACTCCGTGATTATCCTGCCCAGTTTGAGCCGGGAGGCCATACTCAAAGGGAGCGAGAAAGAGAGCGATCCTCCCGAGTACCGGGGAGGCATCGGGGAGGAGGGCGTAAAAGCCTTGAAAGATTTCGTTCTTCAGGGAGGCACGCTGATTGCCTTGAGAGAGGCCTGCCACCTGGCAATCGAGGGATTCGACATTCCGGTGCGTGATGCTATGAGAGGTATCGGCAGCGAGGAATTTTTCTGCCCTGGCTCGCTTGTTAAGCTCGAGGTGGACAGCTCCCATCCCGTGGGTTATGGAACCCCTGAAAAAACAGCCGGATTTTTTGTGGACGGCGTGGTTCTGGCTACCAGCCTGCCCCAGGCCGGGGGGCCGGACCGCCGGGTCGTGGCCCGTTACGGCAGCGGGGATATTCTGCTCAGCGGGTGGATAATCGGTGAAAAGAAAATCCGCGGCCTGCCCGCAGTGGTGGATGTAAATATGAAACAGGGCCACCTGGTGCTCTGCGGGCTGGGCGTACAGCACAGAGCTCAAGCCTACGGCACTTTCAAGCTGCTTTTTAACTCGATTCTGTATGGATATTGAGTAAGAAACTGTTTGAGAATAAAATACGGTTGAAACTTGCCGTAAGGGTCTGGCAAAATAAAAAGTGAGGGCAAGGTGAGGTTTCTCTGCAAAGTGGACTACCTGGTTCTGGCTGCGATTCTGGCCCTGACAATATCATCTGGGGCAATCGCTTTCGAGTCCAGTGCGGGGAGAGAAGATTTTGACTGGCCCGCAATTGGGCGGCAATGCCGTCCGTGGACTTATTGGTGGTGGATGGGCAGCGCTGTGGAAAAAAGCGAGATTACCAGTCACCTGGAAGCTTACAGCAAGGCCGGTATCGGTGGCGTGCATATTATCCCGATATACGGGGCCAAAGGGTATGAGAAGCGTTATATCCCTTACCTGACCCCGGAGTGGATAGAAATGCTGCGGTATACGGTTGCCGAAGCCGCCCGTCTCGAGATGGGTGTGGACATGACCTGCGGCACGGGCTGGCCTTTCGGCGGCGGGTGGGTTGATAAAGATAACGCTGCTGCCATGGTATTATTTGAAACATACAGCCTCTCCGGAGGCAGGTGCCTGTATGAAAAAGTGCGCAGCCGGGATGAGCTGCACGGCAAAGACGCCCTGCTGGAAGCTCTCATGGCCTTTTCAGAAGCGGGAGATATTCTCGATCTCTATGAATTAGTGGACAGTTCAGGGAAGCTCGACTGGACCGCCCCGGATGGCAAATGGAAGCTCTATGCAGTGTTCAGAGGCTGGACAGGTCAGGAGGTAAAGCGTGCGGCGCCAGGCGGTGAGGGCAATGTAATAGACTATTTTTCCCAGGCCTCTTTGAACAGGTATCTCTCCAGGTTCGACAAGGCTTTCGCCGGTTTTCCCCGGAACATTATGCCGCGTGCATTCTACCATGACTCTTATGAAGTATACCGGGCTGACTGGACCAGCGGGCTTTTCAGAGAATTTCAAACCCGCAGGGGCTATGACCTGCGGCGACAACTGCCCGCGCTTTTAGGGGATGAGCCGGACCGGGAGATAGTAGCCCGCGTGCGCTGCGATTACCGTGAGACTGTCTCTGACCTTCTGCTGGAAGAGTTTACAGTGCCCTGGGTCGCCTGGTGCCATGTTAAAGGCAGCATCGCGCGCAATCAGGCCCATGGCTCCCCCGGAAATCTCCTCGATTTATACGCAGCAGCCGACATCCCGGAAACCGAAGCGTTTGGCCCGAGCGGCTTCCCGATCCCCGGGCTCAGGGTAGAACAGAACTTCCCTCAACAGTTCGGCAAGCCGGATATCCTGGTCTCTAAATTCGCCTCCTCAGCCGCTCATATTCGAGGCCGGCCCCTGACATCCTCTGAATCCTGCACCTGGCTCGGCGAAAACTTCCGGGTCGCTCTCTCACAGGCAAAGCCTGAAATAGACAAGCTGTTTATCTCCGGGATCAACCATGTGTTCTACCACGGAATGACTTACTCCCCGGCTAAGGCGGAATGGCCGGGCTGGCTGTTCTACGCCTCAACCAATTTCGGCCTGTCCAACACAATCTGGAACGATCTGCCGGAGCTCAACGCTTACATCGCCCGCTGCCAGGCCTTCCTTCAATCCGGGCAACCGGACAATGATATCCTGCTCTATTTCCCGATACACGACCTTTGGCAAAAAGGAGAGGGTGGAGTAGAGTTTGAGGGAGACGATCAAAATATGCTGCTCTATTTTGGCGTCCATAATCCGGAGACCTGGCTCTACGGATCATCGTTCTGGAGCTCAGCCAGAACCGTGCAGGAGCAGGGCTACGCTTTCGACTATATTTCAGACCGGCTTCTAAAGGAGCTCACAGCCGACAGGGAGGGTTTGCGTGCCGGGAGCTCGGTCTATCGAGTGATTGTAATACCGGAGTGCCTTTACATGCCTGCGGAGACCCTGGAAAGACTTGTAGATCTTGCCACAGGCGGGGCAACTGTAATTGTCGCTGGAGAGCTGCCCGCCGATGTTCCGGGTTATGGCGATTTAGCGAACCGGCGCAGCCTGCTCGAGAAATCACTGGAGGTTATTAAACCCCTCCAAACAGACCAGCAGGGGATCAGACAGGCAGGGATCGGCAAGGGACGTTTCATTTTAGGGGATAGTCTCCTGCAAATGCTAGAGTACTCGGGTGTCCCCCGCGAGCGAATCGCGGATCAGGGCCTGGAGTTTATTCGCCGCTCCCAAGGGGATGGAAGGCTCTATTTCCTTACAAACCTGGGTCAGAAAAAAGTGGAGGGCTGGGTTTCTTTGGCAGTGAAGGCCGGATCCGTATCAATCTTTGACCCTTTGCATAAAAGATACGGTCTGGCTGCAATCAGGCAGGGGCAATCAGACGGCACGGAGGTATATATTCAGCTCTTTCCTGGCCAGTCGTGCATCTTGCGCACTTCTGCCTCCGGGTTCTCTGACAGGCGCAAATGGCAGTACCTGACTCCCGGCGGAGAGCCCTGGACGATCCAGGGAACCTGGGAGGTTTCATTTACCGGAGGAGGACCTTCTCTTCCGGAAACTCTGAAAACCGGCAGGCTGGTTTCCTGGACTGAGCTCGATGGAACAGAAACGAAAGACTTTGCCGGAACGGCAAGGTACAGTGTCTCTTTCCAGAAGCCTCCTGCCGGAACCCGGGAATGGCTGCTCGATCTCGGAAGAGTGCACGAGAGCGCTAAAATCTGGCTTAACGGCCGCTATATCGGTGCCCTGTGGTGTCACCCGTACAGGATTTCTTTCGCTGATACATTGCTCAACCAGGGCGAAAACACGCTCCAGGTGGAGGTGACCAATCTGGCTGCCAATCGAATCGTAAGTCTGGACCGCCGCAAAGTCCAGTGGCGAAGGTTTAATGATATAAATTTTGTCAACATCCGCTATGAGCCGTTCGATGCTTCCGGCTGGCCGGGCTTGCCTTCCGGTCTGCTCGGGCCTGTTCGCCTGGTTCCCGGCAAGTCTGTTTTCGAAGAGCATTGAGTAAGAGAAAGGAAGGAAAAAGTAAGATAACGCCGAATCTTTAATCTGAATTATTGAACATTCATGACATTTTTGGTTTGTTGAATTAGAGAGATGTGAAACATTATAGTAATATATAACCGTAAGTGTATATTTTTGGATAGACCGGGGGCGGGCCGGCATCCTTTTTGCTTTATTCAGAGCGACAAGGGTGACAGCGCTTTGTGTTATTGCAAAAAGGATGCCGGCCCGCCCTCCTCAAAGCTTCGAAAAAACACATCAGCCGTGTCTGGAAAAACAACCCGGAGTTCGATATTTATAAATAATCCAGAATAAAAATTGGAAAAATTATGGGGAATCAATTATATAAAACTTTCAAAGGGGAGAACGGATGATACGAGCTTGGGGAAAATGCAAGCCTTGTTTTTGCCGGGATGTTTTCGCGCTGCTTGTTGTTTTTACCGCCCTCATACTGGCAGTATCCGGTTGTGAAAGGCGCAAGGCTCACAACAAAAGTGTGATTACCTCCGGAGTGACAGGCCTCACGATCGAGCGCCGCATACTGCTCGGCGAGGGCGTGTCATTCGGAGCGGCGGGTTCCTATGAGACCCTGGTTGGCCGGGTGCACTATGCGCTCGATCCGGATGATGAGCACAACAGCAGGATTGTCGATCTGAAATATGCAGCGGACTCCGACGGTCTGGTGCGTTACAGCGCCGAGGTGGTGATCGTGAAACCCACGGATCTATCTCGCGGCAACGGCGCCCTTTTCTACCATGTGGTCAACCGGGGAAATTTCGATAACCGCCTCTTGAGCTCTGCGCCATGGGCCGAGGTGGCCTCCTCCCCCGGCGGAAGCAAGGAAAGCCTGGGCCGCCTGATGAAGCAGGGCTTTACGATTGTTTTTTCCGGCTGGCAGGATGATATCCTGGAAGCAGGCGGGGAGGAGCGCCTCCGTCTTTTCGCCCCTGAAGCGAGAATAGAGGGCCGTCCGCTTGAGGGAGAGGTGCTGGCAGAAATTGGAAAAGAAACCAAAGAGCAGTTCGCCTATCTGGGGGACGGCGGCCACCGGGCTTACGCAGTGGATCTAGATTACGAGCAGGAGGCTGAAATGCGGGTCCACGAAACCTACGCCGACCCGGGTACCGTGATCGACCGCTCGCGCTGGAGTTTCGCCAGGCTCGAGGACGGCAACCCCGCGCCGGACAGTGTCTGGGTCTATTTCCCTGACGGCTTTGAGCCGCTTAAAATTTATACCGTGCGCTACCGTCCCAACCGCTCCCCGGTGATGGGTCTCTGTTTCCCGGCAGTGCGGGACCTGGTCTTTTTCCTATCCGGCTCTGACACCCTGAATCCCCTGCTGGATGCCGGCGGTGAATGCCCTGTCCGCTACAGGCTGGCCTATGGTTCGAGCCAGTGCGGAAGATACCTGCGTAATTTTATTTATCAGGGATTTAATCGGGCTCCGGATGACACCCGGTTGTTTGACGGGGTATTCGCCAATGTGCCGGGCTGCCGCATGGGCTTTTTCAATTACCGCTACGCCCAGCCTTCCCGCTCCCATGGGTTCTACCCGAACTTTGATTTCCCGTTCACAGACCTGCCGACCACAGATCCTGTCACCGGCCGGACCGGCGGGATTCTGCAGGATGTCCCTGAAAAATACTGTCCCAGGATTTTTTATACCCATCATTCCGGCGAATACTGGTCAAGCGGGGCCGCATTCACTCATGTCGATATCCCGGGCCTGCAGGATGTGCATATTCCGCCGAATGTGCGGATTTATCTGATCAGCGGGACCGCGCACGGGTCAGCGGAGCTTGTGGATGGCCATCCCAAGGAGACCCCGCAATATCTTCTGCCTTTCAACCCTAACAGCGCCCAGTATATCGAGGTGCCCCTGATCGAGGCCCTTTGCCGCTGGGTGATGTTCGGCGAAGAGCCCCCGCCGAGCACATACCCTCGCCTGGCGCAAGGAGAGCTGCAAGCTTTGGAGGAGTTCAGCTTTCCCGATGTACCTGATATCCAAGCGCCCGTGCTCGAAGAGCTCCACCCGCGTTTCGACTGGGGACCCCGTTTCGCAGAGGGCATTCTGGACAAGCCCCTGCCCGGGATAGGCCCTCTTTATCCGGTCCTGGTTCCCACAGTCGATCAAGACGGCAACGAGATAGCCGGTATTCGCAGCCCTCATGTGGCTGTTCCCGTGGCCAGCTATACGGGATGGAACTACCCTGCTCTTTACCAGGGAGCGGAAAATACCTCTGCCTCGCTCTTGAGCGGGGCCTGGCTGCCCTTTGCCTCTGACCGCAATGAGCGGACCGCCCGGGGCGACAGCCGTCAGAGCCTTACCGAGCGCTATAAGGGCAAGGACGATTATCTCAACCGCCTGCGCCGCTCAGCGGAGAAGCTCGTGGAGCAGAGGCTGATGTTCGCCGGGGATGTGGAGCTTATTCTCGAAGAGGGCGGGGCGATGTACGATTATGTGGCTCGAAACGGGGCCTGGAAAAAAGAGTCAAAACCGAAACCTGGAGCAAAATGAATGGACGCATCCGGTAAAGATAAAATAATCACCCTGGCGCACGGATCAGGCGGCGAGGAAATGCATAAGCTGATCGCTGACAGAATAGTGCCTCGTTTTAACAACGCATACCTCAATCTCCTGGGTGACAGCGCGATTCTCCAGATCGGCCGTGGATCGCGAATCGCCTTTACCACTGACAGCTACGTTATCGATCCGATTTTCTTTCCAGGCGGTGATATCGGCTATCTGGCAGTTTGCGGCACAGTCAACGATCTGGCGGTGAGCGGGGCGATCCCGCAGTTTATCTCTGCCGGCTTGATTATTGAGGAGGGATTCCCGCTCGAGGACCTTGAGAGGGTGCTCGATTCGATGGCCAGGGCAGCGCAGAAAGCACATGTCGAGCTGGTGACCGGTGACACTAAAGTCGTGGCCCGGGGCGCAGCGGACAAGATTTTTATCAACACCGCCGGTCTTGGGACACTCAGGCCCGGAGTGGAGATCGATCCCCGGAAGGCGCGCGCCGGTGATGAGATAATTGTGAGCGGACCCATAGGCAGCCATGGGATAGCGGTTGTGATGGCCCGGGAGAATTTCGGCATGGAATCCGATTTGATAAGCGATGTGGCCCCTCTGGTCAGCCAGGTGGAGGCTCTCTGTGCCGTGTGCCCAGGGGTGCGCATGATGCGGGACCCCACGCGGGGAGGGGTTGCCGGGGTGCTCGATGAGATTGCCCGAAAAGCCGGTCTGGGCGCAGTGCTCGAGGAAAAAGAGATCCCTGTGCTCGAGGCAGTACGCGGAGCATGTGAAATACTGGGGTTTGATCCGCTGTTTCTGGCCAACGAGGGTATTTTCATAGCCATTCTGCCGGCTGAAGATGCCGGGCGGGCTTTGACTGCCTTGAAAAAAGCTGGCGCCCCACAGGCGGCCAGGATCGGCAGGCTGGTGGAGGACCCATTGAAAATTGTGACCCTCAAGACATTGGTCGGAGGCCAGAGAGTGGTCGCTCCTCTGGCAGGTGAGCTTTTGCCGAGGATTTGCTGAATGCGTTGGAATTTTATACCCGGTGTGGTTTTACTTTTTTTCGGATAAGCCGAATCTTTAAAATGGGGGGCTGCGATGATTCGACTCAAAAAGATTCTCTATCCAACCGATTTCGGTGAATCCGCGGTGGATGCCCTGCGTTATGCGGTAATGCTGGCCGGTGAGTACGAAGCGGAGTTGATCATGATGAATGTGGTCAGCCTGTTCAGTGAAGAAAGCCAGTCTCCTGAAATGCGCTTGACCGGAATGGAAAAATCCGCAGGTGGCTTCACTGATAAGCTCCACCAGGATGCTCATGAGCGTATCGACCGGACAATCGAAGACCACAAACACCAAGACCTGAAAATGAGAAAACTGGTCGTTCGCGGTTTCTCTCCCTACCAGGAAATTATCCGGGTGATCGGGGAAGAAAATATCGATCTCGTGGTCATGGGGACTTATGGGAGGGGAGGAGTGACCCATTTTATTTTCGGCAGCACAGCCGAACAGGTGGTAAGGCTGGCCAACTGCCCGGTGCTGACTGTGCGCCACCATGCACCGCACCTCAAAGAATTCAAGAAAATAAAAAATATTCTCCTGCCCACTGATTTTTCCGATTACTCAAAGAAGGCTCTGCCTTATGCGCTCTCTTTCGCCGGTAAATACGGGGCTACCCTGCACGTGCTGCATGTTTTCGAGCAGAGGATACACCCCGCATTCTATATCATGGACAAGGCCACGCCATTTGACCTTGATAACAGCTTGCGCGACAGGGCCCTGGATGCCCTGGATGAATTTGTCTACCAGGATCTGAAAGACAGGATATCTTTCAAATGCGAGGTCACAAGCGGCAAGCCCTTTGTCGAGATTATAAACTACGCCCGCCGGAACGAAATCGACCTGATCGTAACCGCCACGCACGGACTTACCGGGCTGGAGTACATGATTATCGGCTCGACCACAGAGCGGGTGGTACGAAAAGCCCCGTGCCCGGTGCTGAGTATCAAGGACCCGGAACACGAGTTTGTAAGGCTTTGATTAAACTTACAGCTTTTTTGTCATCTAATCAAAACCAAGAAATATAAGCCAGCGGTATTTTAACCTGTATTATTCAAAAAATATAGTAGAAGGAATAGGCTTTTGGTCTTCCAAGCATTTGCTCTGGACCGGACAAGAAGTCAGAAGCCAGAAGACAGGAGTCAGAAGTTTAAAAGACTCTGGTGATCATTTCCAAAAATATTCTGAATTCTGACTCCTGGCTCCTGAATTCTAAAAGGTTATTATAAAAACTTTCGGTTGCCGTTTGTTCATAATGGTCTGGAGCAGCGACAAGTTTTATAAATAATTCGGATTAAACACTTTTCACACATTGTCGAGTAAACGCCATGTTTTCCAAAAAGGGAGATTTCATTGAAAATTCGCAAGAAAGATGCTCTTGCCTACCATGCCGGTAAACGCCCCGGTAAGATTCAGGTCGTCCCCACCAAGCCCTGTTCCACCCAGAGAGAGCTGTCTCTGGCTTATACGCCTGGGGTCGCGATACCCTGCCTGGAGATCCGGCGCCACCCGGATGAGTCTTTTCTTTACACCAGCCGGGGCAACCTGGTTGCAGTGGTGACTAATGGCACCGCGGTGCTCGGCCTGGGAGATATCGGTCCGCAGGCGGCAAAACCTGTCATGGAAGGCAAAGGCGTGCTTTTTAAGCGCTTTGCGGATATCGATGTGTTCGACCTGGAACTCGATACAAAAGACCCGGATGAGATTGTCAGGGTGGTGAAACTGCTCGAGCCGTCTTTCGGAGGCGTAAACCTTGAGGATATCAAGGCTCCGGAATGCTTTTATGTGGAGGAGAAGCTCACTGAGATTTGCGAGATTCCTGTATTTCATGACGATCAGCATGGGACGGCGATTATCGCCGCAGCAGCTTTGACTAACGCCCTCAAGCTCGTGGAAAAGAAACTGAACGCAGTAAAAATCGTGATCTGCGGCGCGGGAGCAGCGGGTATAGCTTGCGCCAGTCTGCTGCTCAAGATGGGCGCGAGGCAGGATAAGATTATCATGTGCGACAGCCGGGGTGTCATTTACCAGGGTCGCACCTCGGGCATGAATCCTTATAAGGAGCGCTTCGCCGTAAAGACAAGCCTCCGGACCCTGGAAGAGGCCCTTAAAGGGGCGGATGTGTTTATCGGGGTCTCGACCAGGGACATTGTCACTGATAAGATGGCGCTTTCCATGGCGAAAAAACCGATTATTTTCGCCCTGGCCAACCCGGATCCCGAGATCAGTTACGACCGTGCCAAAAGCCTTCGCCCGGATGCCATTGTCGCTACCGGCCGCTCGGATTTCCCCAACCAGGTGAACAATGTGCTGGGGTTTCCCTATATTTTCCGGGGCGCCTTGGATGTAAGGGCCCGGGCTATCAATACCCAGATGAAACTGGCCGCGGTCAAAGCCCTGGCCGAGCTTGCCAGGGAAGATGTCCTGGACAAGGTGCGCCGGGCCTATGATGTAGAGGATTTGCATTTCGGCCCGGAATACATAATCCCCAAACCTTTCGACCCCCGAGTGCTTTTGAAAGTCGCTCCAGCTGTGGCCCGCGCCGCTGCAGAGACCGGAGTGGCCCGGGTGAAATTGAATTTTCACGAGTACGTGCTGAAACTTGAGACCACTCTCGGCAGATCACGCCAGCTGATCCGGACTTTCCTCTCAAGGGCCAGGAGAGATCCGAAACGAATCGTGCTGCCGGAATCCGATCAGGACAAGATTTTAAGGGCCTCACAGATCCTGTGTGATGATGGTCTGGCAAAGCCCGTACTGCTCGGTAATCCGGAAAAAATACGCGCCCGGGCCAAAAAACTGGACCTGACTCTCAAAGGTGTGCGGATTATCGACCCGGCCGCCTATAACCGGCGGGGAACCTATCTCAAACACTTGCTCGAACTGCGCTGGCGCAACGGGGTTACCCCTTATGAGGCTGAGGAGCTGCTGCGTAACCGCAATTATTTTGCGGCCATGATGGTGGAGATGGGGGATGCAGACGGATTGGTCTCCGGCCTGACCCAGCACTATCCGGATACCATTCGCCCCGCGCTCCAGATTATCCGCATGAAATCCGGGCTCAGCCGGGTCAGCGGCTTGTACATTATGCTCACCGACCGGCGGGTGTACTTTTTCGCCGACACGACAGTCAATATCGACCCCACTGCAGAGGAGCTTGCAGAGATCGCTGTCTGCGCCGCCGATGCAGCCCACCGCTACGGCTTCGAGCCCCGGGTGGCGATGCTTTCTTTTTCCAATTTCGGCAGCAATAAACACCCTTTTGCCAATAAAGTGCGCCGGGCAACCGAGCTGGCGAAAAAATTGAGGCCGGAATATCTTATCGAGGGCGAGATGCAGGCCGACACTGCTGTAAACCCGGAAAAAATGACGGAGTCCTTTCCGTTGAGTGTACTGCAGGGAGAAGCCAATGTGCTGATCTTCCCTGACCTGCAGAGCGGAAATATCGCCTACAAACTCTTACATCATTTGGGCAGCGCCCAGACAATCGGTCCGGTGTTGATGGGTATGCGAAAACCCGTGCATGTCTTACAGCGTGGGGACGATGAGGAGGATATCGTGAGCATAGTCGCTATCTGCGTGGTGGATGCCCAGGAGATCCAAAAGTGAGCCCGGAGGAAAATCCCGCGCCTTGGGGAGGCAGGCGCAAAAAAAACGATAACGGAAGGCCTTGTGTTTCAGTGGTCATAGTCAACTGGAACACATGCGCAGAGCTTGCCCGCTGCCTTGAATCTCTCGCCCGGCACCATCAGGAGTTGACCCTTCGAATCCTGGTCGTGGACAATGCGAGCACGGATGGTTCTGTCGAGATGCTCGAAAACAGGTTTCCTGAGGTCGAGTTGATCGCCAACAGCGAGAACGTGGGCTTTGCGGCGGCCAATAACCAGGCCTTTGCCGCCCTTGATCAAAGCTGCGGCTTTGTGCTCGTACTCAACCCGGATATCGTGTTTACCCAAAGCACCCTGCTGACCCTTCTGGGCTTTTTCGCCGGGCGGCCGGATGTCCATGTGGTGACACCCCGGGTATTAGGGCCGGACGGGCGCCTTCAGAGAGGCTGCCGGAGAAGGGACCCGGTGCCTCTCGCCATGCTGGGAAGTCTCTCCGGCTTAAGCCGCTTCTTTCCCCGGAGCCGAAAGCTTGCCGGTTACACTTACGGGGATGTGCCGGAAGACAGAGTCCAAGAGATCCAGGCGGCAAGCGGAAGCTTCATTTTTATGCGGCGTGAGGTTCTCCAGTCAGTTGGCGGTTTCGATGAGCGGTTTTTCATGTATGCCGAGGACCTGGACTGGTGCCTGAGAGCAAGAAAAAAAGGCTTTTCCATCTATTATTATCCTGCGGCCAGCGTAATTCATCAGCGGGGCGCAAGCAGCCTGAAACGCCCGATTAGAAGTCTTTGGCATCTGCACTATACCGCCTTTTTGTACATTCGGAAACACCACCGGCGGGATTATTCGACGCTCTGGCGGGCGGTCCTCTATCCTTCCCTGGCGGCTCACCTGTTTCTGGCGGTTTTATGGGCCATGGCGCGCGCTCTATTTACAGGCTCCAAAATGAAAGAAAATCGTTAAAATGCCGATATAGAAGAAGGTATCCTTGGTTTTCAATCCGGGGAAACAAAATAATAAAAGCGGACTATTAGACTGTCAACTTTGAAATACAGGGTAATTTGCACAGTTGAAATGAGCGAGAATGTGCCAGCCTGCTGACATCAGGCTGGAGGCTGTAGGCTAGAGGGTTGCTAGCCCAAGGTTTAAACTTTATCCAGGCTACCGATTGTAAACTGTGCTCTGAAGATTTGATTTTGCATCCCTACAGTCTACAGCCTACAGCCTAAACACGCACATGTTGGGCAAAAAAGACCCTACCCTGGACCCTGCAATACTAAGTTGATATAACACTACTAATGTGCGCCAGGTGCAATTTCAAGGACTTGAAATTCAGTTACTATACTTAATCCAATCCGGATCAGAATGAATTGTTATCACTCAAATATTTTTAAAAGTTTTTCCTTTTTCCTGCTAATCTTTTTCTTTCAGTGCGTGCTGCCTGCGGCCGCTCAAGAGACGGCTCCGGAGAGCCAGGCCACTCCTCAGGAAGCTTCTGAGCTCACTGTGCCGGCAGAGGAATTCGATGTGTCGCTCGGTTACAATCTGAAAGTGACAGTCCGCATGGCTCCGGTTTATCAGGACTCCTCGCTGATCAGCGAGATTATCGACCGTCTTCCCCAGAACAGCGTAGTCGGGGTCGTTTCCGAGAATGATACCTGGTACAGGATCGAGTTTGGCCCGCAGGATAACCGGAGACGGGGATGGGTGATCTCATACGGTGTGGAACGAACCCACGAGCTTGAGCACATCATTACCAGCAGGGCGGACCTGGATCGCTGGAAAGACCAGAAGGTAATTGTAATGGCAGGTGAGGCAGCGGTCCGCTCTTTCCCGTCTTCAGGGGCCGCGATACTGGTAAGAGCGTATAGGAATGAGATTTTCGATATTGTCGGAGAGAGCGAGGATTATTATATGGTCCAGCTTTCAAGCGCTGTGCGGGGCTGGATCTCGAAAGCGGATGTTCAGATATACGTTAAGCCCAAATATAGCAGGGAAGAGCAGCGTGAAATGGTTCTGACCGCCAGTCAGCAGGTTTCCAGGATCGCGGAGATCGAGGCGCTTTTGGAGGATTTGAGCAAGCGCGGCCGCACGGCGGCACTCGAGGTGGAGACCCTCGAAAAGAGACTGTCTGAAAAGGTGGAATCCAAGGAAAAGAAAAGGGGATTGCTGCTTGAGTTGGATTCGCTTAAAGCTAACTATACGTTTAAAGCCGGGATTCTGCGCCAGGCATTTGGAAGCAAACTTGGCCTTTCCCCGGCAATGTTAAAAGGCTTTGGGATCGACTTACCCTGGTCCGAACACCTGGCGCTTGATATTTCTGTCTTTTTCGGCTCGCCCACTACCCGTCCGCTGGGAGCAGAACAGCCGTCTCTGCCTGAGACCTTGACAGGCTTCGACACCCTTTCCGTATCATCACGCTTTTGGCAATTCGGGGTGCGCTACTCATTCGGCGGCCTCAAGGGCTTCCCATTCCTCAAAAACCAGAATAATTATCTCTATGGCGGCCTGGGTATAATGAGCCTTAAGCCTTCAGCCGCCGGGAGCATCGAAACTCAATCCCTCTGGGGCCCGGTTTTCGGCTGGGGCTTCAGCAAACGGATGTTTAAGAAAATCAAACTGAATATCGGTTTTAGCTTCTTCTTGACCCGCGCCGATATTACCGATGTCACTTCCTCCGGCAGATCATTGCTTGGGAAAAAGAAAGCGTTTCTCATTAATTCCGGGTTTTTCGGAGGTGTGAATTGGCGCTTTTAAACCGTACAGGGTGGTTCGCGGCCGCAATTGTTCCGCTGTTGTGCCTGCTTGGCTGTGGCGAGGGCGGAGATTTAACCTCCGCAGCCTCCGCGCTTGTTGAAGTCCAGCGGAATGCCAACCTGACGAGGACCACATTAAGCGGCACCTGGGATGGTCATATGAGTACTTCTGACGGGGTGGCTCGACAGACATTTATCCTTGTATTCGAAGAAAGCGATAATTTCAGCATTGACGGGAGCCTGCTGATCGGAGGAAACATCCACCTGGGAGGCAGGGTCAGCCAGGATACTACAGTGCTGACCAATGGGGTTTTCAGCGAAAATCAAATCCGTTTCAACCTCGCTGAATTATCAAGCGGGGAATTGATCCTCATCGGCGGTGACCCGGTGCTGTTTAACGGATTACTTACCGAAAACTCATTCATGAGCGGAGAGCTGAAAGCGGGTTCCCAGATTATCGGAACATGGGAAGCTGTTCTTTCGGAGGAGACCGCGCAATAAGAAAATTCCTGCCAATGTTGTTTTTCAAGATCGCCTGCCGCTTTCGATTATGACTCCTGTTCAGACCTGCATCTCTCAAATATCGGCCACTTTTACGACACCTTGCCGGCGAAGATTTCCATTCCTGAAGCCTGCCCGGGAAACACGCCATTATCGTATAAAAATAATCGCAATTCAGCCGTCTTACTTTTATCATCGAGTAAAAGTATGCCATACCTCGGATAAAGAGCGGAGAAGGCCCTCCCGGAATATCGGATCTGCGCCAGTTCTCTCCTTTAATGCGAAAGGGATAGCTTTCCTTTGATTGACACCGGCCTGGTTTTAATTTATAATCAACTGAATCTCGCACCCCTTCTTCAGGACAGGTAATAATTGCACCCTGTTTCCTCAGAAAAAATAAATTCCGCCAGGCTTGCTTTGGACTCTAAACGCTTTCTTTTCAGAGCGGCGCTCACTCTTTTCCTGCTTTTCATTATTTGCTCCCAGGGCTATTCTCTTAAGCGCCAGCCAGGAAGAAGGGATAATCCCGTACAAACCCTGCCCGGACTCACCTGGTCTCCGGCCCAGGGTGAAAATATTGTCCCCGGGCTTTTTGAGCTGCTTGATTTCGGTAATCCGGAGCATTCAGTAAGCCCTTGCCGCTTGTACTATCCTCCGGGGCAGGCTCAGTCCGGTGATACGTATTATTTCGCCAGGCGCATCGAGATTCCGGTCAAGGGACCTTTTCTGGTTGTCGGGTTCTTGATTTTCGTTCCACCTGGTAATGGAGGGGAGACAGCTCCATTTCCTGAGATTCTGCTTGTGCCCCAATCCGCTGATAGTGGTCCGGATCTTTCCCGGCCCTTGATCGTGCGAGAGAACCTGAGGCCTGATCCCGGCTCTTCGGAGCTTGTGGTGGATGTGTCCGGGGAAGAGCTGGTGCTGACAGGCCCTGGGACCCTGTATCTGGTGGTCCGTTTTCCTCCCGGTCCGGACGCCGAGGTCATGCTGGACACGGATGGAGATGCGGGCCTTTTTCCGGGCTCGAGTTTTATCTCCAAAGACGGGGCCGGGTTTCTCGCTTTCGAGCAGGCCGCATCCCTGGTCCGGCCAGACTTTTACTCTCTCGAGGAGCTTCCGCGGCCCGGATTGGCGAATGACCAGCTGGCATTCGGCCTAGTGCTGTATACCGAGGTCCAGAATGTGACTGCCATGCCGCCCCGGGTTCAGAAAATCGAGGTTTCCGAGGGAGGGGTCCTCAGGGTGAAACTCACCCTCCCCACTTTCTATGCGGATGGAAGGCCGCTCGAGAGCAGTGTTTCGCGGGTCAGTGTCGCTCATTACTCTGTCGGTTCCAGGGCCGATTCGTCAATCGGTGATTTCGAGCCTGATACTGACGGCTGGATCGAAATCAGAGGGCTCCAGGCGCGCAGTTACCTTTTGCGTTTTGCCGCCCTCATCGGAGGCAATAAGGCGGGTTTGCCCAGCGGAGCACGCCTCGTGCTGCCGCTTGACCCTGACGAGCCTGATGGCTCGACCGGGCAGGCTGGAGCGCTCACCTGGCGGGATGAACCGGGTATGGGATGGAGCGAGGGGTGGTCTTCCGAGGCAGGTATCAGGAGTGTCACGGATTTCGATTTTTACAGGCTCGATCTTGCCTCAGGCGACTCACTGGTTGCCGATTTGCCGGGGCTTGAGGCTTCCTACAGTGCCCTTGACCCATTGATCAGCCTTCTTGATTCAAGCGGCACTGTGCTGGCCCATGCCGAGGGCGTGGGTGCATCGGTCTCCTGTAAGGTTCCCGAGAGCGGGGTATACTATCTGCTCATTAACGACCGGGCCATTCTCCAGGCCGCGGCTTTTCCACCGGACGGCAGCCGGATCTACCGGCTCAGGGCCAGGAAGCTGCGCAGCAGGGGCGATCTGGACGGCAATGGGTATATCGATTACCGGGATGCGTTCCTCGTTTTTCTTCTCACCAGAGAGATACTTGACACATTAAGGTTCACTCCAGAGCAAAGACTGGCCGCTGATTTTGACGGTGACAGGACAGTAGTGGGAGATCTGGATGATTTTCTGCTGGTCCTGGATGCGGCAAGTTATGTTCCGAGCCGCGATCCGAACCGGCCGGATAAGGGCAAAACATCCGTTAATGAAACAGAGCTCGCAGCCTTCGGGGACAGGATCTGGAGCCTGGAGTTTGCGGATGGCTCCACGGTGAAATTGTCTCTCGATCGATCCCCTGTACTGGGGAGACCGGGCCCGGAAGCTGAAAAACTGCTGTCTCTGGTCTCTATGGCAACTGAAACCGATATCCTGGCCCGGGGAGTCGTTCCACCGAAAGGGATAAGCCTGGAGCAGAACGCGCCCAACCCATTCAATCCCTCGACTGCGATCTCATTTCACCTGAGCCTGCCCGGGTGGGCAAGCCTCGAGATTTTTGACACCCGCGGCCGCATGGTGCGCTCCATTTTCCGGGGTCTGTGCCAGTCAGGAACAAACCGCTTCATTTGGGATGGGACAGAAACCAAAGGCGGGAAGCTCCAAAGCGGAGTCTATTTTTATCGCCTGGAGACAGAAAACGGTTCGATAACCAGAAAAATGATCCTGGTCAAATAGTGTCATATGGCCTTAGGAAGGGATAACCTTTTAAATAACAGGTTTTCAAGGCCTGCTGAGACATGAGGAAAATCAGCCTTAA
>DATKXY010000275.1:0-53573 GCA_035528795.1 archaeon | reverse complement strand
TCAACGCCGGAAGAGCACAGAAAACAAAAGGAGCCAAAAGTATTGAAAATTCAATTACAGGGGACTCCCCTCCCAACAGTTGCATAATGCAAGCAGCTATCCCGAGGATGGCAAGCATAACCGCAAAAACGATGACATTACTCAATGTTTTTCCCAGAATGTACTGGATATTCTTCAGAGGAGTTGCGGCAATGATCTGTCCCACTCCGGTTTGCCGGTCTCGCTCGAGAGTATTCATGACCAGGTAAAAACCGAAGAGAGTTAAAAAACTTGTGATCCATAACGTAGTCACGGATCCAACCCAGGCAGAATTCAATAACCCCCGATATTGATCCAATCTTACCATAAAGATATTTGCATTTACCGCATATCCCAAATATACCGCCGCTCCGAGGGTAAATAAAAAACTGGAGCGCCGCACCCGTTCCAAAAAATCGGCACGAGCAATATGGCAAATTGTTCGAATGGAGTTCATGCGCCGAACTCCTGCCTGCCGTTCGAGATATGGTAGATGTAAGCGTCTTCGAGCGTGGCAGGCACTTGCATTGCATCGGGAGCCGGAGACGTGTCGGCAACTACTCTGATATTAATAAGATCACCGCGCCTCACGGAGTTGCTGATAATAAGGCGCTGTCTTGCCTCAGGTAGTTGGGCGCTGGAGACGGTACACTTCCACACCTTACTTTCGACGGCTTGCAGCAACGCCTCATAATACTCATATGCCAGCAGTCTGCCTTTATCGATGATGGCAATTTTGTTGGCCGTGGATTCTACATCAGATACAATGTGAGTGGAAAGAATTATTATGCGCTCTCCGGACAACTCAGAGAGTAAATGGCGAAAGCGAATACGCTCTTCAGGATCGAGGCCTGCGGTGGGCTCATCGACAATAAGCAGTTGCGGATCGTTCAACAAAGCCTGGGCAATGCCGATGCGCTGTTTCATGCCCCCGGAGAACTGGCCCAGGGGACGTTTACGAGAATCGTTCAGATTGACCACCTGCAGCAGATCTTCTATGCGCCTTCGGACCTGCCTGCCATTCAATCCTTTAGCCGCGGCCATATACTGGAGAAACTCGACCGCGTTCAGATTCGGATATACACCGAAATCCTGAGGCAGATAGCCCAGCACTGAACGCACCGTATCAGGAGACTTACTGATATCGGTGCCATTCCATGTCACCGTCCCCTCCGTTGCCTTGGTAACAGTCGCCAGGATGCGCATTAGCGTGGACTTGCCTGCTCCGTTTGGCCCCAGTAATCCTAATATCCCGGACCCCACTTCGAGGCTAAGGCTCCGAAGCGCGCGCAGATTCCCTCTATATTGTTTGCTGAGATTAGAAATACTCAATCGCATAAGTACTGAACCTCCGCGAACTTCTATTTAAAAGAGGGAAGGGAAATATCTCAAATAATGTATTTCCCTTCCCCCAAAGCACTTGGCGGTTATTTTCTGACGAACAGCAGGTTCCGCACCCTGCCGGCATCTATAGTAAAGCCGGCCACCTGTCCCTGGGCGTTTCGTTTGAAAACAACCGGTATAGACGAAAGAGAGAACGTATCCGCCGCCCCAGAGTGGACCAGCGGGTCATTACCGGTGATGCCTGATACTTTACGGAATAACGGATCGACTATAGGAGTATGGATGAACAGAGTGTCTGTGACCAGCTCCACCCGGTAGGTGGCATCCAGCTCATCGCTGTAGTATTCGCCGGCGAATGCGGCCAACTGCGCGGTGGTCAGCTTGTCCTGATCCTCGATGCGTTTGAGGCGGTGCTCGCCGTTTTGGTAAAGGGTGATATGAGTGGCCGGGCCGCGGTCTGTCCCATGGAACGACATTTTGATCCCTGGCGCCTCGGCGATATGGAACAGGCTGTCCGTTTCCGGAACCAGGCCGAATTGGCTTTGACCGGTCCCCTGCCCTTTAAGGACACTGTCTTCCTGCGTTATGGTTATCGCGAAGCCGTTATCCATCTGGTATTTTCCGGTATATGAGCTCAATGAGCGCGGTTCCAGGGTTACCTTGGCTGTGCTGTCATTTGCCGCCGGTTCGGCGTTGTTTGCGGTGGCAAAGGAATCTCCCAGGACGAAGTCCGTGATTTTCCGGACGGTGCTCCCCGGCGCTCCTTGGTCGCTGTTGCACAGGCAGACTACGCTTAAACCGAGTTCCGGCAGACGCATCATGTCGCAGCGGAAGCCAGGTGTAGCCCCACCGTGGCTGACAGTGAGCTGCCCGCCGTTTTCTCCCACCACCAGGCCGAAAGCATAGCTGAGGGTATCCCCGTTGTTCAACATTCCACGGGTCTGCATCAACTCGGTGAAGTGCGGCCCGCCGACCTTCTGGTCGTGGAAGTTTCGCTCCCAGCGGGCCAGGTCTTCCACGGTGGTATAGAGGTTATTCGCTCCAACAGAGGAGTTGCTGCGTTCACCGGTCGGTGTCCAGGTGTTGTCGCCAGGCCTGGTGTAGCTGAGGGCTTCGTTCCTGATGGCCTTTTCCGGGCTGTCGTTGAAAACGGTTCCGCTCATCCCCAGAGGCTTGAAAATCCGATCCCGGGCGAAAGCGCCCAGGGATTTTCCGCTTACCCGCGCAACTATCTCGCCCAGCAGGACGTAACCGGAATTGCAGTAGAGGTGTTCCGCGCCCGGGGTGAAATTGAGCGTATGGCAGCGGAAGATCATTTTCAGGTCGTCTTTTGTGCTCAGTGGATCGGTGAACTTCCGGCCGGAAAGCCCCAGTAGCACATCGTTCGACCAGATGCCGCTGGTATGGTGGATCAAATGGCGGATGGTCACTGGCTGGCCGTAGTCGGGCAACTCCGGGAGGTACTGGTCAATTTCGTCGTCCAGCGAAAGTTTGCCGTCCTGGGTCAGGATCAGGATGCAGGCTGCGGTGAACTGTTTGGTCATGGAGCCGATGTTAAAAGCGGTGGCCGGGGTGATAGGTGTTTTTTTCTCCAGGTCGGCCAGCCCATAGCCTTTTTTAAATATTACTTTGCCGTCCAAGATGACGGCCACGGCGCAACCGGGACCGTCGGTCGGCACCTCTTTACTGATCAGCACCAAGCTGTCCACTCGAGCTTCCAGAGCTTTGCCGCGTGTTGGCGCGCCGGTCAGTCCGGTTGCCATTATCATGGTCATCAACAAGATGAACGATAGGATGTTTGCCTGTTTCATAACTTGCCTCCCGTGTGATTAGTTCGCCCTTTCCCGGTGTCTGCCTGGGCAGAATACCCACTGATGACCCCGCTTCCAACCAGAAAAAAGAAGCTAATTAGAATGATGCTTATCAAGTTTTTGAACGCTTTCATTTTATCTCCAGATAATGAGTTATTGGTTTTTATTGGCTCTATAGAAATTAATCTTTTAGCATTGACTATCCCTCCAGTCTGGGTAAATATCCTCATCATGCGTTGATCGTCACGCTACTCAATCTTTAAGACTTGGTTATTCAAGAGATAAATTCACATTTTTTCGCAGAGTACCATCACATACAAAATGGCCTACTGGATTGGAGTGAGTTTGAGAATGCTTCAGCCGGAAGGTGGTTTCCAGGGGGTAAGTAGTCACAAATCGTCGAAAAAATGGTCACAGATTGATAATATGCGACAAACTTGAAAAAAAGAGAGGACCCGCGAAATCTCGTAAATCCTCTCTGCTCTTGGAGTTAACGATGGTGGGCGATACTGGAGTCGAACCAGTGACCTCTTGCACGTAAGGCGTATTTTCATATTTATTTAACTTCATATAAATCAACCAGGTCCGTATAACCACCTGTCAAAGCAATATTTAAAACAAACATAATATTCAAAACATACAAGATATTAAAAATATTCATCGAAAAAATGGTCGCAAACCGTCGAAAAAGCAGTCACAAACAGAGAATGATAATCAAATAGACGGTTTTTTCAGGAACTTGTAACCACCAAAAAAACCATCTCTTAATCATTGTGTAAAAAGTGTCCAACTTGTTCTGAAACGATACAGTGAGCTCTTTAAAGGTTTGTGATATCTTGTGTTTGCACAAACACAAGACATCCTTTAGGAGATCGCTGCCGTGGATATAAGTTCTCAGAATTGTCTTCATTTTTCTAGTCTTTCGATTAAAGAAGTCAGGTCCGATTTTACTGGTGATCAGATGACCTCGGACGCTGGAGTTATGCTACTTCGGGAAACGGAGAAGCAGGTTGGCATTATCAGCGATTTGTCGCGTGCCATCCGGGATAACAGGCTTTACACTGACGGTGAGAAGAGATAATTTACTGTAGAAACAATCGGAATATATCGCTTCAAGCCCAAGAAGAAGTAAATTTTGACTCGGATTAGAAAATGAAGGCCATTTTTGACTGTTTTCATTTTTGATATGGCGAATATCGGTTCAAGCGTCGCTTGATGATAAACTGCGCCTTTCCATGGACTCCATAATAAATATTTTCCCAATGAAATTGTTTATGAGAATCAGCATCCTTGTACACATTTGCGCATTCTTTGCGATTCAATCCGTCACGCTCGGCATGGACGTCTCAACGGAAGAGAACGTCGTAGTTGACAACGCTTGCATCATAGATCGGAAGACGTTGGATCGTTGGTCCGCCCCATATCGAGGATGGTTCTACTGGTCGAAACATGTTATTCCGAGCGCGCCAGACATTCCTGGATACGGGGAGTTCAGGAATACGGATGTTCCCTGCGTCTATCAACTCCCCGGGGAAACTGACAAGTGGTATATGACCTTCATCGCTTTTGACGGCAAAGGCTATAACAGTTTCGTTGCTGAAAGCAACGACCTGCTCCATTGGGGGAGCATGCGCCTTGCCATGGGGTTCGGAAGGGAAGGCGAATACGATTTCGGGGGTTGCGTTGTCGGCGCTTTTCTTTATGAGTCTTACGATATCAAAGCCCCGCGGCTGCTCAAGAAGCACCGAGGGAAATACTGGACGCTTTATGGCAGCTACCCGCGTCAGGGAGGCTACGAATTACGTCCCGGCAGCCAGGGTTTGGCCAGCAGCGATGACGGATTGACATGGAGCCAGGCAAAAGACGTTCCGATTCTCACCGTCCAGGATCCGGACTGCGAAGCCTGGGAGAAGGATTGCATCTATCAGCCGTGGTTGCTCGAGCATCGGGGTCATTTTTTCAACTACTACAATGCGGCCAATGGCCAATTCGAGCAGAGCGGCCTGGCCTTTTCCACCGACCTGTTTAACTGGATGCGGTATCCCGCCAATCCAGTCATTCGGAATCGCCAGGGCGGTTATGACGAACAGTTCGCCTCCGACCCGAAAGTTTTTCGCGATACGGACCACTGGGTGATGTTCTATTTTGGTGTCGGGCACGGAGGGGCGCACATTATGGCAGCTTTCTCGCGAGATCTGGTGCATTGGACAGCGCATCCGGAACCGCTCTACAAAGCTGGCGGCAATCCCAGCGGTTTGGACACTGAATACGCACACAAGACTTCGCTTGTATACAATCCGAATACCGACACGTTTTTTCTTTTCTACTGCGCCAGTGGCAACAAAGGCCGCGGCATTGGTCTGATCACTAGCAAGACATTGTCAGTGAAGGATCAGGAATGCCAACCACTTGCTCCAGCAGAAGCCGACAAGCCGCATCGCTCGAAATGAAAATTATGCAGCATCATAACCAATTTTCATCACCTGAGAAATTCTAAGCCGGTGATCAATTAAATGATCGAGTTGTCGACTTGTTGCCATGAATCAGGTTGCTTGATCTGATGCTGAAAACCGAATATTAGATCTGCGCAACAGATCCGATTGGGGGTTTTGAAAGTGATTTTTATAGACGATCGTAATTTTCCGGACAACCTCAGCGGAATTGAACTGGTTAACAGGGTGGGCACCCGCCAAATCACTCACGCGATCCACGATATAGACGGAACCTACAGCCTGATCCGGCATTGGCGGCCGGTCATGAGCCGGTCGTTGTGGCACGCGATGAGCGGAGGGCTGAAACCGGGCTATGATTTGCCTGAGATGGTGCAAGAGGTAAGCGAAAAAACGGACAGCGAGCCCCTGCCGGAGACCGACTCCTTTTGTGTGGAGAGCGCCGGGCTGTCCGCCCTGACGCAAATGGAATGGGCTATCAGGCGAGGTATCGAGATGGGTACGATTCCTATTCCTCACTGTAGACTCACGACAAGAGACCGGGAGATAAATTCGGAGATCGTCAGACGTATCTGGCAGGGTGAAGAAGTGTTCGATCAACTTGGTGAAAGAAAGCAGATAAAAGCATTTATCGCCGAACATACACCCAGGCTGTTCCGTCTCTACGAGCAGGTTCTCAATAAAGTCTGCCGAGATAAAAACCTTGCCCGGGCCCGCATGAACCAGGACGAATGGCTGGTATCTGGATCACACAGGTTCATGAACCATCTCTACCATAACGGGGTGAAAAACCACTTCGTTACCGGCGCGGTGATTGACCTGGACAGCGAAGGCAGGCCGTTGATGCAGGGTATGTATGAGGAAGTGCTTGCGGTTGGATTTGATATCGGCCCGGGACGGGAAGTTGAAAAACTTTACGGATCCACCTGGGACAGAAAGGTTCCGAAGCGTGATGTAGTCAAAGGCCTGTCCGGGGAACTGGGGATCAAAGGAGAGAATATCCTGATAGTCGGTGATGGCCGGGCGGAAATCAGCGCCGGAGTCGAGATCGGGGCGGTAACCCTGAGCAGGATACCTATGGATGCCCGCCGGGACAGGGAAATCCATATTGGACTCGGTACAAACTACATTGTGCCCGATTATACGGCCCCTGAACTTTATCGTCTTTTCTTCGCGAAATGAGAGAAATTCTTTAACTGCCGGGTGGCTTCCCGGTTGAAATAAAAGTAGTACCAGTCTCCGGAGGAAACAGTGAAGTACAATGGCAAGTACACGGTTTTCGACAACAGTGGGATCAATACTTATTCGGTAACCAGCCGGAAAAACAAGTGCAAAGTCGAGGATTTTATTGACTGCGATCGGCTGGCCGCCTCTGATGTTATCTCACCGAGCCGGGAGGCCGAGGAGGTCGGACGGGCCATAGCCGAGGCATACAATGAGGGGCTGCCAGTAATCGTGCTGACAGGCGCGCACCCGATCAAGAACGGCCTTTCCCCGATCTACATCGACTGGATGCGCCGTGGAGTAGTTTCGCTGATCGCAACCAACGGAGCAGGCACGATACACGATTTCGAGTTCGCGGCCATGGGTGAGTCCAGCGAAGATGTGCGGGGAGTATTGGCTCTTGGTGAATTCGGTATGGCATACGAAACCTGTGCCTATATCAACCAGACTTTGATCGAAGGAAACCGGCGGAAGCTTGGTTATGGCGAAAGCCTTGGAATGCTCTATTGCGATCAGCAATTCAGGAAGACAGTACTGGATCAGGTGCTTTCCTCAATCGACCCTCCAGCCGGCGAAGTGCTCAGGCCCTACGACGGTTTCAGCCACGTTGATTTCAGCGTGGTGGCCAATGCTTATCGGGAGAACGTGCCATTTACCGTTCACGTCGGCGTGGGTACCGACATCACCGACCAGCATGCCAACTTCAATGGCGAGGCAAAGGGAGGAGCCAGCGGACGCGATTTCCTGATATTCACTGAAATGATCACCAGACTCACCCGGGGCGGCGTGATACTAAACGTGGGCTCGGCGGTAACCGGCCCGGAGGTTCTGCTCAAAGCTGTTTCGATGGCGGCCAACGTGGGCAAGGCGCCCCATGGGATAGTTGCGGCCGATTTTGACTGCCGCCCCTTTGTTTTTGACGATAATGCCCGCGACGAGTCCCAGTACTACTATTATCTGAGGGATCAGAAAAGCGTGGCGACTCGCATCCCCAAGGTTTTCGGCGGACGGGGTTACTACCTGGAAGGTGACCATTCGCAAACCCTCAGTTCTGTGTATCAGTACTTCCACAAATTTCTCTAAGCCCGGCCACGATGTACTGGAAGTGGAAAGATCCATTTGCGATCATTCGGCTGGATTCATTTATGTAAACGTGATAGAATACTGAATACCTAAAAATTCCTGGAGGGTTTGGAAAATGCTTAAAGCCAGTTTCGGATATTTCGACAAAGACGGCACCGAATTCGTAATTACTGAGTACGACACTCCCCTGCCACTGATCAACTACTACTGGAACGAGAACTTCATCAGTGCGGCCAACCAGCAGATGACCGGGCTGGGAGCTTTCACCGAGCGTCCCATGCAGTACATGCATCCTGAGTGCCGATGCAACATAGTGCGCAACGAGGACCGTCATTTTTACCTTAGAGACGATGAGACCGGTGAGTTCTGGAGCCCGGTGTTCTATCCGGTCTGCCGCCGGGAGCCTGACAGCTTCGAGGCCAGGCATGGGCTGGGATACAGCACTTTGGATTCAAGTGTCAACGGCATCAGGACCCGGATGCGTGTGTTTGTGCCGGAAGTGCTGGCAACTGAGATATGGTCAATCAGCCTGACCAACGAAAGTGACAAGCCAAGAAAGATTAAATTTTACAGTTTCATAGACCTCCTGCTCACAGGATATGAGGAATACTGCGACTATCATAGTGCCCTTTGGGGAAGCTATGACGAGAGCAAATTCGCCGTCACATGCATAAACAGGGCTCCCGAGTGTCCTCACGACAGGTTCGGCGCATTTGTGGCCAGTGACACAAAGCCCACTGGTTTTGACACCAGCAGAAGAGCTTTTCTGGGTAACATGGGTACAGTTGCTGTGCCGCAGGCAATTGTATTGGGTAAGATGAGCAACAGTAAGGTTTGCTGCGAAAAAATGATCGGAGCACTTGAAAACACATTCACTATCGCGCCGGGGGAAACAGTATCCTTTAACGTGGCTATTGGCAGCAGCGACTGCTCGGAAACCACGGCGGATATCGTTTCAAAAGCGCTTGCCGATGGTGCGCCGGACAGGCTTTTCGAAGCTATGCAGGCGAACCTTGCCCGGAAATACAGTGCGGTTTTGGTAAAAACCCCGGACGAACGACTGAATTACCTGTTCAACGGCTGGATCAAGAGGGCGATTCAGCTTCATACAGAGGTCGGGACGGATACGGGAAAAGGCTTCAGGGATGTAATGCAGGCCGCCTGGGCGGTAAGCAGTTATGACCCTGAAGGCGCCAGAGAAAAAATCATCACTTCGCTCAAGGCACAGTTTGCGGACGGCCAGACTCTGCGCGGCTGGGACCCGCCTGATTATCATCACTATTCCGATGGTCCTGTCTGGATAGCACCTGCCCTTGACAGTTATCTCAAGGAAACCGGTGACTATGCTTTCCTTGATACGGTCGTGCCTTATTTCGATCAAGGAGAGGCCAGTGTCTGGGGACACACTCTTACTGCAATCAGGCATGCCACGGATGACCTTGGCGAGCATGGACTCGTGCGCATGCATTACGGCGACTGGAACGACTCGTTAAACATGATCGGCACCGGCGGAAAGGGCGAGAGCGTATGGACAAGCATCGCCATGGTCTTTTGCATTAACTGTGCCCTGGAAATCGTGAGCAACGTGTTTAAAGACAAAGAACTTATCGAAGAGTTGATTGAGCGAAAAGTAAAACTGGAGAAAGCCATCCAGGAAAACGGGTGGGATGGGAACTGGTATCTGGAGGCGATCAACGATTCGGGTGAGCCTGTGGGTAGCCATACCGAAGAAGAAGGAAAAGCCTATCTGTCTCCCCAGGCCTTCGCAATCCTATCCGGTATCGCCGGGGATGAGCGCAGAGAGAAAGTTATCAAGACAATCGACGAGGTTCTCGAGTGCGATTACGGCTCCCTGGGACTTACGCCCGGTTATACCAAGCCCAACACCAATATAGGTAGAATTACATTCTTCCAGGCAGGAATGTGGGAAAACGCGGCGCCATACTGCCATGGGACATCGTTCAAGATCATGGCGGATACTTACATCGGCCGCGGCGACCGGGCTTATGAATCAATGATGAAAGTTCTGCCCGACAATCCCAAAAACCCTTGCACACATTCTGGCTGCCCTCCCTACCAGGTGACCAACATGTATTACGGCCCTGAACACCCGCGAGCCGGGCAAATCCTGTATTCATGGATCACCGGCACTTCGGACTGGTTGTTCAAAGCTCTTACCTCGCATATGATCGGCGTTAGGGCCGATTACAATGGTTTGTTGATTGATCCCTGCCTGCCCTCGCACTGGCAACATGTCGAACTGCAAAGATCGTTCAGAGGGGCACGATATCGTGTTACGATTCACAACCCGGATGGCAGGGAGACAGGTGTCGACTCGATCACGCTCGATGGCCAGCCGGTGGAAGGTTGCATGTTGCCGATAGACGAAGCTGGAGACAGCCACGAAGTGGTCGTGCAGATGAAATCGGCTGATAGTTAATTGGAGAGTCGCTTAATATTTTAATACATGCGGTATGCAGATAAATTCAGTGAGTCGGCAGCGAAAAGTACGCTGTGATTTTGCAAACGATAGAATCCTTGTGCATTTGATGCCAATTGTTTTTTTATTGCAATATCAACAGTGACCTTTTTGCACGCCCTTTGTGTGATAGTATATATCTGTAAGGGAGTGCCAGGCTATGAACCGGAGAGAATTCATCGGGATAACCTCTGGCTGCCTGCTGCCCGCCCGGAGTGTTGTGGCGGAGCCGCCGAAAAGGGAAAATTTATCTCATGATTTCATTTTTTCTAAAGGAAAGAATGTTGAAGGCCACCGGTTTTTAAGGCCGGTGGCTTTAATTCAGGATAGAAGATACAGGATCCAGCCTTGTGGACTTTATGCTTGATATGCAGGGGCTCTCAAGGAGTCAGATTTCTTAAACACGTAACTCCTTAAAATACGTGGCCCAGATTGGTGAGTTTGAGAATAAGGCGGTCGGGGAGCGAGGATCCGTAGAAAAAGTAGTCACAAACCATCGAAAAAATGGTCACAGATTGAGAATGGGCGACAAACTTGAAAAAAAGAGCGAACCCGCGAAATCTCGCAAACCCTCTCCACTACTGGATTTAAAAATGGTGGGCGCTACCGGATTCGAGCCAGTGACCTCCTGCTTGTAAGGCAGATTTTGAGAGATTTTTCTTAAGCTTGTAACTCTCTATAATTCAACCCAATAGCGCATGGATGCTGCATCTGCTCTCCTTTGGGCAAGTGTCGTCAATCCACACCAATGCCAACCTTTCACACCAATTCTGACACAAACTGACACAGTTTGACCGCCGGTATTTTGTGTCGGTCAAACGAGAAACCCTTGCTATTATGGCGGAGCCAACTATACTATTTTGTGCAGGAAATGTCAGAGGAATTGGTTACTCTAATTCAGGCGGTGGAAGGTTGACCATCATTTGATTAAGTGTTATTGTTGCCGGGACAAAATACTGTATAACATTGCTTATATTACAGATCTATTACAAAAGAATTGGTATTAGCAATTTCAAGGAGTGATGATAAATGTCTGATAAGAGAGATTTACGAATCCTTGCATTGATTCTTCTGATGATTGCATCATCCATTCCAAGTGTTATTCAAAAGGGCTTTGCTCAACAACCTTGCTCCAAAAATGAGATAATGGAACTGGCGCGGCGTCTTTATCTGGATGACCTGGCCTTTCCGAAGGAATATAAAACTGGTAAGTATACCGCCTACGGGAACCCTGAAATGGGGGGACAGAAAACGGTGGTTGAGTTGGAAGGACCGGGCGCCATTACCCGTATCTGGACGACGCAAATGCACGAGAACGATCTAGTGAAACTCTATATTTATGTTGATGGTAACAAAGACCCCGTACTATCCGGCCCCGCTCGTGCACTGGCCGCTGCCGCACAGAAATTGAGTTGTCCTGCAATACCGTGGGGAGGTTTTCTTGACGGTAAGAGTGTCAGTCTATATCTGCCGATTCCATTTGAAAAGCGCGTCCGCATCGACGCAGAATACAATCAGGATTTATTGGATGGCCCCTATTGGCAGGTAGACTATAAAAAAGGTATTACCCCGGAGCCATTTGCCTGGAAACAAAAGAACGGCCCCGGGGGAATAGAAATTGTCCCGAGCGGAGAAAACAGGACCGAACAGATAGCAAAGATGATAGTTTGCAAGTCTCTCGAGCAGGAAGTAAAAGTTGGCACCTGGCCGGTTGATATTTTGCTTCAGGGACCGGCGGTAATTCGCGCTCTCCACATCAACAGTAATTATTTGAACAACTTTGTGCTGAGAATGGCTTTTGACGCCGAGGGCGGTTACGACAACCCTGCCGGCAGAGTCGATCATGTTGCATTCCAGGTGGATGCTCCGCTAAAATATCTAATCTCCAGTTTTTACACAGCCGGAATCGAGCTGCACGGCACGACAGCCTCCATTTATTTCCCGATGCCCGTAAAAAAAGAGGCCCTGATTCAATTGCAGTATATTATGGACGAGAAGGAGTTCCATTCTGAGTACCCAGCCACAATAACAATTGACTATGAAGAATCTCCGCCGGACCTCGACCGGATGTTTTATTTCCATGCTAAGGCAAGTACGGAAGTCGCGAAAGGATATCGGGACTTCGAAGTATTAAACGTGCGTGGAGAGGGCCATTTTGTAGGTGTTCACTTATTTGACACCAGCCACGATCACGGAGGCGGAGACAATATCTTCTTTGACGCCGGGACCAACTCTGCCGGACAACTCCATGGAATTTGCGCTGAAGACTATTTCCATCACGCCTATATGCGCATCGGCGTCAGCGCCCCCTTCGTGCATTGCCCCACTCACAGCGCACGCTGCAGGCATCATCTAGAAATGCCGATACCGTTTAAGGAATCATTTGTGTTCAACTGGGGCTGTTTCGCCGGGGTGATGCCCAAAGCAGTAGCAATCTGGTATCAAAAAGAACTTTCGACTCCGGTGTGGAATGAACTTACTTACACGATTACAGGTCCGTTCAAACTGGAACAGTTCGATCAATTGGCGCCAGGCAATATCATGCCGGATTCCGTTTATTTCCGAAAAACCAACAAAACTTTTCTCCGCAAAAGCTGGCAACATCTTGCTCAAAACAGATTCGTAGACCTATGTCACGCTTACCGTCAGTACGCAAATACAATTCCGCCTTCATCCGGCGACCTGGAACACGATTGCTGTTTTGTTGCCGACACTAAAATTTGGGTTGCAAATGATGCAGATACCGAGTTCCTGATCGGTTGTGATGATCGCATTCGCGTCTATTTGGAAGGCGAGCCAATTGGTGAAAGCAATGGCACCAACGAACCCGATCCATTTAAACAATTCTCTTTTAATGCGAAATTGAGAGCTGGTGTAAATACTATTAGAGTTGTTGTTGCCAACACAACAAATTATAACTGGAAATGGAGCGGTTTTAGTCTGGTAATGAAAAATGGCCTCACCAACGGACAATTGCTCTACATGTACTAACGAGATAGCCTCAGTCTCTACCTGGGCAAAGCCATTCTGGTATTTCCATAACAAGGATAATTATCATGGCAAAAAAAACCGTACAAAATATCTATATTGCTATCCTTTATTCGTTTCTGCTGTTCCCCGCCATGGCAATTTCAGGGGAAGGCCCACTCCCGAATAAAATTAAGATCATCATCGATACCGATATCGGTGAAGATGTGGATGATGCTCTGATTGTAGCTTTTGCCCTTAACAGTAGGGATTTGGACGTGCTTGCCGTCACTACGGTGGACGGCCCCGTGCAGGCCCGTTCGCGGATAACCCGGCGCCTGACGCAGGCATACGGCAGACCGGAAATACCGGTCGCGGCGGGCTATGTCTGGAATATGCCCTGGCCGGACAATCATGACATTGCCAAGGGCGGCTTGACCCAGGGGGACTTGGCGCCTGACGAGACAGGCCTGCCTCCTGCCTACTCCGGGCTGGCTGATGAATTAATAGCTCGGCTGGCCGATAAGTTCCCGGGAGAAGTTTACCTGCTCACCCTTGGCTCCAAGACCAATGTTGGCCAGTTGCTGGTCCGGTACCCCCACAGCGCGTCAAAGCTAAAGGCAATCGTCAGCAGTGGAGGATTCATGACTCCCGAGGGATTTTCGGGAATCCTCGTACCCATGGACTGGAATTTCCGTTACGATCCTTTGGCGTCGGCAGCTATCATGCGTTCAACCGTGCCCTGGGTAATTACGCCCTCGCAAACCGTAAACTCAACAGGAGGACTGCCATGGGAGCAGGTCGAGCGGCTTCGCCAGGCCGGTTTACCTACAACCGAGTTGCTGGTACGCTCGATCGAACTATGGTTGAAAAACAAACCGGATCATGCGCCTTACCCGCACATAGCTGATTTGAGCGCTTTTGCCTGGGTGATGGGAGGCTGGCTGACCGCTGAGAGGTATAATGTCGCGATGCTGGTTCCGCCGGATGGTCAAGTCGGACAGATCAGACTTGAGAAAGATCCTCACGGCAGGGCCCTGGTTGCAAACCCGCTTCCGGCTGAAAAGGGCCCCATCCTGCGAGAGCTTTTTATGGAGCGGCTGCTGGCCTCTCCAATCGCGGGTAGCAATTGAACCCACCGTAGCCCGGCTTTCTGCGGCCATTTACCTGAATGTGGTTTAATCCTTTAGACAGACATTGAAGGTTGGCACGGGATTAGTAAGCGAATAGGAACAACCGTTTACACTTACTATCGGAAATTCGTCTCCGCATGCTGCGTGGAATCTTTAATTATTTTCAGGGATCAAGTCATATGTATCGAGCCCATTTGAAACAGTGGAATAAGCTGGAAAAATTCAGCAATCGAGCTGCAGTCATAACCTTTTTCGTCTTAAGCTGCCTTTCCGCGAGGGGGCATGCCGCAACCTCTCCGGGAAAGCTCGATATCGTCCTTTCGAGCGACGGCCTGACAGTGCAAAACAGCCATATCCTTTTAAAGATTTCCAACAGACTGGTAGTAAAACCAGCCTTGAAAGCTGGCGGCTCTCTGTTGAGTTTCGTTCCCAGTGAAACTGGAGCGAAACCGACTTTCGGATTGACAGTGGGCGGCAGGGATATAGCAAACTTCAGAGTTGACTGGGAAACTCTACAAGAAAACGAACTCGATGACCGTTTGGGAAAGGGCCGACAAATAGTGGTCAGGGCTGTTTCCGATCCGCTTTATAGCAGAGTTTTCAGAGATGTCAGACTGGCTGTGGAGGTGAGCTTTTCGTTTTATGAAAAATACCCGACTGCGGTTATCGCCCAAGCAAAATTTACGAACCTATCCAAATTCAACCTGGAACTGGACAAGCTTGTAAGCTTTTTTTTCAGGCTTGACCGCAGGCTGCTGGAACCGGATGAGCGCTCCTGGAGGTTCGCCTCCTACCAGGGAGCGGCTTACAGTTGGAGCCAGGATTACTCACTGATCTGGATCACGGGTGATTTTGAGCGGAAAAATTTTATGGGCATGGACGCCCGGCCAAATAACGAACTGATGGGTTGGGGCACACCCTTGATCGACCTCTGGACCCCGCAGTGCGGCCTGGCCCTGGCCAGTGTGGAGCCGCAGCCTGAATGGTTTTCGATGCCTGTAAGGACCGCTGGTGACGGCCTGGTGGAGATTTCATTGATCGAAGAACCCGAATCAAGCCTGGGGCAGAAGACAAGCCTGGCTCCCGGAGAGTCGTGCTCCACTATTCGCACGGCTTTTATCCTGCACCGCTTAGATTATTACGACCCCTTGCATACTTTGGCCGGAATACTGCGTGATCAGGGAGTCGCGATACCGGTCAGCTCTCCCAGGCAGTGCTACGAGCCCTACTGGAAAACCTGGGCTTTCAAAACGAATTTTACACTGGATAAAATTTATAACGCCTTGCCGCAGTTGAAACGGATAGGTATTGGCTGGGCAAACTTGGATGATGGCTGGTTCACTTACCACGGTGACTGGGAGCCCAATCCGGCCCCAGGCAAATTTCCCGCCGGTGAGGCCGATATGGTTGCCTTTATCCGGCGTATTCATAAAGCCGGGTTCAAAAGCAGCCTCTGGTGGTACCCCCAGGGAGCGCACCCCGATAGCCGCGTGGCCAGGGAACAGCCCGGGCTGCTGGTGCGCAACGAGGATGGAACGTTCCCCTTGAGCGAGTGCGGCGATTATTACCTCTGTCCAGTGTTCTCTGAGGCAATCGAGTATATCACGGTCAAAACCAGGAAAATCATGCAGGAATGGGATTTCGATGGCCTGTACATCGATTTTGGAGACATAATTGCCACTCCACCTTGTTTCGCACCGGAACACGGGCATGCCTCACCACTCGACAGCTTCCGGAAACAGTATCAGTTCTACAAGGCGATCTACGACACCGCCCAGGATATCAAACCCGGATGCCCGGTGGAAATGTGTATCTGCGCCCTGCCTCACGACCCCTTTAAAATGCCCTTCTACAATGTTGCAAGCGCTTC
This sequence comes from archaeon, assembly GCA_035528795.1. GTDB lineage: Bacteria > Gemmatimonadota > Glassbacteria > GWA2-58-10 > GWA2-58-10 > DATKXY01. The sequence goes on along the minus strand of DATKXY010000275.1, from coordinate 37,194 downwards.
CGACCCGGTAAATCTCAAACAGACCAGACTCAGGGTCAAAGTGGAAAAAGCTCTGCATGGACCGTCCTTTTGCGTTGGTGACGCCTACCAGTTACCCCTGCAGGACTGGTACAAAGGGCACAGACCCGAGTCTTTCGAAAATGCGCTGGGGATCGGAGCCCAAGTGACTACCTTTTTCAGGGAACTCACACCCGCTCAGGAGAAACGATACAAGCGCTGGATCGGAATTTACGACAAACTGGACATGGGCACTGCGAATGGTGAGTACCTCAACCTTTACGACATTGCCTTTGACAAACCAGAGTGCCATGTGGTGCGGGAAAACGGCAAGATATACTATGGTTTCTTTGCCGACTACTGGTACAGCAGGGATAAGCTCGAACTGCGCGGATTGGAAAGAGGAAAGATTTACCACGTTCTTGACTATGCCAACGACATTGACAAGGGTACTGTTGCCGGTGATGATCCGAAACTTTCGGTCTCGTTCAAGGAAAGCCTGCTGCTGGAACTAACACCGGAAAATTAAATAAGGGCTCCTCATCTTCAGATATCAGGCTTTTGGCCGCATAAGACCGTTGTCATTCATTATCAGCGGGAGATCGACTTGACCAGCCGAGAACGTCTGCTGGCGGCTATGGAGTACCGTAACCCTGACAAAATTCCACTCTATTATCATCCATCCAAAGCGGGACTTCATCTGCATGGGCGGAAACTGCTGGACCTGTTCAATGAATACCCTCCGGACAATGTAATCGAGTTTAACAGCATCCCGCATCCACCAGAAGACGCTGTGGATAAAGACGGAGAGTATTACGAATGTTATAAGGATGAATGGGGCGCTACGGTTGAATACAGGGTATTCGGACTGCAGGGATATATCTGCAAAGCCCCTTTTAGCACCTGGAATGAAAGCCGAAATTACACATTTCCCCCTGCGCCGATGTCCGGGACAGTCGCGTTTGAAAACCTTCAGCGGAAGGTAAAGGAGCACAGGGAGGAAAAGCTCATTATTGAGGGATGGGTATCACTTTTTCAAAAGCTGTATGAGCTCGAGCATATGGAGAAGGTCCTTGTTGATCTGTTCTCAGAAGACTCGGACCTGATGGCTTTTCTGGACAGGTTGACTGACTACTGGGAACAGGTCATCGATTCATACCTTAAAGCCGATGTGGATGTAATCATGTTTGCAGATGACTGGTGCACCCAGACTTCCCAGTTGATGCCTACTGACATTTACAGCCGTCATTTTGAACATCGCTACCATCGCCTGATGGAACCTATCCGCAAATCCGGTAAAAAAATATTTTTTCACGTTTGCGGGTGCAGAAATGAAATATTTGATAAGATTCTCGATCTTGGGATTCATGGAATCTGGCCTCAGATTGCCCTGCTGGATTTGGAATCTTTCGCCGCGGATTGCAAAGACCGGGGGATTCTTAGTTTTATACATCCTGACCGTCAGCATCTGATACCCCGGGGACGGCCTGAAGAAATAGAACGGACAATTGCCAAGTATGCGGAACACTATCACAAGCTCGGTGGTGGTGCCATGTTTTATGTTGAAATTGAAAATGATGCGCCGTTTGAGAATGTCAATGCGCTGATTAAGGCCATTGACAAATACCGGTAACTCACAGGGTAGAAACTGTTTGCTAACCCGGATTATGTGGCGCAATGAGTTATCACAACTGGCAACCATTATCGCAAATTTATTGCTTGCTTTCCCTGCTTTAGCTACATTCACCATCAACAACTGTCGGAAGCAAAGTAAGTGTAAAGCGGATTGAGCTTATCATAGATTCGGCAAACATTTTGGCAAAAGCCTTTGGATGTGATATGAAGATTTTTCGCTGCATTGTTAGTACTGTGGGCGCGGCGGTCCCTGGAGTACTCATGCTCTCAATAGCCTCTATGGCAGCGCCTGTCGAACTGTTCATCGATTCAGCACACCCGGTGGGCGACATTGATGTTGCCCGCTACTCGCTCGGTCAGGGCGGACTTTCGCACGAACCGATGTTCGATGCACATTTGGACCAAGTTGCCAAGCTCAAGCCGCAAACCATCCGCCTTTTTGTCCAGGAATACTTCGACCTCTACCCGGAGCATGGTCGCTATCACTGGACCACACTCGACCGAAGCATCGAAAACATTCTGGCCACGGGTGCGAAGCCGCTGATGTGTCTCTGCTTCAAACCACGCTTGCTGTATCCGCAAATCGACCAGGAAATCGTGCATCCAACGGACTACGAGGAATGGGAGGCTCTGATAGAAGCCTTGGTTCGCCACTGCAATCAGGAGAAGAACTACGGCATCAAGTACTGGGAGGTCGGCAACGAAGTGGACATCGGCGAGTCCGGCGGCTGCCCTTACCGCTTCCAACCGCAAGACTACACCATCTACTACACACACACCGTCAGCGCCATTCTGCGTGCAGACCCTGGCGTGAAAGTCGGTGGCCCGGCGCTGGCTAGTTACCTCAGCCCGATTGGCGATGTACTTATCGATTTCTGCGGCCAAGATGGCACACCGCTGGATTTCTTTTCCTGGCACATGTATACCAATGACCCGTTTCGCCTGCGCCAGAGCATTCGCGACATCAAGCAAAAGCTGGCCCGGTATCCCCGGCTGGCCGCCACGGAAACCATCATTGATGAGTGGAACATTAAGCTTCTGGGCGATGAGCCGACACCAGGCTTTCAGGCGGCGTTTGTGCTTGAAAGCACGTTTGGCTTTCTAAAAGAGGGCCTGAGCCGTTCGTCCTACTACCACATTCGTGACCACTTCGTGAAGCCGGAGGATTTTACCTGGATGTCACCCGCCGGTTATCAGTTCATGTCCGATTGGTGGAACGTGCAGGTGCAAAACAGCGGGCTGTTCGACAAGCAGGGCCGCCGCCGCCCGGCTTACTATGTCTTCCAAATGCTGAGCCAAATCCGAGGTGAGAGGCTTCCGGTGAACGGTTGCACTGACGACATCCATGCATTAGCGGCAAAGCAAGGCAACATGACGCACGTAGTGTTTTGGAATTTTCCGCTCTCCGGTTCAGGGATGACGAACGAAGTCGTCCTTCGCCTTCCGACCAACCAGCCGGTCCAGTTCCACCTCGTGAAGCTTAACCCAGCTTCCAACCGGCTCGATGTACTCCGCACCGGTGCGGCCGCCGAGTTGGACGCAAACCCTCTCCGGTTGCAGCTTGCGCCTTACGAGGTCGCGTGGATGCAGCTTGGTGTAAAATAAAAAGAAAAGGGCCTGGAAATCCTTCAAAATTCTTTAATAATATCAGTAGTGGGCGATACTGGAGTCGAAGTGAGTGACCATTTGCATGTCAAGCAAATTTCACCACATTTTTCTGGTTTCGTAATTCCTTTAAATTCAAGGCCAAAGGTGCATGGATGCTGCATCTGCACCATTATGGTTAATGACACCATTCAACACGAGTATGCACCAATAATCACCAATGCTGCCACAAATAGACACAGCACTTCAACTGTACCATTTGTGACATTTTCGGATAGGTTCCAGCTTCCTTTGGAGGATTTTCTTGAAAGAAAAGAACTCCTGCTTGTGAGGCGTAATTCCGTTTTTTGAGTTAAAAAATCGGACTCCTAATTTGAAAAATCAACCTTCAGTATCTCGCTTACCATTTTAAAAATCGCCCCTCGACATACCAGGCAACCTGGCAAAACCTTTTACCGAAAGCGGACATCTTTCCAAGAATATAAAAGCAGTATTTGTTATTTTGAAAAAAGAATTGACTCATATTACTGCTCCACGGAATACTGGCGGAATAGCTGTACCGGATGGTCGGGGACAAAAAACTCAGACCTCATCCAGTTATTGTGCCGCCTCCCGAGTTGCAGCGGAAAATTATCGACTTTTTATTCTTGTATATTTTGACAACTTCTTTTAAACTTTTATTAAGCAGGGAAACTCCCGGAATGAAGAATAATCGTTTACATCCTTTCCGATGGGTAGCGGGCGAAAGGACCCGAAAAGACTGGGACAAGGCATGAGAGTATTTGTGGAGCCAATTTGCGGCGGAGGGGATAATTGTCTGCCTGAAAAAGAGCGATTCCCTGTTCCCCGAGGGTAGAGATTCCGATACTCATCATGGCCTGCACGGGCGGCAGGGGTCTAAACTGGCGGGGCAAACCATTTTTCCCGGAGAAATGAAAATGTTTTGTCCGAAATGCGGCAAGGAAAACATCGATCAGGCCAATTTTTGTGTTTCCTGCGGAACGGACCTTAGAGCTGTGCTTCCTTCCCCGAAGAAAAAGTGCCCTTTCTGCTCTGGAGAAATCGATTTTTCCGCGACGGAGTGTGAACACTGCGGAGCAGAGATCGGCGATGGCCAGGCTTCCGCTGAAAAGGCCCAGGATACCGAGGTTGAACCGTACTTCAAGGGAATAAGGGTTCTTGTCGCCGATGATCAGATTTTCATCAGGGCCCTGACCAAGAGATTGTTGATGTCCATGGGTTGCAAAGTCGTGGGGGAGGCCTGCAACGGGCAGGAGGCGGTAAACTTTTTTTTCCAGGAGAAACCCGACCTTTTGCTGCTGGATCTCAAGATGCCGCAAAAGAACGGCGACCAGGTGCTGGAGGAAATAATCAGCGTCTGTCCGGACGCCTATGTCGTCATGTTTACCTCCATCTCCGACTCAGATATTGTCCATAAATGTATCCGGCTCGGGGCCGTTAATTACATCCGCAAGGATGTCCCGGCGGAAAAACTGAAAAAATCGCTCTCTGAAACGCTGCTGGCCATCCAAAAAAGAAAGTTCAGCCAATAAATTCCGATAATTAATATATGAATCGAGTAAAAATGTTGTCGGGATTTCTTTAGGAATCGCCGCTCACGATCTTCTCATAAGGGATCGAGGATCAGCTCTTTTCCCGGATGAATAACCCCCGGTTATCGACTGGCCAGGATTGGGGCGTTGGTTGAGCAGGCGCATTCCAGCCCCGGGTGGGTTAATTATCTGAAAACGGGTCACAATTATGATTCTGCGCCATATTCAGGGAAAAAGCGTATTTTTTTTCTACTTTTTAGTCTTTCCCTTCACCTGCACCCCGAAGCCGGATCCTGTCCCGGTCTGGAGTTTCGAGCCTAAAGGGATTCAGATTCGATACAGTGCAGACAGCATGCTGAACAGCTATAACGGCGCACCCCACACGCTCCTGGTGGTCATTTACCAAATGACCGGCCTGGATGCCTTCAACAACCTGGTAAAAGACGAAAATGGTCTGAGGCAGCTATTGCGTGACGAGCGCTTCGATCCCAGCGTGCTCACTGCCGACAGGCTGATAATTAAACCCGAAGAGAAAAACGAGGTGTTTTTCGACCGATTTGAAAACGCCAAATACCTCGGAGTTGTGGCCGGTTATTATGGATTGACTCCCGGACAGGTCAGCCGTACATACAAAATAACTTCCAGTATCGAGCAAAAAGGCAGAATCAGGAAAAAGAAAATAGCAAAAGTGAACCCTTTAATTGTCGATATATTATTTGGACCCCAAGATATCCTAAAGACTGGAAAAATCTGATGAAACCTGTTAGACCAATACTCTGGCACCAGGGGCTTTTTTTACAGCCCCAGCATTTCCAACAGTTCGATATTTATTTTCAATCCCTTCTCTCGCCTTTGAAAACTTATCAGCAGCCCTATTTCTGGGGAGTTTGCTGGCTGCGAATCGAGGAAACCAGGTTAAGAGACCAAGTTTTCGAGGTTTCCCAGGGAGAATTCATTTTTCAGGATGGAACCTGGGCGGCCCTGCCCGGGAATACGGTATTGCAGCCCCGTACTCTCGATAAAGAAGGACTTTCTCCGGGAAAATCCTTTAAAGTCTACTTAGGATTGCGCCAATGGGACGGCAAGGGTGCAAACGCCACTGTCTTGCAAAAATTGGAAAATATGGATTCAGTCGAGACCCGTTTTGTCTGCCAGGCCGACCCGGAAGAGGTCAGGGATCTCCATCAGGGCGGTCCGGCGGCCCATGTCAAAATGATGAGCTACCTCTTGAAGATTTTTTGGGAGGAGGAAACCGAAAAACTGGATAACTACTTTCTGCTGCCCGTTGCGGAATTGGTTTATGAAGGAGATGAAATCAAGGTCCAGCGAAATTTCATCCCTCCCACAGTCACCATATCCAGTTCGGAAATCTTACAGCAAATCATCCATAACATCCGCGAACAGGTAGCCTCCCGCTGCCGAAAGCTGGAGGACTATAAAAGCCCGAGAGGAATCCAGACCTCCGAGGTGGAACCAGGCTATCTTCTTTTCATGATGGCGCTACGGTCGCTCAATAAATATGTTCCCCTGCTTTACCATTTCACCGAGGCTCCCGAGATCCATCCCTGGGTCGTTTATACTCTCCTTCGGCAAATTATCGGTGAATTGAGTACCTACACTGACCGGATCGACTCCCTGGGCCAGCTGAAGGATGGTACGGCGCTACTGCCCGGATACAATCATGATAACCTGATATCCTGTTTCGATGAGGCTCAGACTCTTATCGGAGAGCTTCTTGGTGTGCTTAATATCGGGCCGGAGAGTATCATCCATCTGGAACAGGAGAATGGTTTCTTCAAAGCCCAGATTCCCCAGGAAGTGTTCAATATCCGCAATGTGTTCTATCTGTTTTTGCGCACTGCGGAAAGTAAAGAGACAGTACTGGAAATAATGCAGCATATCGCCAAGGTCTCGAGCGTGGAATATATGTCCACCCTGATCGGCAGGTCCCTGCCGGGGATTCGCCTCGAGCACTGCCCGATCCCTCCGCCCGGTGTACCGACACAGCCGAATTCCTTTTACTTTGAAATAGACCAGAAACACGAGCAGTGGGTCGAAATACAGAAAAGCCAGAGCATTTGTCTGTATTGGGACAAGGCTCCCAAAGATATGAAGGCCCAGATTATTGTTCTGCGGAGATAATCTGGAAAGCTTGAACAGCCGCTGAAGCGGATTGATTTAGTCATGAAGCATAACGATATATTCGGACGGAAATCCCTTTATGAGGTTAATAGACTGCTTTATCGAACTTTTTTATTACTCCCTTTTTCTGGACAGTCTGAATTTCGCACAGTTTTCTTTCGAGAATTTAAGAAATCATTACAAAGAGCTTATTCCCCGCGCCAGAGAGGCCGCTAATAAAGCCGGTTTTTCCAGGAAAGAATGGGAGATGGGCTTTTTTGCGGTCTGTGCCTGGATAGATGAGTTCATTCTGTGCTCCGACTGGTCTGAAAAAGAACAATGGGCGCATTCCCCGCTGCAGCTTGTTTTCTACAAAACGGCGAACGCCGGTGAGGAATTTTTTATCCGGCTGTCCGGTCTGGGGCAGAATCACAAAAGTGTCAGGGAAGTATACGATTATTGCCTGGCCTTGGGTTATAAAGGGCGCTATTTCCAGTCCCAGGATGCCGAAAAGCTGAAAGAGATAGCCAGTGCCAACCTGAAGCTATTATTAGAAAACGCCAACCTCGCCTTTCCCGAAACTCTTTTCCCCAAAGCCTATACCTTTTCCTTCAGACAGTCCAAAAGAATGCTGCGAACCTGGGGTCTGGACCTGTTCACTCTTTTAGGCGTGGGTCTGCCGGTGGTTTTATTTATAATTATTTATTCCTTATTTAGCAACACACTGGCTGATATAGTCTCCAATTATTTCAAGACGGGTTTTTAGCCGAAATCCGGATTTTGTCAGGACTGGCAAGGAAATGTTTAAGAAAATACTGAAATTTCTCATGATAGTCGCTCTCCTGGTGGTTTTGGCGGTATTCATCCTCTGGGTGGTCATCGCCAAGCAGTTTCCCTGGTGGGTGATCCTGGCCCTGGTTCTGGGGTTTGTCGGGCTGTGGATCGGCTATATTTATCTGAAAAAGATACTATTGCGCCGTAAGGAAAAGGAGTTTGTGCAAAGAGTAGTCGAGCAGGATAAGAAAGCCATCGAGAAAGCCCCGCCCCAGGAGAGGCCGTACCTGGAAGCTCTGCATAATAAATGGAAGGAATCGGTCGACCTGGTCCGCAATTCCTATCTCCGGAAAAAAGGCAACCCGCTGTATGTCCTGCCCTGGTATATGGTCATCGGGGAGTCCCTCTCCGGAAAGACCTCGGCCATAAAGAACACCAACCTGAATTCACCGATAGGCGAGGTGACCCGGACAGCCGGTATTTCGGCGACCAGGAACTGCGACTGGTGGTTTTTCGAGGAAGCCATAATTCTGGATACTGCGGGAAGGTACACCATACCGGTAGATGAGGGGCCGGACAAGGAAGAGTGGCAGGAATTCCTGACCCTCTTAGCCAGATACCGGCGGCGGGAACCGATAAACGGAGTTATTGTCACAATCGCGGCCGACAAACTGCTCGAGCTCAATGAAGCGAAGCTGAGCGATGAGGGACAGAGTGTCAGAAAACGCCTCGACCAGTTGATGAGAACCCTGGGAGCCAAATTTCCGATTTACCTTCTGGTAACCAAACTGGACCTGGTGCAGGGGATGGTGGAGTTCTGCCGGCACCTGCCCAAAAAAAGCATGGATCAGGCAATGGGGTTTATCAACAAAAACCTCAATTCCGACTGGAGAGTGGTTCTGGATGAGTCTATCAGCTTCGTTTCCGATAACCTCAAAAACCTGCGCTCGATCATCGTGCACCAGGAAAGTCAGCCGGAACCGGAAGTTTTTCTTTTCATCAATGAATTCGAGCGCCTGCGTTATGGCCTGGAATTTTTCGTTCAGGCGGTTTTCGATGAAAATCCGTACCAGGAAACACCGATGCTGAGGGGGGTATTTTTCTCCAGCGCCATTCAGGAGGGCCAGCCCAGCACGGAGTCTACCCGTCTATTCGGTCTCGATAAGCAGGAAATCCAGGATAAGGTACATAACAACGGACTGTTTTTAAAAGATTTCTTCAAGCGAATACTTCCGGAAGACCGGTATCTTTTCAGTCCCCTGAAAGAATTCGTTGTCTGGCATCGGCTTACCAGGAACCTCGGTCTTCTGTCCTGGATATTGCTCTGGATCTGCCTGGGCGGGCTAGCCAGCTTTGCCTATCTGAACAACATGAGCGCCTTGAAGGTAGTCACCGTAGATTCCTACAAACCTCCCCGCCTGACACTTAACCTGGCTGAGGATCTGGTCAAGCTCGATCAGATGCGATCGAGGGTCGCGGCTCTGGAAAAGGCGAACCGGCGGTGGTACTTACCAAGATGGGGGTTCAATGAAAGCCGCTACGTGCAGGAAACATTGAAAAACTATTACATGCTGCTCTTTCGCGACTGGGTATTAAATCCCTTCGATACGAGACTGCTCAAAAAAATTGAGAATTCGGGCGATAACACGGATAAGGATGTGATTCTTGAATATATCGGATACATAGAGGCGAGAATAAACCTCTTGTGGGAATGCCAGCAAGGCAAAAAAACCTTATCGTCAGAAAGGTTCCAGACTGTTTCCACGAGCCTGATGACCATGGAGGACGAAGAGCTCACTCCCGAGACCGCCTCGATATTCGCCGGGATGTACCTGGATTATCTCCTGTGGGTCAAGGATAAAAAAGAATTGGAATATCAGCGGTCCAGCTATCAGGCTGTCCTGAACAGATTGCTCAGGAAAAACGAAGACCTGAGCTGGATTGTCAATAAATGGCAGACCGGGGTACCCAGTGTTCATCTCGACGAGTTCTGGGGCGACATGGCCGGAATCGGAACAAATGAAGACATTGTCATTCCCGGCGCGTATACTGCCCAGGGACAAAGGCAGATCGACGCCTTTTTCGATCGCCTGGAAGCTGTTATAATAGATACCGTTCTGATCGGCAGGCGGAAAAAGGAGTTCCGGGAATGGTACCAGATCCAGTATTACGATGCCTGGGGCCGGTTCGCCCGTAATTTCAACCAATGCCTGACCAATGAGAAGGATGTCACCCGCTGGCAGCAGGCTGCCATTTTGATGACCACGGACCGCAACCCCTATTTCCGTTTCATCGAGCGAATGGCAGCGGAATTGTCCAGTGTGGAGAAAATCAACCAGGAGCCGTCCTGGGTCAAGCTGGCTCTGGATCTGAACGATATCCGGCAACAGTGGGAAATCGAAAAGCAGAAAGAAAAACAGCCCTTGGTGAGTGAGATTATCAGTAAAAAAGTACAGTACGTAGAGCAGGCATTCAAAAAAATCGATAAAAAAAAAGCCGCCGAGCTTGATTTCCGAAGCAAAGCGGCGAAAGCCCTCGGAGAATACCTAGCCACTCTGGAACAGATCTCCCCGGCGCTGAACACGAGTGAATCCTGTTTCCAACTGGTCTCGGACTATTATACTTACAATATCAGCACGGCCCAGAGCCAATCCCTCTTGACAAATGCCGAGGTCAAGTACTATAAATTCAAGAACATGTTCAATGACCGGGAGGATATTCCTTTTATCTGGGATCTCGTGGCCGGGCCGCAGCTTTACATTTTAAACTATACGGTCAAAGAGGGCGCCTGCGTTTTGCAGCAGTATTGGGAAGACGAGGTTTTGGGAGAAATAAGGGGCGCCAGCGAGGAAGCGATACCCAAGATCCTTTTTGACAAAGCAGAGGGAGTGATCAAGAAATTCGTCTACGGCCCGGCGAAACCTTTTCTTTCCCGCGACGAGTACGGTTATACGGCCAAGAAAGGATTTACCGGACTTCTCCCTTTCCACAACGTTTTTTTTGATTTTCTCAATAAGGGCCCGGAAAGCGTAATAGAGTACCAGCCGTCTTATGTGGTCACCCTGGAGACCCTGCCCCTGGAGGTGAATTACGGGGCCGGGCAGGAACCTTATGCCTCTATCCTCAGGCTGCAAAGCACCGAGGGCAAGTTTATTCTGGAAAACTACAACTACCCCCAGAGCCAGACATTCCGCTGGTCGCCGGAGACCTTCGGTGATGTCAATCTGACCGTCCTGTTCCCGGCCGGCCAATCATCACCGGAAATAAGACTGACCAAGACATATGAAGGCAAGCTGGGGTTCGCCGATTTCCTGGCTGATTTCAGAGACGGCAGCCGGACTTTCAAAAGAGAGGAGTTCCCCGAAGAAGAAAACCCGTTGAAGGATATCGCCGTTTCCTGGGTCAAAGTTTCTTTCAAGATCACGGGAAATCAACCGGTGATCGACTTGCTGGAACATCCCCCCCTTGTAGTCCCCGGCGAGATCGTTTCCTGCTGGGCCAGGAGATCTGTCCCCGACATCGGCCTGTAAATATCGATCAGGCCCGGGACGGGGGAGTCCGGTGTACACTATTTTGAATCTCACAGGAAAAGAATATGGACCTCTTGGAACTTGGTAAGAGCCCGATTTCGGAAACTAACCCAGCCGGTGAGGATGCCCGCTTCGAGCCGGAGTTCGAAGAATTGGAAAACGAGATCGGAAAGCTTTCTTCTCCCACGGCGACCGCAGGTATAGACTGGGCCAAAGTCATTAAACTGTCGCAAGATATACTGGAAAAGAAATCGAAGAACCTTCTGGTGGCCAGCTACTTGTGCTGCGCCCTGCTGCAGACAGAAAGCCTGAACGGTCTGGTGAAGGGTGTCCGGGTGCTGCGGGATTTGCTGGAAAACTTCTGGGAGACCATGTTTCCCCCGGTAAAACGGATGAGGGGCAGGACAAACGCCGTGGCCTGGTGGGCGGAAAGAATAAGCGCCGGGATCCGGGATATACAAACGGAAAAGTGGCCTAAAGAGAAAAGGGACTCTTTCCTCGGTGACCTGGAGGCCCTGGATTCTTTCCTCGCGGAGAAATTGGAGGATGGTCCAATCTTAAGGACAATGAACGAAAACATTTCCTCCCTGATCGAAGAAGAAGCGCCGCCTCCTCCACCCCCGCCTCCCCCGGCTCCTGCCGGGGAGGCCCAGGCGCCTCCCGCTCCGGCGCCGGCCCAGGAAACCGCGGCGCCCGTGGGAAAAAAGGCTCCAACAGCAGCGCCCCAGCCGCCTCCGGCCCAGCCTCAGGAAGCCGTATCCGCCGAGGATGCGGACAAATTAATGAGGCAAGGGCTCAATCTCCTGGGCCAGGCAGCCTCGCTGTTCTTCAAACAAGGCAAAATCAGCGTGGTTCCTTTCCGAATCAACCGGATCGCGGCCTGGCTACCGGTGGAGAGTCTCCCGCTGGCTGAGGGCACGAAAACATTGATCCCTCCTCCGGATGAGCAGGTGGGCAGACTGTTGAAAGGCATGTATCAGTTAAAAAACTGGAACGACCTGCTCTCGGCCGCCGAATCGAGGGTCGCCCAGTATCTATTCTGGATTGATCTCAGCCGGTATGTCGTCGAGTCCCTGGAAGGGCTCGGCTATCCGGTAATCGGTGAAGTTGTGGCTTCCGAAACTTTCAGTTATGTTACTCGCCTGTCCGGTATTGAAAAACTGGCCTTTGCCGATGGGACTCCCTTTGCCGATGAAGAGACCAAGGAATGGCTGAGGTCTTTGGCCAGGCAAAGCGGCGGATCCTCCTCAGCCGGGGGCCAGGTCTACGAGCTTGTCGACAAGGAGCTTTCCGAAGCCCAGAATTTAATCAAGGAAAATAAATTGCCCCAGGCATTAACGGCTTTCCGAGAAAAATTGAACCTGGCCCCTTCGCTGCGGGAGCGTTTTATCTGGGAAGTCGGCCTCTGCCGCCTGCTTCTCCGGGTCAAAATGCCCCGGCTCGTACTGCCCTATTGTCAGGAACTTATCGGATATCTGGATACTTACAAAATAGAACGATGGGAACCCGCCCTGGCCCTGGAAGGGCTTACCCTGGTTCTGTCCGGATTGCGGTTGCAGGAGGAAGAGAAAAGGGATGAAAAATTGATCAACAGCATCCTGGACCGCGTCTCGGTCTTAAGTCCGTCAAGTGCAATGGAATTGATGTAACTGGAATTTTTTATATTTCATTTAGTGATAACTAGTATTGTGACCCGGAAGTTAGATTACATTAACGTGGCTGGCAGCCTTTTATCCTGGTTGTTATTCTCAATTTTTTAATCGCCAGGTATAACCGGCAGTAATACTTTATCCCTAAATGTCTTGACATTATACCGCGAGGCCATATTGTTATAACTGGAGATTCATCTTGAATTCACCATTTGGCCAGCAATTACTATTTTCTCGGCGAAAGGGAGAATAGCCCTTTATCTCGCCTTTCGTTTAACCGTTCCCTCCATGTTAAAATGCGAAGGAGAAAAAGATGGCTAAAGAAGCTTCAGTCGCCCCGAAAGAAAGGGTTAACATCGTATACCGTCCGGCCACTGGTGATGCGACCCAGGAAGTGGAACTGCCCCTGAAAGTGATGGTAATGGGTGATTTCACCTTGCGGCCGGATGATACACCGATCGAAGACCGCAGCCCGGTCAATGTCGACAAGGATAATTTCAACGATGTCCTGAAAGCCCAGGATGTCAGGCTGGATAGCACCGTGGAAGACAGGCTTTCCGAAGCAAAGGAAGGCGAGGAAAAGGGCAAGATGAATATCAGCCTGGATTTCAAGACTATGAGGGACTTCGAGCCGGATGCAATTATTAAGAAAATCCCTGAGCTGAACAAAATGTACGAACTGCGCGAAGCTTTGAAGGCCATGAAGGGCCCGCTGGGCAATGTTCCTGAATTCAGGAAGAAGATCCAGGAGCTGGTCAAGGATGAAGGCACCAAGGCCCGTCTCCTGAAAGAACTCGGAATCGGGTGATTTTCGACTGCCGGAAAGGCTCCGGCCATGCCCAAGACAAAACAAGGATGACGATTTTCCACCTCTGCCAAGTAATTGAAAAGTAAGGAGGAAAAATGGCGGAAAAAGAGAAAAAAGAGCAGGAAGCGGCAAAGGCTCCAGCGGAAGAATCTGCCGGAGGGGCTTCTCTGCTGGATGAAATCGTTCAGGCCACACGAATGAAGCCCAGCGATGAAGGTTATGCCGTGACCAAACAGGGTGTCCAGGCCTTCATCGATGAATTGTTGAAACCGGGTCGGGAGGAAGTGCGGATTTCCGCCGGCCTGGTGGATGAGATGATAGCCGACCTGGATAAAAAGCTGAGCGCCCAGATGGATGCAGTCCTGCATAATCAGGAGTTCCAGAAACTGGAATCCTCCTGGCGTTCCCTGAAATTCCTGGTGGATAAAACTGATTTCCGGGAAAATGTCAAGGTTGAGTTTCTCAATGTCGCCAAGCAGAATTTGTTCGACGATTTCGAAGATGCGCCCGAGATTGTCTCTTCCGGGCTTTACAAACTCGCCTATACCCAGGAATACGGCCAGTTCGGAGGGCAGCCTTACGGACTGATGGTCGGCAACTATGAGTTCGGACCGGGGGCGCAGGATGTCAAGCTGCTTTCCTACATGGGAAGCGTGTCCACAATGGCTCACGCCCCGTTTGTCGCCGCCGTGGATCCTAAATTCTTCGGTTTGAATGATTTCAGCGGCCTGCCCAACCTCAAGGATATCAAGTCGATTCTCGAGATGCCGCAGTACATGAAATGGCAGTCTTTCCGGGAATCCGAAGACGCCCGGAACGTGGCTCTGACAATGCCCCATTTCCTCCTGCGCGCCCCCTACGACCCGGAGAACAAGCCGGTCAAGAGCTTCAGTTATAAGGAAGAGGCGGCCGCCGGCGGTAATTCCTATCTCTGGGGTAACGCGGCTTTCGCCTTTGCCACGAGAGTGGTCGACAGTTTCGCCAAATACCGCATGTGCTCCAATATCATCGGGCCTCAGGGGGGAGGAGCGGTCGAAGACCTGCCGGTTTACCTTTTCCAAGCCATGGGTGAGCTGCAGACTAAAATTCCCACCGAGGTATTGATTTCCGAGCGTAAAGAGTTCGAGCTGGCCGAGGAGGGTTTCGTCGCCCTGACCATGAGAAAAGGCAGCGACAACGCCGCCTTCTTCTCCGCCAACTCCTGCCAGAAGCCCAAGAAATTCGCCAATACGCCGGAAGGCAAGGAGGCTCAGCTCAATTACAAATTAGGCACCGAGCTGCCCTATAATTTCGTAATCAGCCGCCTGGCCCACTACCTGAAGGTTCTGCAGAGGGAAAATATCGGCACCTGGAAGACCAGGTCCGAGCTGGAAACCGAGCTGAACAAGTGGATCTCGCAATATGTGTCCGATCAGGAAAACCCCACCGCCGGGGTGCGCAGCCGCAGGCCGCTGAGAAAAGCCTCGGTCGAGGTTGCGGATGTGGAGGGAGAGCCAGGATGGTACAGGGTCAGTCTTAAAGTGCAACCACACTTCAAATACATGGGCGCCTCCTTTACCCTGTCCCTGGTCGGAAAGCTGGAGAAAAAGTAGTTCCTTATGATTGGCCGGGCAGTTGCTTGATATATTTCAAACCTATCCCCTTTATCCCGGGAGGTTGTTCTCATGGCGATGACATCTTATATGATGGTCACGGGCCGCAGTCAAGGTGAAATGAAGGGCGACTGCACCCAGGAAGGCGAACAGCGAAAAGATAAGATCCTGGTTTACGATATCTCCCACACTATCGAGATACCCAGGGACAGGCTTACCGGTCTGCCGACCGGCCAGCGCATACATATGCCCCTGACCGTCACCAAGCATTTCGATAAATCCTCCCCGCTTCTGTATCAGGCCCTCTGTTCCGGGGAGCAGTGCGATGTCGAGCTGTACTTTTTCCGGATCACCGAGAAAGGTACGGAAGAGCACTATTTCACTGTCAAGCTCATGAATGCCATCGTGGTGGAGCTTCAGGCCTACAAGCCCATGGTGTTTTTACCGGAAAACAAACCATACCACGATATGGAAAAGGTCAGTTTCACCTATTCGAAAATCATCTGGACCTATGTGGTCGATGGTATCGAATCCGAGGATGATTGGCAAAAACCTAAAGCCTGAGATACGCCCAGGCGGTGTCGTGCCCTGAACAACCGAGGGCACGACATCGCTCTTTTGGGGTGTCATTTCAGGAGCGGGACGCGATAAAAAATGTCCGAAGAACGTCTGCTGATCCGTATCCAGAACCTGGAAAGCCAGCCGGAGGCCAGGTTCGAAAGAAGCGTCACCCTGCAGATTAATTCCATAATCAGTCATTTGCAGCGTATGCTCAATACCCGCCAGGGGAGCGTGCCTATCGCGGACGACTATGGAATACCGGATATAACGAATTCTCCCGGGGAAGGCCTCACCGATATGACCCGCCGGATCGAGAGCACCATCCAGAACGTCATCCTCAAATATGAACCCCGTCTGACCAATGTCCGGGTACATTTTCTGGCCCAGAAGGGCGATGTGCTTTCGATGTGTTTCAAGCTGGAAGGCCTGCTTATCTCTGACCGTTCCGTCCCGGTGGTTTTAGAAACGATAGTGAGCTCGGAAGGAAAGTTTGACGTGACCGAATAATTCTTCGACAGGGGAGTCGGTTTTTTGTGTTCAATAAATATTACCAGCAGCAGTTGCAAAATCTCAGGGAACTGGCCCAGCAGTTCTCAAAAGTGCACCCGGCAATCGCACCGCTGCTCAGCGGGCCCTCCTCCGACCCTGATGTCGAGCGCCTGCTGGAAGGGGTATCTTTTCTAACCGGACTCCTCCAGCAGAAACTCGATGATGAATTCCCGGAGATAATTCATGGACTCACGGATGTTATTTTTCCTCATTATCTCCGGCCCGTTCCTTCCTCCTCGATTGTCGTCTTCGCCCCGAAACCCAGCCTGCAGGAAACCATTGAAGTTCCAGCCGGAACCTCCCTGGGCTCGATTCCCGTGGAAGGTACCAAATGCATCTTCCGCACCTGTTTCGACCTGGAAGTCCACCCGTTGAAACTGGTCTTGGCCGAGCTGGTTCAAAACCCGCCAAATCCCAACCAGATACGTCTCGTTCTGGAACTGTCCGGACCGAACCTCACGCAGTGGCAGCCCCGGTGTCTCAGCTTCCTTTTAGGCGGCAGCTACACCCAGGCCACCGACCTTTTTCTGCTTCTCACCAGATATGTCCGGCGAATTATTATCAAGGCGGGTCAGGAGGGAAGCCAATGTATCCTGCCCCCACACTTCCTGCTAAAGTCGGGATTTGAATTGCAAAACAGCCTGTTGTCTTACCCGGCTCATGCCTTTGCCGGTTTCCGGCTCCTTCAGGAGTATTTTATCCTGCCCCATAAGTTCCTTTTTCTGGAGCTGAGAGGCTGGGAAAACTGGCAGGACAGGGGAGAAAGCTCGCGTTTCGAGATTGTTTTCGAATTGGAGCACTCTCCCCTCGCTCCCCCGAAAATCAAGGCCGACTATATCATTCCATTCGCCACACCGGTCATTAATCTTTTCGCTTATGAGTCCGATCCTATTCTGCTTGACCCGCGGCTGGAAAAAGTACGGGTCAGGCCGGCCACAAAAAGGAAAGAACATTTCCAGGTATTCAGCGTGGATAAAGTAGTCGGTCACAAGCAGGGCAGCGTCACCAGCAAGGAATATTCTCCGCTGGAGAGCTTTTTTCGGCAGGATGAGGACAGCTCCGTTTATCAGGTAGTCAGGACCAGGTCGCCGATTGACAATTCCGCGGAAACCTATCTTTCCTTCACCTTTCCCGCCCGGGGACCCGAGCCGGAAGAGGAGACCCTTTCCCTGAGTCTGACCTGCACCAATGGAACGCTTCCCGAGCTTCTGCAGCTCGGCGATATAAGGGTGCAGTCCTCGGATTCTCCCGGATTGCTGGATTTCTACAATATCATCCCGCCCACTTCGCCGCTGAATCCTCCGCTAGGCAAAAACACGCTCTGGAAGCTCTTATCGCATCTTTCGCTGAACTTCCTTCCCCTGGCTGATCCCCGGAATCTTATCGATCTTTTGAAATTATATATTTCCCCCGAGGGGAGGGACCGGGCAAAAATAGAGGCCAACCTGAAAAGGATTGAGGGTATTGTCGATTTCAGCGTGAAGCCCGCCGACCGCATAGTGGACGGCCTGATCATGCGGGGACAGAAAATACAACTGACCGTTCGCCAGGACCATTTCGCCGGCATCGGAGACCTGTTTCTTTTCGGTTCCGTGCTGGATCTGTTTTTCGGAATTTATAGTTCCATGAATACATTCACCCAGTTCGAATTAATAGACAATATCTCAGGAGAAACATTCCTTTGGCCGGTAAGAATCGGGGAAAAAGCCCTGATATAAAGGATAAACTACTCAAGGAAGGACCCCTTTATTCTTTTGTCCAGGCCCTGCGGCTCCTGCGCTTTGTGATCGGCAGGGAAACCGGCCGTGAGCTGGACGACAACGAGCTCTATAACCGGATAAGGGTCCGGCCGGAACTTTCGCTGACTTTTCCCGAGAGCGATATCACCTCGATAGAAAAAATACCGGGAAAAGACGAATCGGACATCCGGTCGCGCTTTTCGATAACCGTCACTTTCCTGGGACTTTACGGCTCCTCTTCCCCCTTGCCGACCTTTTACACGGAAGACCTGCTTGACGAACAGTCGCTAGACAAATCCATTACCAGAGAATTTCTCGATGTCCTGAACCTGCCGTTATATCATCTCTATTTCAAAATCTGGAGCAAGTACCGTCTGTTTTACAATATCGCCGAGAAACTGGATCAGGAATCGCTGGAAAGGCTTTATTGTCTTTTGGGCCTCGGCGAAGAAAGGCTCCGGACACAGGTTGACAATTCTTTCGCTCTGTTGAAATACCTGGGTTTGGTCACTCAATTTCCCCGCTCCGCCGAGGGTCTGCGCTCGCTGCTCTCGGACAGGCTCGATGAACCGAGTTTCAGGATCATCCAGTGCGTTCCCCGGGTCGCGGAAATTCCTGCTGATCAGCGCCTTATCCTCGGAATATCCGCTAACCGTCTGGGAGATAACTGCTACTTGGGCCTGCAAATTCCCGACCGGCAGGGAAAATTCCGCGTCCGGATCGGGCCGGTGGACAGTGACACATTCCACCGCTTCCTGCCGGACAGGCCCAATTTCTCATCGCTGAACAGTCTGGTTCGTTTTTATTTGAATCAGCCTTTATGTTGGGATATGGAAATCCTGATAGAAAGCCGCGATATAGAGCCCGCCCGCCTCGGCGAAGAACGCTGGTCACAGTTGGGCTGGAATTGCTGGATTTTTACAAAAGAGCTTCCCTCCGGTACCAACTCGGTCAGGCTGGACTGCTCGGAAAACTGATTACTCTGAAACGCTTGTTTCCATGCTCCGATCATTTCATCAAGATTGCAAAAGCCTGTCTTGAATGAATTTTTACAAAAACCAAAAGGAAGGTGAGGCAAAATGATCAGTGTCGATTTAAAAGGTCTTTTGTTAAAGCTGAACGACTTCTGCACCAATCAGTTGCAGGCCGCCGCCGGCTTGAGTGTTTCCCGGACGCACTATGAGATCACTGTCGAACACTTCTTTAGCAAATTGATGGAAGAAACCCGCTCGGATATCCCGCTTATCTTTCAGCGCTTCGACCTGGATGTCGGGCGCATGCAAAAAGCCCTGGAATCCGTTCTGGAAGAATCCAGGACCGGCAACTCCTCCAGGCCCGTCTTCTCTCCCTACCTTCTGGACCTGGTCCAGGAAGCCTGGCTGGTGGCCTCGATAAATCTGGGGGAAAGCAAAATCCGCTCCGGCGCCCTGCTTTTGGCCTTTCTGGCCCGGCCCAACCTTTTTGCCTCGGGACAGTATGTCGACCTGTTGAAATCCATCCCCCGCGAGACGCTGGCCAAGGAGTTCTGGTCCCTGACCAAGGAATCCCTGGAGGCGAAAGCTGCCAAAATAGAGGCGGCAGCGGCGGGAGCCGCACCGGAAAAAGGCGACGGCACATTCCTGGGCCGTTTCTGTAACGACTTTACCAGGAAAGCGACTGACGGGAAGATAGACCCGGTTTTCGGCCGCGACCCCGAAATCCGCCAAATCATCGATATCCTGGCCCGCAGGAGAAAAAACAACCCCATCTGTGTCGGCGAGCCGGGGGTCGGCAAGACCGCGGTGATAGAAGGCCTGGCCCTGCGGATAATCGAGGGTGATATTCCGGATATTTTGAAAAATGTAAGGCTCCTGGAACTCGACATGGGTCTTCTCGAGGCCGGGGCCGGCGTGAAGGGGGAGTTTGAAAACCGACTGAAAGGCGTGATCAATGAAATCAAGGCCTCGGAGAAACCGATCATCATGTTTATCGATGAGGCCCATACCCTGATCGGCGCGGGCGGGTCCGCGGGCGGCGGGGATGCGGCGAACCTGCTCAAGCCGGCGCTGGCCAGGGGGGAACTGCGCACTGTCGCCGCCACGACCTGGAAAGAGTACAAAAAATATTTCGAAAAAGATCCCGCCCTGGCCCGCAGGTTCCAGCCGGTCAAGCTCGATGAACCCAGCGTGGAGAGCACCACCCTGATCCTGAGAGGAGTCAAGGCCAACTATGAAGCTTCCCATAAGGTGATCATCCGGGACGATGCCCTGGTTGCCGCTGCCGAAATGTCCGACCGTTATATCACCGGACGCTTCCTGCCGGATAAGGCTATCGACCTGCTCGATACTAGTTGCGCCAGGATCAAAATAAACCTGGCCACCAAGCCGGCCAGCCTCGAGGACAGGGAGCGGAAGGTCCAGGCCCTGGAACGCGAAAAGAAAGGGATGGACAGGGATAAAACCAACGGGGCCGAAATAGACGAAGAGAGATACAAGGAGATTGAAAAACTCATCGGGAGCGTAACGGCCGAAGCCCACCAGATAAAGGAGCGCTGGCTCAAGGAGAAGGAGGCCGCCGGAAAAGTGATCGCCCTGCGGGAAGAGATCAACGCCCTGGAGGGAAGTGATGAGGCTAAAAGGGATGAACTCCGGAAACAACTGGCCCTGGCCGACAAGGAGTTACAGCAGATACAGGGGGAGAATCCCCTGATGCAGATAGAAGTCAACCCCGATGTGGTGGCCCAGGTAGTGGCGGACTGGACCGGAATCCCGCTGGGCAAGGTGCTCAAGGATGAAGCCCAGACGATCATCAATCTCGGGGATCAGCTCAAAATCCGGGTGAAAGGCCAGGACCACGCCCTGGATTCCGTGGCCGAGGTGATTAAAGCCGCCAAAGCCGGGATCAAGAACCCCGACCAGCCCCTCGGTGTCTTTCTCTTTGTCGGTCCCAGCGGGGTAGGCAAGACCGAAGCCGGCCTGTCGCTTTCCGACCTCCTGTTCGGCAGCGACAGGAATGTAGTCACGATCAACATGAGCGAGTTCCAGGAAAGCCATTCCGTGAGCCGCCTGGTCGGCTCTCCCCCGGGATACGTGGGTTATGGAGAAGGCGGACTGCTGACCGAGGCGGTGCGGCAGAAACCTTACTCCGTGGTTCTTCTCGACGAGGTGGAGAAGGCTCACCTCGATGTGATGAACCTTTTCTACCAGGTATTCGACAAAGGAATGCTCACCGACAGCGAGGGCAAGGAAGTCAATTTCAAGAATACCATTGTGATTCTCACAAGCAATCTGGCCTCGGACGTTATCCAGGAAATGACCGCCCAGGAGGAAAGGCCTGCCGTGGATTCAATCACCTCCGCCATCCGGCCCATATTGTCGAAGCATTTCAAGCCCGCCCTGCTGGCCAGAATGACTGTCATCCCGTTTTTCAACCTCGACCGGGAGGCGATGAAAAACATAGTCGAGCTGAAGCTGAAGAAAGTCCAGAAAACACTCCTGGAGAACAACGGGATGAAGATGAAATACTCCCCGATGGTTATCGACCAGATTGCGGCCAGATGCACCGAGGTGGAAACCGGAGCGCGGAACATTGAATATATTATGAACAGCAACATCCTGCCCCGGCTAGCCCAGAATATCCTGAGCCATATGACCGAGGGAGAGATGCCCTCCGAGGTGAATCTCGACGTGGATAAAAAGGGTGAGTTCACGATCAAGTTTAAAGGGTGACCTCTAGCCCGGATCATTCATAAAATACCGTAACACATGTAGGGGCAGACTCATGTGTCTGCCCGCTCCTGGAAAATTATTTTGATTCCTGAGTGCAACCCAATAGTGCGCCCCGGCACAAAACCGGACAAATTCCGTTTTCATGAATGATGCGGGTTAGAATTACAGAAATACTCAGCCAGATCCAGAGACGTGTCGAAAAATTACCTGCAAATCAATTTTATTATCTGCTGAAGGGGCGCGATTTATTGCGCCCCTGCAAAAATTTTTCGACACGCTTCTAGAATCGAACATATCGTGTCGGGACGGGTCTCGGACTTACCCCTCCGGGGCCCGGGTGATTTTACATGAAAATCCCTTTTTGATAGAGGGGAACCCCCTTCTGTCCCCTGTTAACGGGGGATATAGGGGGTTTATCCTGATCCCCTGCGCAAAGGGTCTCATTAAAGCTGACCGGGCGACTAGAGATTGCATTCCTCTATCCATTCTGCAGTAATATTATCAGGAAATATAATCGTCAAATTTAGGACTGAATGCCTGATCCTCGGTCTTAATTCCGGGAGGAAATAAAAAATGGCCTTATTGATAGAAAAAAAGTTCTCTTTCATCTCCAAGGCCCCCGGGCTGGACGATGAAACCTTCGCCGTAGTCAGCTTCAAGGGTTCCGTGGCTCTCTCCCAACCTTATGAATTCGATATCATGCTGGTTTCGGAAAACCGTGAAATTGAGCTGGAAAATGTTCTTAGGCAGCCGGCCCGGTTTACGATTCACCGCGAGGAAGGCGGGGATGTGGTTTTCAACGGTATCCTGGCCCGCTTCGAGCAGCTCCACGAATTCGGCGGCTACTCTTTCTACCGGGCACTCCTGGTCTCCAGGCTCTGGTGGCTCACCCTAACTTGCCACAACCAGGTGCTTCTGAACAAATCCGTTCCTGATTTCATCGACCTCGTCCTGAAGGACGGCGACTTGACCACTCTCGATTTCGAATTCAGAACACAGAGCGAGTATCCGGAGCTCGATTATGTGTGCCAGTACGGAGAAAGCCATTTTAATTTTATTTCCAGATGGATGGAGCGGGAAGGCATATATTATTATTTCGAGCAGACAGCAAACGGCGAGAAGATGATTATTACCGATACAAGGATCACCCATACCAGCCTGCCCCAGGAAAAAGAACTCTATTACTCTCCTCCCTCCGGCCTGGACACTCTGCGCCGTGGGGAAATAATCCAGCTTTTCACCTGCCGCCAGAGAACGCTGCCCCGCAAAGTGCTGCTCAAAGATTATAATTACGAAAGGCCCTCTTTAGTGATTACCGGAACCGCCGATGTCGATGACCAGGGGCGGGGTGAGGCTTATATCTATGGGGAGCACTTTCTTACTGAGGAGGAAGGCAGCCGGCTGGCCGGAATCCGGGCCGGAGAGTTTCTCTGCCGCAAAACCGAATTTTACGGGGAGAGTACCATACCCTTCATGACTCCCGGCTATACTTTTAACCTCAGGAACCATTACCGGGACAGTTTCAATCGGGGCTTCCTGATAGTCGAGACGAACCACGAGGGGAGCCAGACCCGGTACCTGGTTTCGGGGGTCAGGAGCGGGCTGTCGGAAGCAGAGG
Organism: archaeon; assembly: GCA_035528795.1. Lineage (GTDB taxonomy): Bacteria > Gemmatimonadota > Glassbacteria > GWA2-58-10 > GWA2-58-10 > DATKXY01. Next base: position 13,756 of record DATKXY010000275.1, on the reverse strand, counting down.
AGAAGCTGAGCTACTCCAACACCTTCCTGGCCATACCCTCGGATGTCCAGTTCCGGCCGCCGCGCAAGGCGAAAAGACCATCGATCTCCGGCACGCTGCACGCCAAGATCGACGCTGAGGGAAGCGGTGCTTACGCCGAGCTGGACAGTCAGGGGCGCTACAAGGTGCGACTGCCCTTCGATCTGAACGACGAGCACCTGGCGGGTAAGGCCTCCTCCCTGGTCCGCATGATGCAGCCATACGGCGGAGGAAATTTCGGCATGCATTTCCCCCTGCATAAAGGCACGGAAGTGCTGCTCACTTTTATTAACGGGGATCCCGACCGGCCCGTAATCTCAGGTGCGGTTCCCAACCCGGAGACTCCCAGCCTGATCAACGAAAACAATCTTGCCCTGGGAGGCATCCGCTCCTCATCCGGCAACCAGATGGCCCTGAACGATGAACTGGGGCACAAACGGATAGTGATCGGCACCGGCGGAGAGAAAGCGGCGGTCGTCTGCCGGGAATACGAAGCCAGGCTGCCCGATATAAATGTCGATCTTTCCTCGAGCTTCTCTTTCCCGGAATGGCCCGATGTTCCGAAACTGTCTCCTTTCCCGGTGGTGAGCACCACCGGCTCATCATCCAGCCCGACCTGGCAGGATAAAAAACTCAATGTCCCGGTTCCGGTCATCGCCGTCGACGAGGTAATCAATTTCGCCACCGATGTAACCAGTTTCGCGCCCAACTCCATTTCCCAGGTCACTAACTACAACTATTGTATCTCGACCTATAGCGATATCATATCCAGTCCGGTCCTCCATTCGCTCATCCAGAAGCTGCAAAGCAAAAAAATAGGCAACCTTTTCGCCGCCCAGCGACTGGAAGGGAAAAAGAACTCACAGGATGCCCTGGAGCTTGATGAGGTCGTCCTGAACATGATTCCGCGGATTTTCCAGACGGCATTCGCCCAACTCACCCGGCTCGCCGACCAGTGTGAAAAAGAGGAAGGCAAGGTGAAGGCCCCGGAGGGCATGCTGAAAAATCTTCTCCAGTCTATAAAGCGAATGACTTTGAAGACCGTGCTGGGCAAGGGGAAAGAAAAAATCATCGGGGCCAAGCCGGCAAAAGATGCCCTCGCACCCGCTCTGCCTGGCGCGGCGGTTGCCCTGAGCCTGGCGGAGACGAAGCTCCCCCTCGAAAGCCTGCCCCTGTCACTGGATGATGCAGTGGATATGGCCGAAAAGAAACTGGGCAGCAAGGGTATTCCTATTTCGGTGGGTGATGTTGAAAATATGACCAAAGGAAAGCTGGAGGCGAAGGGCATTGCTTTCTCGGTCAGCGACGCCGTGGATATGGCCAAAAGAAAACTGCAGGAAAAAGGTATTCCTCTCTCGCCGGAGGAAGCCCGGGGTATGGTGAAAAAACACCTGGAAGAGAAAGGGCTTCCTCTTTCACTAAATGAAGCAGTGAATATAGTGAAAGGGAAATTGCAGGAGAAGGGGGTCCCCCTCTCCCGGGAGGAGGCGGTAAACCTGGTGAAAGATAAGCTGCAGGAGAAAGGGATTCCTCTTTCCTTGAAAGATGCAATAGACATGACAAAAAAGAAAATGCAGGAGAATGGCCTTCCTCTCACCATGGAAGAGGCAATAGGTATGGCTAAAAAGAAACTTGAGGAGAGGGGAATTCCCCTTACGCAAGAGGATGCCCTGAACATGGCCAAAGCAAAACTGCAGGAAAAGGGGATCCCTCTCACCCAAGAGGATGCCCTGAACCTGGCTAAAAAGAAACTCCAGGAAAAGAGGGTTCCCCTCACCCGGGAAGATGCCTTAGATGTGTTCAAAAAGAAACTGGCCGAGAAGGGGGTTCCTCTCTCGCAGGAAGAAGCCTTGAATATGGTGAGAAGAAGAATGGAAGAGAAAGGGATGCCGTTATCCCTGGACGATGCAGTGAATATGGCGAAGAAAAAGCTCGAGGAGAAGGGCCTTCTCTTATCGAGAGAAGAGGCCATTGGTATGGTGACCGACAAGCTCCGGGAGAAAGGCCTGCCGGTCTCACTGGAAGAAGCAGCGAACATGGCTAAAAATAAATTGCAGCAAAGTGGCATTCCTCTTTCCCGCGAAGAAGCGGAGGAGATGGTGAAAGCTAAGCTGGAGGAAAAGGGGCTGCCTCTTACGCTCGAGGAGGCCATGGGCTTGGCGAAAAAGAAAATGGAAGAGAAAGGCCTGCCGATATCGCAGGAGAGTGCCGTGGATTTGGTGAAGAAAAAGCTCGAGGAGAAGGGATACCCGCTTTGCCGGGAAGACGCCCTGGCTATCGTGCAGAAAAAGCTCCGGGAGAAGGGAATTCCACTCTCCCGCGAAGAAGCAGGGGAAATGGTGAAAACCGGGCTGCAAGAGCAGGGCTTGCCGGTTTCGATGGAAGAAGCCATAAGTATGGCGAAAAACAAAATGCAGGAAAAAGGGCTTCCGTTATCCCGTGAGGAAGCCGTGGAAATGGTGAAAGGGAAGCTTCAGGAAAAGGGAGTCAATCTGTCGCTGAATGATGCTCTGGAAATGACCAGACAGAGGTTGCAGGAAAAGGGCCTCCCTCTCTCCCAAGAGGAGGCCGTGGGAATGGCGACGGACAAGTTAAGAGAACTGGGGGTTCCTCTCACGCCGGATGATGCTCTGGATATGGCCAAAAGAAAGCTTCAGGAAAAGGGATATCCGCTCTCCCAGGAAGAGGCCGTGGATATGGCCCAAAGAAAGCTTCAGGATTTTGGCCTGCCTCTTTCGTCGGATGAAGCTCTGAGTATGGTAAAACAGAAACTCCAGGAAAAAGGGCTTCCCCTGTCCCAGAAAGACCTTATCGATCTGGCGACTAATAAGCTGAAAGAGAAGGGGATTCCGTTCTCGCGGGAAGATGCCGTGGATATGGTTAAAAAGAAGCTCGGGGAGAAAGGGATTCCTGTCTCGCCACAGGAGGCCAGAGCGATGGTGGAGGCCAGACTGAAAGAGAAAGGCCTGCCGCTTTCCCTGGACGATGCGGCGAATATGGTAAAAACAAGGCTCGCGGAGAAGGGTGTTCCTTTTTCCCGGGAAGAAGCTGAAAATATGGCTAAGAGGGTGTTACAGGAGAAAGGTGTCCCTCTTTCGCTCGATGATGCTGTCAACATGTCGAAAAAAAAGCTGGGCGAGAAGGGATTACCGCTTTCCAAAGAAGAAGCGATAGCGATGGCTGCCAGCAAATTGAGAGAGAAGGGTGTTCCCCTTTCTCTGGACGATGCGACGAACATGGTGAAATCGAAGCTGGCCGGCAAGGGCGTGCCCCTTTCCAGAGAAGAAGCCGAAGAAATGGTAAGAAGGAAACTGCAGGAAAAGGGCGTTCCCCTTTCCCTGGATGAGGCCATGGATATGGCCAAAAAGAAACTGCAGGAAAAGGGATTGCCTGTTTCCCGGGAAGAAGCGGTCGGAATGGTGAAGAATAAGCTGCAGGAAATGGGCTTTCCGTTATCCCGGGAAGATGCTGTGGATATGGTGAAGAAAAAGCTGGGGGAAAAAGGAATTCCACTCTCTAAAGAAGAAGCTGTCGAGATGGCAAAAGCTAAGCTGGCCGGGCTGGGAATTCCGCTCTCCCTGACCGCTGCCGTGGCCCTGGCCAAAAATAAGGTCGAAGAAAAAGGGGTCTCGCTCTCGCCAAAAGAAACTGTGGATATGGCTAAAACGAAGCTGAAAGAGAAAGGGGTCGCTGTCTCGCAGGATGAAGCTGCGGACATGGTACAAAAGAAAGTGGAAGAAAAGGGGATTCCGCTATCCAAAGATGAGTCCAAGGAGATGGCAAAAAAGAAGGCCGAGGACAAGGCTCCTCCGCCCAAGCCGGAGGCGGCCGGTGAAGAGGTCAAGGAAACGGAATATGAGACCGAGGGACAGAAACCGAAAGCCAAGGCCATAGGCCCGAACTACGGCGTCTCCATCCTGGCTTCAGCCCCCAAGTCCGCCGGGGCCGGTGACTCCTCGGCGGGCCTGGGCGGGGCCGATGAGGGGTCGGAAAGCCTGGACCTTCTCTCTTCTATCCGGATGCAGCAGTCGGCCAACATCCTTCTTGCCGCAGTAAACGGTGCGCTGGACATAATCGGCGACGAAGGGGTCAATATCTGGACCAGTAAAAAGTTCGAGATGAATTCAGAAAACACCAGCCTGAGCGCCATGAAGCACCTGAGCCAGATCGGCGAAAAGGTGGAAATCAGGGCCGACAAGGGGACAGACCGGGAAAAGAAGACGGTCTTTACGGTCATTTCCATGGAGGACAACTACCTTAAAAGCCAGGTGAGCAAAAGTGACAAGATGGTGGCCTCGATAAACATGGAGAATCCCTCCTCGGACAAACCCACCATAGGAATCGCCTGCGACAACGAGATCAAGCTCGTTGTCGATAAAAACACGATCACCCTCGACAAGCAGGACGAGAAAATCAATGTTACCGCAGAAAAGGTGATGAACATCACGGCCAAGGACAATATCGCCATCAAATGCGGCAGCTCCAGCATAACCCTGAAGAAAGACGGCACGATCGAATTGAAAGGCAAAAAGTTCGTAGTGGACTCTTCCATTTCGGCGGATATCAAGACAAAATCGATGACTGTCAAGGCCACCTCGACAAAGATCGACAGCTCGACCACTACTATCAAGAACATGAACAAGCTTGGCTGATAGGGCGCCTGGCATGTTGGTTCTTTGTGAGCTTGATTTTTCACCTTGTTGCCCGTGTATACCCCCGGCAATCTTGATGGTTTCTTGGGATTATGGAAACGATTAAACCAGATGAGCTGAGCCTCCTTTGGCGAACATTCGAGCGCGAGGGCAAATTTTTCCTGGCCGCAGGGATCGGGGCCGGGTTCACCCTGAGCGATCCTCCCCAACTGGTTAAAGAGGATGAATTCCTCGAAGCCATAAAAAGCGAGCTCTTCCAGAATGAAATCCTCGACCTGGGTATGCCCAAGCCGAGAGGCGAAGTTCTTGTCCGGGGAAAGTGTTTCGCGCCGGAGGGGAAACCCCGGCCCGCCTCCCGGGTGAGAATCCGGGTGGGCAGTCTGGACAAAACCCTGAATGTCTTCGGCGACAGGTTCTGGAAAGGCCCGCCGGGGGCCAGGACGATCTCCCAGCCCCTGCCGTTTGCCGTAATGGACATAAGCTACGAGAACGCTTTCGGAGGACCGAATTATCCCGCCAATCCACGGGGCAAGGGACATGAGCCTGTCCAGATCGAATCCGGCGGCAAGGCCTACCCCCTGCCCAATGTCGAGGACCCGGAGAGACTAATCACTTCGCCAAGGGATTTACCCGAACCGGCCGGATTCGGGCCTCTCGATCTCACCTGGCCCCAGCGGGCGCACAAGCTCGGGACTTTCAACGATAAGTGGCGCAGGGAATGCTGGCCTTACTACCCCAAAGATATGGACTGGACCTTCTTCAACGCCGCCCCGTGGAACCAGCAGATCGATGGCTTTTTCTCCGGAGAGGAAACCCTCGCCATTGAAAATATGCACCCACAGCTTATGCTCATCGATTCCCGGCTTCCGGGACTGCGGGTGCGCTGCTTCATCCGGAAGCAGGGCGAAGCAGAGACCGACCTGAAGGAGGTGCTGGCACATCTTGACACTGTCTGGCTTTTCCCCGGGGCCAAGCTCGGGTTTGTCATCTACCGCGGGGTCGAGACAGTGGCCGATGAGGAAGGCGCCGATATCCTCCTTCTTCTGGCAGCCTGGGACCTCCTGGAAGAAACGCCCAAACCCGTCGAGTACTATCGTGGTTTCTTGAGCGGGGAAAAGACCGCCTCTGCTGAGGAGGAAACCAGCGAGGCTGCGGGCGAAGGGCCGGCCGGGGAGGAGCCTCCGGGCATGTCCCGGCCCGCCGGATCACTTCCCCCCGTGATGCCTGTTTTTTCAAAAACCGCTCCGGCTCAGGAAGCGACTGGGGGGTCCGGCGATGAGCTTGTCCGGTCAGAGGAAAAGGGAAGTTACGCCGGGAAAGACCTCTCCGGTCTCGATTTTTCCGGGAAAAATCTGCGGGGCCGCGATTTTTCTGGTGCGGTGATGGAAAAGGTCAACCTGTCCGGAACCGACCTGTCGGAAGCCAGCTTTCGCGGGGCCATCCTGACCGGCGCTGTGCTTGACGGGGCCATTCTGGTAAAAGCCGACTTCTCCGGCTCGAGCGCCTCGAATGCCTCCTTTGCTAAAGCCAACCTCGAGGGAGCCGACCTCTCCGACTCCGACTTTTCCGGATCAGATTTCACGGAAGCTGTCTTGAAAGGCGCAGTGCTTAAGGCTGCTCTTTTCGCGGAGGCGAAAATGCCCGGTGCCAATGGCCGGGAAACAAAGGCTGCGGAAGCTTATTTTACCGGCGCTGACTTGAGCGGGGCCAATTTCAGCCGCGCCGAACTCGTCCAGGCTGATTTCAGCGGGGCTTTGCTGGAAAAGACGAATTTTTCCAGGGCTTCTCTCTCCAACGCAACCTTTGCCGAGGCCAGAGGTGCGGGGGCCGTTTTTAACGGCGCGGACATGCAGGAAACAAGAGCCGATGGAAATACCGCCTTAAGCGGTGCGGATTTCTCCGGGGCCAGCCTGGCCGGTGCCAGCTGGCAGCGGGCCGACTTTTCTGGCTCTCAGTTCAGCGGAGCAATCCTCAGCGGGGCGGGCTTTTTAGAATGTAATTTCAGGAATTCTATCCTTTCCGGCGTCCGGGCCGAAAAAGCCGACCTTTCCAAATCCGATTTCACACGTGCGGACATGACCGATATCAATCTCTTGCAGGGCTCGTTGAGAAAGGCCAGCTTGAAACAGGCCGACCTGCGGGGGGCAAACCTTTACGGTGTCGATCTTTACAAGGCAATTCTGAGCGAAACCGCTTTGGAAGGGGCCAACCTGAAAAATACTTTGCTATCCTCTTGGGGGGCCTGATTATGAGCAAATTGAACCGGGAGGCGCTCATCGCTCTTTATGAAAGGGGCGAGGCCGTAAGCGGCGCCGATCTCTCGGGGATCGACCTTTCCGGGGCGGTTCTTTCCGGCGCCATTTTTGAAAATACAGATTTTCAGGGCGCGAACCTGACCGGCGCCGACCTGAGCGGGGTGATTTTCACCGGCTGCAATTTTTCCGGTGCCGGGCTTTCCCGGGCCAACTGCCGGGAAACCGTTTTCCAGGGATCGGTCATGACCAGGGTCAGCCTGGAGAAGGCTCTCCTGGTGGATGCCGTAATCGGGCAAACCGATCTCAGCGGCGCAAACCTGACCGATGCCGATCTTTCGGGCGTCCAGGCCGGCTCGGCCGTTCTAAAAAACGCCACTCTCCAGCGGGCCAGGCTAGTCGGGGCCGACCTGATCCAAGCCGACCTCGGCGGCGCCGACCTCAGCCAAGCCGACCTCAGCCAAGCCGACCTTTCAGGGTCCAACCTGGCCGGGGCTGTCCTGGCTTCGGCCTCTTTTCAGAAGGCCATGCTGGCCGGTACTGTGCTCAAAGGAATGCGCTTTGAAAAATGCGACTTGGCAATGACTGATTTCGAAGGGGCCGATCTGGCCGAGGCGGAATTCATCGAATGCGATCTGACACAGACAGGTTTTGAATCCGCCGTACTGTCCAGGGCAAGTCTGGCCGGTCTGAACGCCTATGCGGCAAGATTTCCGGGAGCGGTGCTCGAAAAGGCGGTGCTTGCCCGGGCCAAGCTCGAGCTTGCCGATTTCTCTAGCGCTGACCTCTCGGAAGCCGACTTTTCCGGGGCCTTCATGAGCCGCTGCCTTCTGGAGCATGCGAACTGCCGGGGGGCAAGGTTCGCTGGCGCAGACCTCAGCTATGCCGACCTTTCCCATGCCGATCTCACCCGGGCGGATTTCAGTAACAGTATCCTGACCCAGGCCGATCTCCACCGGGTGATTGACCGGGAAACGGTCTGGAGAGGGGCCGATAAATCAGGGGCCAGATACACCGACCCGGACCTGGCCGAAGCCGAGGACTGGCAGCCGGGTAAAAAAGCCTGAGACCTTAATAAAGGAAGTCTGGTATTTTCTGATTAGCCACCCTATATTCGGGTGATCCTGAAATTTCGATAGAATGCCCGGGAGGAAGATATGAAAAACCTGGCCGAAGAGAAAAAATACGGTATTCCAGCCACCGGTCTGGCCACCGGAGAAGTACGGATAGCCGAGAGCCCCAACTTCTGGGTGGAAACCGGGGGTTCGCTGAGCAAGGCCTGTAAAGCCGCCGGCTGTGTGATCGAGCCTGAAACGAACGATAAGGTGCTTTTGTACATCGATCCTGATGGAGCTTGTTATATAATTTCGATACTTCTCCGTAACCCGCAGTCCCCAGCCAGCATGCCCTTCCCCGACGGCCTTTCCATAAAGATCGAGTCGGGGGCCTTTGCGCTGGAATCGCCTGATGTGCTCCTCGCTTCCGGCGGGAAATTGTCTCTGTCAGGAGCTGACCTGAGGATAAAGGCGACCGATGGCGATGTGGCGGTAGAAAAAATGGCTTTCCGGGGTTGCGAGCTGAAGTCAAGTTGTGATACAATAAGGCTGGCCGCCCGTAATATCGAGACTGTCGCCGGACGGCTGATCCAGAAACTGAGACGCAGCTATCGTACGGTCGAAGAGTTCGAAGAAAGTAAAATCGGCCGCCTGCGCTGTATAGTCAATGGGATGTTTTTCCTGAAATCGAAAAGTACAACCGTTCTGGCGGAAAAAGCGGTCAAAATGGATGGCCAGAAGATTTTACTGGGATAAGGAGAATAATCGTGAAAGCCCTGACCAATAAATCGGGAGGTATGTGCCTCGGTTTTCCCGATGTTTGCAAAACACCGACTCCCGGAGGGCCTGTGCCCATCCCCTACCCGAATATCGTTCAGACTGAAGCAGCCAAACCATACGCTAAAAAAGTCAAGTTCGAGGGTATGAAAGCCCTGACCCAGAAATCCAAATGGAAAAGGAGCATGGGCGACGAGGCGGGAACCGGCGGGGGGATAATATCCTCGAAAAACATGGGCCCCACCGGCTTCATAATGGGAAGTCTTCTGGTTAAAATAGAAGGAGCGCCGGCAGTCTATCAATTCAGCCCCACCAAGCACAACGGCGACACTCCCAACACTGTCGGCGCGGCCCTCCAAGCGCCCCAGACAAAGGTGGACATCACCATGTAAACTTGAGATCATTGATTCATCTGGCGTTGAACGATTTAAAAAGGCGGCTCTCATGAAAAAAATATGGGTGACAGCTCTCAATCCGGACATGAAAATTGTTCAGCTTGTCCTGGGAACCATCCGGCAGTACGGAATGGACGGCAACGGCAGTTTCTGGACAGATGACCTGAAAAACATGGCCTGGCTGGGACCGAAAGAGCAGCTTGTCGATAAAGACACTGCCCTCTGGGTGCTGCTGGGCTCGAGGGAGGACCTGAAAGGAGATTCCGTCCGCTTCGGCCTGTCGCTGTTGGCCCTGGCCGTGCAGGCTCGAAAGAGACACGGTTTCCCGCTTCTTTTTGTGGACACGAAAGGCGGTATAGACCCTGACAGCCTGCCCACGCCGCTTAAAGGGGCAGATCGAATCTCGATCGAAAGCCCCTCGCTGGGCGCTAAAATGGTAGCCAAAGCCAACACGCCGATCCCGAAAATAGCTGCAGACTACAGGTTAGATGTCCACGCCAACCCGGGTTTCGGCCTGTGGTTCGAGGTCGGGCCGGTGGAAGACAATACCTGGCAAGGGGCTCTTCTCGGCGTTTGCGGGGCGGCAATCGATTTCCACGGTGTAGGGGAGGCCGGTGTCCTGCCCCAGAAAGCCGTGCTGGAATATCCAATGCAGGGGCTCAAGCTCGTTCTGGGAGAAAGAGAATTTACCGCATGGGCTGTACAGAACAGGCTGGATGAAACTCACTCGTATTATGTGCGGGTTCAGGGTATGCCCGGAAGCATTGTTTTCGGCCCGTATGCTGCTGAGGAAGAAGCGTCGGTTAATGTTATCGAGCTTTGTTAATATTTCAGGCTTTATTCACTCCTGTTTAAAAATCAGGGGCAAAAAAGGTCCCGGTACACCGCCCGGGTATTCAAGCACAGTTATTCGCCGGAAAACAGTTCGCCTGGATTATTCACAAAATCTAGTGGAAAGGAACAGGCTTTCGGTCTTTCAAGCATTTGTTCTAGACCGGAAAAAGAAGACAGAAGACAAGAGCCAGAAGTTTAAAAAACTCTGGTGGTCATTTCCAAAAATATTCCGAATTCTGACTCCTGGCTCCTGAATTCTGAATTGTTATTATAAGAACTTCCGGTTGCCGTTTGTTCATAATGGTCCGGGGTAGCGACAAGTTTTATGAATAGTCCGGGTCAATATGTTAACACAAAACCCGATAAATCAATTCACTGGAAATTATGTTCACCCCACCCACATGAATCCTGCGACAGAATTTAATCAAATCAGGGGGTTTATAAATGAAAATAAGTTTGAGGCACAAGATTATCGGCCTGGCGCTCCTGGCAGCGCTCCTTCCCGTTCTGGTTATCCTGATAATAACCTCTATGGAAAAGAAAGAAATCGATAAACTGGTGATTGAAGATCTGGATGTCCTGACCCGGGAAAACATTGCCCATGTAGCAATCGATGTCCATACTATGTGCACTATCGCCAATGAGTTGATTCAAAATAATGTCGATAAGAGCTTGAATGTCGCCCGAAGAATTATGGAGGAAAAAGGGAGGGTCGCCTTCTCTTCAGAAAAGAGTTCCTGGACAGCCGTTAACCAGGAAACCAGGGAAACTTCCTCGGTTACTTTACCCAAGATGACTGTCGGCGGGGTATGGTTCGGAGATAACCGGGACTTCTCTGTAACGACTCCTGTGGTGGATGAAGTAAAAAAGACGGTGGGCATAATCTGTACGATTTTTCAGAGAATGAACGAGGAAGGGGATATGCTGCGTGTGGCTACAAATATTGAAACCCCGGATAAGAAACGGGGAATCGGAACTTACATTTCGGCGGTCAGCACAAACGGCGAACGGGATCCGATAATCTCTTCAGTCTTAAGGGGAGAGACATATCATGGGCGGTCTTTTGCTCTGGGTGTCTGGTATCCTTCAGCTTACGAGCCCATATCGGATAGAAATGGGAAAATTATCGGCATGCTTGCTGTAGGTATCGGACATGAAACATTCCAAAGTCTGCGGGAAGCAATTTACAATATTAAAGTCGGGAAGACAGGTTACGTATATGTGCTTGGTGGAAAAGGCGCAAACAGGGGACGTTATTTTATTTCTAAAAACGGGGAACGAGACGGGGAGGATATTTGGGAGACGCGTGACGATGAAGGAAATTTTATCATCCAGTCGATTGTGAATAAAGCGCTTAAATTGAATAAGGGGGAAGTGGATTCCGAAAGATATCCCTGGAAAAACCCCGGCGAAACCAAAGTCAGAAACAAGGTCGCCGCGTTTATGTATTTTGAGCCCTGGGACTGGGTGATCGGCGCCGGCACCTACGAAGACGATTATTATGAGATAAAAAACGAAACCATATCAGAGCTTAACGATCTTCTCCTGTGGTCATCCCTCGGAGGATTGATCATCCTGGGAATTGCAGTTGCCCTGGCCTTTATTTTAGGCAATAAAATAGCCCGGCCAATAACCGAGATTACCTCCATAGCCCAGGAAATCGCCGAGGGCAACCTGTCCGCCGCCAACAAGGTCCTCGAGGTAATGAGTTTATCAAAAGCCGTCACCAGCAAAGATCAAATTCGGGAAACCCGGGCCGAAAGCAGCCGCTGCGAAGAGACACAGCAATTGCTCAACGCCATCAGGATAATGACCCGGAATCTGAACTCGCTTGTCGGCCAGGTTCAGCGCTCCGGAATTCAGGTAAATACCTCGACCATCCAGATCGCCGCCTCCGCCAGGCAACTGGAAGCCACGGTTTCCGAACAGGCGGCCTCCACCAATGAAGTCGTGGCCACCAGCAAAGAAATTTCCTCCACTTCCCGGGAACTGGTCAAAACAATGAACGGAGTCAATGATGTGGCGCTGGAGACCGCCTCCTTAGCCGACACGAGCAGGAACGATCTCACTCAGATGGAGACGACCATCAGCCAGCTCAGCGAGGCGACCCGCTCGATTGTCTCCAAACTGTCGATCATCCATGAAAAAGCGAACAATATCGACAATGTAATCACGACCATCAACAAGGTCGCCGATCAGACCAATCTCCTTTCTTTGAATGCGGCAATCGAGGCTGAAAAAGCCGGCGAATACGGCCTGGGCTTCTCTGTGGTCGCCCGGGAAATCAGAAGGCTCGCTGACCAGACCGCTGTCTCCACCCTGGATATCGAGCACATGGTAAAGGAAATGCAATCGGCTGTCTCGGCAGGTGTTATGGAAATGGATAAGTTCAGTGAAGAGGTCAGAGAGGCAGTGGAAAATATTGAAAAACTCAGCCAGCAATTGGAGCAGATTATTATCCGCGTCCAGGAATTGACCCCCCGCTTCATGGAAGTGAACGATGGGATGGAATCTCAATCCAAAGCAGCGCAGCAGATCTCCGAGACGATGGTACAGCTTAACGAGGCGATCCAGCAGACTTCGGGTTCTTTGAGCGAATTTAATAACGCTGTCGGCCAACTCAATGAGGCCTCGAAGTGTCTGCGGGATGAAGTTTCACGGTTCAAAGTGAGTGAGTGATTATGCTGCTGCTTCTTTTTTCCCTGAACAGGAATCGGTACGCCCTGGATACCAGCCAGGTCATCGAGGTGGTCCCGAGAATCAATCTCACGGAAATTCCGCGCACCCCTCAATACGTGGCCGGGGTATTCAATTATCACGGGGCTGTTGTCCCGGTTGTCGACCTTTGCCGTCTCGTCCACAAAAAACCGTGCGCCGGGTCTCTGGGGACACGGATCATTCTGGTCGACTATCCGGGGGGGAAAAATACCGGCCGGATTCTCGGACTGATCGCCGAGGGGGTCACCGAAACGATGAAAGCATCCGAAAGCGAGATTATCGCCTCCGGAATCAAAGTGGAAAAAGCTCCCTATCTGGGAGAAATCCTCAAAAGAGACCGGGAGATAATTCAAATTGTGCGGATCAGCGGCCTTCTGCCAGAGTCCTTACAAAAGTCGCTGTTTACTGATCGCCGGGAGTGATGGATCGTGTCGCGGGAAGCCATAGAATCTCTGCTGAGGGAAAAAATCGGGCTGGATCCCATCCTGGTCGGTACGGCAACGATCGAGAGGGCTGTCCGTCAGCGGCTGGCGGCCTGCGGCCTGTCCGAGGCCAAGGCCTACCTTGACCTTTTGATGAAATCGGAAAAAGAGCTGGAAGAGCTTATCGAGCTGGTGCTCATCCCGGAGACCTGGTTTTTCCGGGACAAAGAGCCTTTCCTCTTTCTCCGGAATTATGCCGAAACCCAATGGCTGCCGTTTTCCCGTGGGAGAAAACTCCGTATTCTCAGTGCGCCCTGCTCGAGCGGTGAAGAACCGTATTCGATTGCCATTTCGCTGTTCGAGACCGGCCTGAGCGCCGGTCAGTTCCAGATCGATGCTGTCGATATCAGCAGAAAAGCTCTGGGAAAAGCAAAAAACGGGGTCTATGGAAAAAACTCCTTCCGTTACCAGGGTTTCGATTTCCGGGGGAAATATTTCGAAGAGACTGGAGAGGGCCTGGTGGTAATTCCAATGTTAAAAGAGACGGTTAATTTTATCCAGGGCAATATACTTGAAAAATCGCTGTTTGCCGGCAAGGGGCTATATGACATAATCTTTTGCCGGAACCTGCTT